>CAMDQF010000086.1 GCA_945905745.1 Litorilinea aerophila
GGCGCACACGGTCGAGACCGGAACCTACCACGAGAGCCGCAAGGCCGCCCATTTTGCGGGCCGATTGGTGGCCAACGGCGCAACCGAGGATCTGGCCCTGGCCGATAAGGTGCTGGAGGCGGTGTTGGCCTGTCAGGAGAGCGACCCCGCGGACCCCCACTTCGGCAACTTCTATTGGATGGCCGAAGACAGCCACGTGGAAGATTTGAACGCGGTGGAGTTCTGTCTGGAAGGGCTGATTCCAATGATGCTGGGCTATAGCGGGGGGTTGTCAGAGCCGATGCAGCAGCGGGTGCTGGCCGCCATCCGCCTGGGGCTGGACGAAATCCGCCGTCTCGATGTGTTGGTCGCCTATTCCAACATCACCGCCCTGGACATTTTGAACACCTGTCTGGGCGGCGAACTGCTGGGCGATGCGGCGATTGCCACTCGCGGCTACACGAAGCTACGTCAGTGGATCGGCTTCACCTGCCGCTCCGGCCACCCGATGGAATACAACAGTCCCACCTACACGGCAGTCAGCCTACGTGCCCTGGGTGTGCTGGCCGAAAATGTACAGGACGCCGACACCCGCATCCGGGCACGGGCCTTTGCCGCCCGTCTGGCCGTGAGCGCGGCCCTGCACATCCACCCAGGCACAGGCCGCTGGGCCGCACCCCATAGCCGGGCCTATCACCCGTCGGTGGTGGGCACAACCCCGCCAGATCTTGAACGCGTGCAGGGCTGGCTGGCCGACGGCACAATCCCGTCATGGATTGCTGAGGTGTTAGAGCAGCGACCGGCTCGCTATACAATCAGCGAGACCGCAGAGCGTAGCCGGGCCATCGGCTTTACCACCCACGTCACCCCGGCCTGGGCGCTGGGTGTGGCAAGCACCAGTACCCACAACCAGTCCGATGTCTGTATGCTCCACTATACTCGGCCCGGAATGGAGAAGCCTGGCGTCCTCTACAGCCGCTACGTCTTCAACGACAAGTGGTTCGGCGATTTCTACCACGCCACCGACCGCAGCCAGCAGCGCAATCTGCTGGACGAGGGCGCCTTCTACGGGGTGATGGAGGGCAACCGGGCCATCGGCGTCTATGCCCCCCAAAGTTTTGTCCAGGGGAGCAGCGCCAAAGCCACTTTCATCTGGACCGGCTGCGGCGAGCCGGAGGAGGTCTGGATCGACGGCGAACAGGTGACGGCCCTGCCCGCGGTTGTGCCCACCGGCGCGACAGTTGTGGTGGGCAGCGGCGATGTCTACACCGCCATCCGCCCCCTGACCCGCACGGCCATGGGCAAGCAGGCCCCGGCCCTGTTGGTGGAGCGGGAGGGCGATCTGGTGCTGGAACTCTACAACTATCGCGGCCCCGACAAACGCTTCTGGGAGCAGCGCTGGCCCGGCGCGTTCTTTCAGGGCGTGCCCATCTGCGCCTATTATTTGGAGGTGGCAGATCGTTCTGACTATGCGAATGGCGGAGAGATGGCTGCGGCGCTGGCTGCGGGTGAATTTTCCGAAAACCTGGACGCGCCCTTCACTTTTCCCGCCGAGGGGGAGCGGCGTTACTCAGCTTCCTATAGCCGGGACGGGCAGGCACTGGGCATTGAACTCGACCTGATGGGCTGGCGTCTTCTGCGCCGCTCGGAGAGCCGGCGAGAGATCGGCTGGCCGATGCTGGAAGTAAAGGAAGAACTCAACGCAGAGACGCAAAGACGCAGAGGCGCAGAGGGGAATTCGGATGTTTATCCGCGGAAATCTGCCCAATCAGCGTCATCCGCGTTCTATTTTGCCCAGCAGAGCAACGACGGGCGGGTGGCCGCGGCGGGTGCGGTGGCCGAGTGTGCCGCGCCGGGGCTGTGGCTGTGGGGCAGCGAAACCGCGGGCCGCTGGGTGGCGGGCCATTTCGGCGAGGAAGCTGCCACACTGAGACTGACGACACCCGAGGGAAGCGTTTCCGTCAACCGAATGGGCGCAGGGCTGTTGGTTTGGAAAGACGGCCAAGTCACGGTCGAAGCAACTGGACAACCGGAAGTGATAATGGGATGATGGGTCGTTGTGTCGATCCATCATCTCATCATCCCATTACCTTTCTACACGAAATTTCATCATCTGAAAGGCGTTTGCACCCATGACAACCTCACCAATCCGCGTCGGCATCGCCGGCCTGGGACGCAGTGGCTGGGCTATCCATGCCCACCTGCTGGAGCCGATGAAAGAGATGTATCAGATCGTGGCTGTCACCGACGCCGACGCCAACCGGCGCCTGGAAGCGGTCGAGCGCTTTGATTGTCTGGCCTACGACAACTTCGCATATTTGGTCAACGACAAAGCCGTAGAACTGGTCGTCGTCGCCCTGCCCAGCTATGCCCACGCCGACTCTACGATTGCTGCCCTGGAAGCGGGCAAGCACGTCGTCTGCGAGAAACCGATGGCCGCCTCCCTGGCCGACGCTGACCGGATGGTGGCCGCGGCGGCCCAGCCCGGTGCGCCCGTCCTCTCCATCTTCCAGAACCGGCGCTACAACCCGGACTTCCGCAAAGTCCAGGAGATTATCGCCTCCGGCGTGCTTGGGCGCATTGTGCAGATCCGCATGACCGAATCCCGCATGAGTCGGCGCTGGGACTGGCAGACGCTCAAGGAGTTCGGCGGCGGCAGTCTCAACAACACCGGACCCCATTTTCTGGATATGATTTTGCAACTCTTCGGGCCGGCCGAGCCTGAGATTCTCGTCCATTTGGACCGGACGTTGACGCTGGGCGATGCGGACGATCACGTGAAGCTGGTCCTGAAGGGCGTCGGCGCGCCGACGATTGATCTGGAAATCTCCTCCTGCGACGCCTTCCCGGACGAGACCTGGCACATTCTGGGCACGCAAGGCGGTCTGCACGGCAGCGCACGCCGCCTGGACTGGAAATTCTTCGACCCGGCGGCGCTGATTCCCCGGGAACTCGACACTGCGCCCACGCCGGACCGCTCCTACAACCGGGACACCATTCCCTGGCAGGAGGCAAACTGGGAGCGCACCGAAGACACCGACGACGCCTACCGGGGCTTCTACCGGGAGCTCTACGCTACCATCCGCCACGGTGCGCCCCTGGCCATCACCCCGGAGAGTGTGCGCCGGGTGATCTGGCTGCAGGAGGAGTGTCACCGGCTGGGAGGAATATAGTTTCGTATTGCGTATTGCGTATTGCGTATTTCGTATTGCGTAAGCGAGCGGCAGATGGTTCGCTGCCAGGAAATCCTGTGTAGTGACGCAGGAGAATTACCTTCAGCGTCTCAATCATCCCTACCTACGAAATACGGAATACGCAGTACGCAACACTTTCAAGAAGGATTTCCACCTGTGCAACTGCTCGTCTTCTCCAAACTCCTGCGCGACCGTTCCATTCCCGAACTGATCGACCTGGCCCACACCCACGGCTTCGACGGCTACGATCTCTGCGTGCGGCCCGGCTATCCGGTCAGCCCGGAGGATGCGGCCCACACATTGGCCGCAGCGGTGCGCCAGTTTTCCGCGGCGGGGCTGGCTGTACCGCTAGTCACCGGGCCGACGAATCTGATCGATCCTCGTCAGCCCGAGGCGGAGAATCTGCTGGCAGCCCTGGCCGGCGCAGGTGTCCCCCGCTTGAAACTGGGCTACTTCCGCTTCGACCCGGCCCAGCTCTACTGGGCACAGGTGGACAGCGCCCGACGCACCCTGGAAAACTGGGAGATTCTGGGACGTATTTACGGGGTGCAGGTCTGCTATCACACCCATTCAGGCAGCTATCTGGGTCTGAACGCAGGGGCACTGATGCACCTGCTGCGGGATCGGGACCCGGCCCACATCGGGGCCTATCTCGACCCCGCCCACTTTGCAGTCAACGGCGAACCCTTTACCCTGGGGCTGTCTATGGCCGCCGAATATGTGAGCCTCTTTTCCTTCAAAGATGTGCTTGTGGAGCGGGTGGCGTCCAACGGTCACGGCACAGGCAAAGTATGCTGGGTTCCGGCGGGCGAGGGTGTGGTGAATTGGACGGAAGTCTTTGCCGAAGTGAAACGCACGGGCTTCGCTGGCCCGGTTTCCATCCACTGCGAATACGAAGTCCCCGCCGACGAATGGATGGATACGTTTGCGCGGGAGATTGGGTTTTTCAGGCGGTGGAGCGCGGACGAGCTTTCGTAGGTTGGGTTCGGGGGCAGAGCCTTTGGCATTCCCATTCATAGCAACCGCCCGAACCCAACAGTCGAACTAATTTTGCCCCGTCTGTTGGGTTATCGCCTGCGACCTGACGAGGCGTTCGGTGATTTCAGCAGGCGATAACCCAACCTACTATTGGAGCATCAATGAAGACACTTCTACTCAACGAACCGGGCAGCTTTTCCCTCATCGACAGCGCGCCGCCCCCCGCGCCCGGCCCCGGCGAAGCCCAGGTCGCCATCCGCCGGGTGGGCATCTGCGGCACAGACCTGCACGCCTACCGGGGCCGCCAACCCTTCTTCGCCTATCCGCGCATCCTCGGCCACGAACTGGGCGCGCAGATTGTCGCGCTCGGCCCGGATGCGAACGCACACGGGCTGGTCGTGGGCGACCGGGTCTGCGTCCGCCCCTATCTCAACTGCGGCGTCTGCGGTGCGTGTCGGCGGGGGACGACCAACTGCTGCTCGAAGTTGCAAGTGCTGGGCGTGCATACCGACGGCGGGATGCGCGAATTGATAAACGTACCGGCTGACAAACTGCACCGGGCCAACGACCTGAGCTTCGACCAGTTGGCGGTTGTGGAGATGCTCTGCATCGGTGCGCACGCGGCCCGTCGCGCCGAAGTCGTCCCCGGCGAATTTGCGCTGGTCATCGGCGCGGGGCCCATCGGTCTGGGCACGACCCAGTTTGCCAGCCTGGACGGGGCGCGGGTGATTGCGATGGATGTGGCCGACAGCCGCCTGGAGCAGGCCGCGGAACAGCCGGGCATCGAATTTGTGGTCGATGGCCGGGGCGATGTGGCGGCCCAACTGCACGCCATCACCGGCGCAGACGATCTGCCCACTCTCGTCTTTGACGCCACCGGCAACCCGGCCTCGATGATGCAAAGCTTCGGTCTGGTGGCCCAGGGCGGGCGGCTGGTCTTTGTCAGTCTGGTGCAGGGCGAGATTACTTTCAACGACCCGGAATTCCACCGGCGGGAGACGACGCTGAAGAGCAGTCGCAATGCCACGGCCCAGGACTTTGACCGGGTGCTGGCCGCTCTGGCAGAAAAAACTATCCAAGTGGAACCGTGGATTACCCACCACGCCAGCCCGGAGGAGATGCTGGGCCGCTTTGAAAGCTGGACCAAACCGGAGACTGGCGTCGTCAAGGCGATGCTGGATTTTTGAGCGGGACGCAGATTTTCATGATTTTGATTGATGCACGCTGCCCAGAGAATAGAACGCGGAGGACGCGGATTGGGCGGATAGGCGCGGATAAAATCTGCGAAAATCTGTGTCTTCTGCGGTTTCTGCGTTCTGTTTCTTTCATTTCTTAGGAGTCACCAATGCTCACAATTCCCTCTGAACTGACCCTCTACCCCGCTTCTGTCGTGGAACAGGACGGGACCACCTATTGTATGCTGCGGGATGCGGAGGGCAAGCGGCTGCTCGGCGTCTACGGTAATACCGACGGTTTTGTGCCCAATGCAGTCACCGCCGACGGGCTTGCCATCTGCGGGCTAAGCGCGGCCAATGCCCGTCAGCTTCGTTCCCGCCTGGCCTGGGCCTCGCCGGTGGCGCTAGGACTGCGCACCTCCGCTGGCTTTGGCGACCGGCTGGGGGTGGCGACACCGGGCCACATCCTGGCAACCCAGGGCACGGGTGTCGCCCCCATCTACGCACAGCAATCCGTGCGCGAGAACACCCGCACCGGGCGCACTCCCCAAAATGTGCTGGACGACGCGCTGTGGGGTGTGCTGCAAATGGGCTGGCGCGAAGATTGGGGCGCGGACGCCGACCACATGAAAACCATCGCCGACATTGACCCCTTTGTGGATGCTGGCTACACCTTCTTTACGATTGACCCCGGCGCGCATGTGGACGACGCGGCTGAACACGCGGACGACGCATCCCTGGCCGCAAAAATGGCTGCTCTGCCCTGGGCTGCCCTGGAAAGTTCGCTGGACGCGCTGCGCGCCCGCTATCTGCGCAGTTTTGTGTTGGACGACCGCGCGCTGACTTTCGACGAGCATCTGCTTTACAAAGCCGCAGCCAAATACGCCCGGGCCGTGGCCCACACGGTGGCAATGGCCCGCCATCTGCGCGCCCGGATGGGAAGCAAGCCGTTTGATCTGGAAATGTCAGTGGACGAGACCCACACGACGACGACCCTGCACGAGCATCTCTACATCGCCGGGGAGCTGGCCCGCCTGGGCGTCGCCGTCGTCAGTCTGGCCCCCCGCTTTGTGGGCCGCTTTGAAAAGGGTGTGGATTACATCGGCGACCTGGCCGAGTTGGACGACAATATCGCCGGCCACGCCGCTGTCATGCGCTACTACGGCAACCGCTACAAACTGAGCCTGCACACAGGCTCGGACAAATTCGGCGTCTACCCAATAGCCATGAAGTACTGCAACGGGCTGGTTCATCTGAAGACCGCCGGCACCAGCTATTTGGAGGCCCTGCGCGTGATGTCCCACATCGACGTGCCCTTCTTCCGCGAGATTCTGGACTTTGCCCGCAGCCGCTATGAGGAGGATCGCAAGAGCTATCACGTCTCGGCGATTCTGGGCAAAGTCCCCGCGGCGGCGGAACTGAGCGACGCTCATCTGCCCGATCTGCTCAACCAATTCGACGCCCGCCAGGTGCTGCACGTCACCTTTGGCTCGGTGCTGGATCACTACGGCGACAGGCTGCAAGCGATGCTGGCCGCCCACGAAAAGGAATACGACGCAGCCATCAAAGCCCATTTCGTCAAGCATCTAGCTGCATTCGTCAGGTAACTGGTGTATACTACTGGTGGTGAGGTGTCTGGTTAATTTCTACGGAGGTGTTCTATGTCAACCGTTACAGTCGAAGATGTGACAAAAAGGTTGTACGCCCTGTCTCCCAATCAGTTATCAATTGTTGATGACTTTCTCATCACTCTTGTCAGACGTTCTCGGGTAAATGGTGAGAAGGTCTGGCAATTGGAAGAACGCCCAATTGCCAGAATTGAAGAATTGCGTTTTGACTTCTGGCCCGCCGATGAATCGGTGGATGACTTTCTGATTGCCCGTAAAATGTGGCGATCAGAGGACTTACAGATTGAAGAGGGGCGATCGTTATAAATGAGCCACGTCTTGCTAGATACCGATGCCTGGTCGTTTGTCTTCAAGGGCGATACACGGGCAGAGAATTTCCGGTCACATCTGGTGGGTAATACTCCCTGTATCGCCTTTGCCACCGTTGCCGAGCTATACCTTTGGGCAGAACTGCACAACTGGGGCAGCAGACGCCAGGAATCACTGCACCAGGCAATGTAGCGGCATCTCATCCTCGGCTATGATGATGCGACTGGCAGGCAATGGGCGCGTATCCGTGCCGAACGACAGCGCACAGGCAGGCCGATCACGGCACAGGATGCCTGGATCGCTGCCTGTGCGCTTCGGCACGAGATGCCCCTGCTGACACACAACACCCTTCACTTTGAAGCGATCAGCGGGCTTGCCCTACTGTCCACATAATCAAACACAAAATGGAGAACACCCAATGCCCACTCAACTCCCTCTCGTCTACAGCACCCTGGGTTGCCCGAACTGGAGCCTGGAGCGGATGATAGAAGAGGCCGTAGCCGACGGTTACGCGGGGCTGGAAATCCGCGTGCTGGACGGCCAGATTATCCCGGCGGATATGCCTGCGGCACGGCGCAAAGAAATTCGTCAACTGATGCGCCAGAACGGGCTGGTGATCGCTGGCTTGGGCGCCTCCACCCGCTTCTCGTCACCAGACCCGGCAGAGCGGCGCAAGAACCAGGAAGAGCTACGCCGCTATCTGGAACTGGCCAACGATTTGGAAGCCCCGATGGTGCGCACCTTTGGCGGTGGGGTGGCCGAAGGGCAGACGATCGAGCAGACAATCGAGTGGCTGGCCGAGGGGTTGGCCGGTGTGATGGAGAGCGCCGCGGCCCAAGGGGTGACGGTTGCCCTGGAAACCCACGACGCCTTCTGTCGCGGGCAGGAGGTGGCAGCGACCCTGGCGAAAGTGGAGCATCCCAACCTGAAAGCGATCTGGGACACCCATCACCCCTACCGGATGGGGGAGAGCGTGGCCGATACGTGGAAGTATATCGGCCAGCGGCTGGCCCACGTCCACATCAAAGACGCCCGGCGGCGGCCCGACGGCGAGTGGGATTTGGTCCTGCTGGGTGAGGGGGAAGTGCCCAACCGGGAGGTGATCGACCTGCTCCTGGCCAAGGGCTACCGCGGCTATCTCAGCGCGGAGTGGGAGAAGAAGTGGCATCCGCAGATCGAAGAGCCGGAGATCGCCCTGCCCCAGCACGCCCGGGTGTTGCGGGAGTGGATGGATGAGAAGAAGTGATCAGTTAGCAGTGACCAGTAATCAGTGGGATGCGTGGGCATCTACTGATTACTGGTCACTGTTTACTTTCCTCGGCAGGCACGCTCCCGTCACCGGCAACCCCGCCCGCTCCTGGGCCAGGGCGAGGGTGCCGGCGAATCGTACTGCGAAGGATCCTCCTGCCGGCGCCAATTCATCGACGCAAAGCCCTGAATCTTACACTCGACTATGCTTCGCTGATGCGTGTCCCCATCGCTTTTGCCTTTATAGACGTTCCCCGCCGAATATCGTACAATAGAGCCAGCAGCAGTCGCAAAAGGAGAACCAAAATGCTCACACAAACAGCTTTCACGCCCCAATGACGTCCTGCCCAATATCTACTATCCAATACCCTTTTCTCTATGCCCCACCCCACCGACGACCCCAAAACCAACGCCATTCTCGGCCAGTTCCGCTCGGCCCGCTTGGCCGCGGATTGGGAACGGCTGTGGAGTCGGCTGACCGGGAAATCGGCCAATCTGCTCCCCTTTGAAGAAGTGCGGGCCTACGTCAAAGCCAATACCCCCCGTCAGCGGGTACAGCGCACTATCCCCCTGGCCTCGATTGTGGGCAGCGTAGGCCGCTACCAGGACTTCACCCGCGGCTTTCTGCCCAAACGGGACAGCGACCGCAACCGCTGGGCCAGCGTGGGCCGGGCTGTGCTGGATCAGAAACGGCTGCCCCCCATTGATGTCTACAAATTGGGTGATGTCTACTTCGTACAGGATGGCAACCACCGGGTCTCGGTAGCCCGGCAGATGCAGGCCGACGAGATCGACGCCTTTGTCACCGAAATCGAGACGAAGGTCCCCCTGCAGCCGGGCGACGATCTGGACGCGGTGATCATCAAGGCCGAGTACGCCGAATTTCTGGCCTACACAGAGATGGATCGTCTGCGCCCAGAGCACGACCTGACCGTCACTGTGCCCGGCCAATATGAGATATTGACGGAGATGATAGACGTTCACCACTACTATCTCTCCCGGGACGCCAACGGCAAACTGCCCTACGACGAAGGGATCATTGACTGGTACGACAATGTCTATCTGCCTGTGGTGAATCTGGTGCGGGAGCGGGCCATTCTGGCCAACTTCCCCGGTCGCACAGAGACCGACCTTTACGCCTGGATTGCCGAACATCGCTCGGATATATCGAGAGAATTGGGTTGGCCGGTGGACACGGAAGCCGCGGCCCAGGATTTGGTGGCCCGCTTCAGCGAGCGGAGCGACAAAGTGGCAGCCCGCTTGGCCGGGGCCATCGGGACGCGTCTGGCCGATCTGCTCCGTCCCTCCGCTCTGGACCCTGGCCCAAAACCCGGCGTCTGGCGCAAGGAATGGCTGCCCACCCACCATCTGCACCGCCTCTTCCAGGATGTGCTGGTAGCGGTGGATGGCAGCCCGCTGAGTTGGCAAGCAGTGCAACAGGCCGGGCTGTTGGTGCAACGGGACGGGGGTGATCTCCACGGCCTGCACATCGTTCCCAGCGAAGCCGAGCGTGCTGGGGAAACCGTACGGGTGATTCGCACCGAGTTCGAGCGGCGCTGTCGGGCGCTGGAAATTCAGGGCGATCTGCGGGTACAGGTGGCGGCCAGACGCACTTTTCCCGTCGGCCATGCGCTGATACAGCGGGCACACTGGGCGGATGTGGTCGTCCTGCCCCTCAACCACCCACCCCACCGACGGGCGGTTGCCCGCATCAGCTCCGGCATTGGGAGGTTGGTGCGTCGTTCGCCCCGTCCCCTGCTGCTGGTTCCTGGCCCGGCCACAGCCATGAACCACGGGCTGGTAGCCTACGACGGCGGCCCCAAAGCCCAGGAAGCGCTCTTTGTCGCCACCCACTTGGCTATGCACTGGAAGATCGGACTGACGGTTGTGTCGGTAGCCGAAGCGGGTCAGTCCACAGACGAGAGCCTGGGCACGGCCTACGAATACACCCGTCGCCACGGCGTGATGGCCGACTGTATACGGGCCACAGGCCAGGTCGCGCTGGCGCTCCTGCGTACCGCCGCCGAACAGAAGGTCGATCACCTCATTCTGGGTGGCTACGGCCACGCGCCGGTTCTCGAAGTTGTCCTCGGCAGCGCAGTGGATGAGGTGTTGAGGAAAACGAGCCTGCCTGTGCTGATTTGTCGATAAGGAAAGATTGAGAGATTATGAGATTAGGAGATTGTGGCGTGCGTCAATCTCCTAATCTCCAATCTCCCAATCTCCCAATCTCTGGAAACTTACTATGCCAATCCAACCAGTTCCCAAATCCCAAACCCTTTCCGCCCTCCCCTCCGAATGGCCGGTTGACCTGCGCGCCACCATCCGCGGCCAGGTGGAGGCCAGCGGACGCACAATTGTCGTGCTGGACGACGACCCCACCGGAACCCAGACCGTCTACGATCTGCCTGTTCTGACCGGTTGGGGTGTGGATGTCCTAGCCGCAGAGCTGTCCACGCGGCCCGCCTGTTTCTACGTCTTGACCAACTCCCGCGCCCTGCCAGGGCCGGAAGCCGCGCAACTGGGCCGGACCATCGGACGCAATCTGGCCGCGGCATCTGCCCAGACGGGCCGGGATGTGGTCGTCGTCAGCCGCAGCGATTCCACCCTGCGCGGCCACTACCCCGCCGAGACCGATGCCCTGGCCGAGGGGCTGGGCCAATCGGTTGATGGCACACTGATCATCCCCTTCTTTCTGGAAGGCGGTCGCTACACGATTGACAATATCCATTGGGTGGCGGAAGGCGATACGCTTGTGCCTGCCTCCCAGACCCCCTACGCGGCGGACAAAGCCTTTGGCTACAAAAATTCCGACCTGCGCGCTTGGGTGGAGGAAAAGACCGGCGGGCGGGTCTCAGCCGGGGATGTGGCCGCGGTGACGCTGGACGATCTGCGCCGGGGCGGGCCGGATGCGGTGCGGGATCGGCTGCTGGGGATTTCCGGGGGCCAGGTCTGCTTCGTCAACTGCGCCAGCTACCGGGATATGGAGGTCTTTGTGCTGGGGCTGCTGGCTGCCGAAGCTGCGGGCAAGCGCTTTCTCTACCGCACTGCCGCCTCCTTTGTGCAGGTGCGCGCCGGTCTGCCCGCCCGTCCCCTGCTGACAGCCAACGATCTGGACTTGCCATCCAGCGGCGGCGGCCTTTTCGTCGTCGGATCGTATGTGCCCAAAACAACAGCCCAGTTGGACGCGCTCCTGGCCCAGCCGGGGATTGTGCCGGTGGAGATCGACGTGGCCGCGCTGTTGGACGACCGACGCGCCTCAACCCTCGCCGCTGCCATCGCCGCCACGGACGCCGCGCTTGCCGCGAATCGCAGCGTCGCCGTCTTTACCAGCCGCAAGCTGGTCTCTGTGGACGATCACGCGGGCAGCCTTTCGATTGGCCGCCGGGTCTCGGACGGGCTAATCGAAATCGTGCAAAAAATCAGCCAGCGCCCCCGCTATCTAGTAGCAAAGGGTGGCATCACCAGCAGTGACACGGCTACTGCTGGCCTGGGCGTTGTGCGAGCAGTTGTGGCCGGACAGATTCTCCCCGGCATTCCCGTCTGGCGCACGGGGGACGAGAGCCGCCATCCGGGGCTGCCTTATATCGTCTTTCCCGGCAATGTGGGGGGGGATGACGCGCTGGTAGAGGTAGAGAGAAAGCTGCGTATTGCGTGATGCGTAAGTTGGGGCGTTCGATTTGCTTTCCATAAAAATGAGAAACGTGAGATCGACGGTCGATCTCACGTTTCTCATTTCACACCTTCCGGTGATTATTGAAATGCTAGGTTCATCACTACCTACGCAGTACGAAATACGCGGTACGCAACCCCGGCAATGCCTTTGATGGCTGTCACAACAACGCCTCCAATTCAGATCGGGAAAAGTCGTAATGTTCGCCGCAGAAGTGGCAATCCACCTCCGCGCTGCCCGAGGCGATGAGCTCGTGCAATTCGTGGGGTTCCAGCAGGGACAGAGCGGTCAGCGTCCGTTCGGCGCTGCATCCGCAACGGAAGAGGACGGGTCGCTTTTCGATGACCGTATAGGCATGGGAACCCCATAGCATAGCGGCAACGGCTTCCGGCGTCTGCCCATCAGCCAGCAATTTGCCGATGGGGGGTAGATCATCCAGCCGTTCGCTTAACGCAATCAGCGCCTCCAGATTGCCGCCGGGCAGGGTTTGCAGAAGCAGCCCCCCCGCGGCGAGCAGTGTGCCGGTCGGCTCCACCAGCGCGTCGATCTCCAGGATGGATGGCGTCTGCTCCGACTGATTCATATACCAGGTCAGGTCCGCATCCAAAAAGCCGGTTTGCAGGGGAACGGTACTCTGGTGGAGTTCTTCCATCCCTAAATCCTTGACAATTGTCAGAATACCGTCACCGCCGATAGCCTCCGCCACCTGCTCAGGTGAGATCGGCCCATAGGAGGCCAGTTGGG
Source organism: Litorilinea aerophila (assembly GCA_945905745.1). GTDB lineage: Bacteria > Chloroflexota > Anaerolineae > Caldilineales > Caldilineaceae > JACQGT01. The sequence continues at coordinate 12,929 of CAMDQF010000086.1, forward strand.
GTTGGCCGACATAGGCCCGGCTGTGTCCATGGCTGTCAGCTTCGGCGATCAGCTTTTGCAGTGGGCCGGTGCCCGCAGCCTTCACCACTACCCGCTGCTGTGCTTTGAGCAGGCTGCCCAGCAGAAGCGCCCCGGTCAGGCCATAGCCCAGGGCCGCGGTCGCCAGGGGGGATGCCCGATGGCGGCCCGCTACTTCTATGGTCAGGCTGGTGGTCTGGGCAATTGTCGCGCGCAGCCCGCCGTCGTCGGTCAGGATGCGCAGTAGATAATCAGTCACGGGTCCAAATACTCCGATGTTGGTTTGATAACTTCCCGATATCCCACAGAAAGAGCTGTCAGGTGCGCCGCTGCAACCATTGGCTGGTCGAGAATTTCGGCTGGCTAGATGACAGCTCTGGCGTCGGCGCGCCGCATTTTAACGAAAACGTTCGGCCTGCACATTATACATCTGTGCGTAGTGTTTGTTGAGAACCATCAACTCCTGGTGCGAGCCTGTCTCTGTCAAAAGCCCATCCTGGAGAACGAGTATCTGTCGGGCCATGCGCACCGTCGAAAACCGATGAGAAACGAAGAGCACCATCCGTCCTGCTGACAATTCGGCAAAGCGTTGGTAGACCTGATCCTCGGCAATCGCATCCAGCGCGGCAGTCGGCTCATCCAGAATCAACACCTGGGCTTCGCGCATGAAAGCCCTGCTCAGGGCCAACTTCTGCCACTCTCCACCGGAAAGATCGACGCTGCCTTCAAAGGTTTTGCCCAACAGTGTGGCATAGCCCTTGGGCAGTTTTTCGATGAAAGCCGCTGCGCCGCCTTTATCGGCGGCTGCCTGCACCCGCGCCACATCTTCGGCAAATTCGATCTGGCCGAAGCCGATATTCTCTTGTGCGCTCAGATGATAGCGCACGAAGTCCTGGAATATGACTCCCAGTGTGTGCTGGAGATCGGCGATGTCGTACTCCCGCAGGTCGCGGCCGTCCAGCAGAATCTCTCCTTCTGTGGGATCATAGAGTCGCACCAGCAGCTTGACCAGTGTAGATTTGCCCGCGCCATTTTCGCCGACGATTGCTACGGTCTGTTCCGGTGGAATCGTAAAAGAGAGATTGCGCAGGGCAAAGTCGGTCGCTCCGGGATAGCGAAAGGAGACGTTGCGTAGTTCAATGCCCTGGCGCAAGGGGCGGGGCACCCGGGGTTTCCCCTCCACAACTGGGCTGCTCTCTGGCAGCGCTCCTTCCACACTGCTGGGCGGCAAAGAGAGAAAGTCGAAAAAGTTGCGCAGATAAAGACTGTTCTCGACATACATACCGCCCATTCCAAAGAAACTCGCCATGCCGCTGCGCGCCTGCTCCACTGCCTGAAAAGCCAAAGTGAGATCGCCCAGGGTAAAGCGGCCAGCCACCGTCTGCACCGTTGCGTAGACCCAAATCGCACCTGCGCCCATAACCGAGAGGGTAGAGACCAGCAGATTGGCCCGTTCCTGGGCAAAGAGAATCTGGCGGATTTCATCCAAAAAGGTGCGCCAGTAGGCGTGAAAGCGTTCCAGAAAGAGAGGCTGCAACCCGAACAGGCGCACCTCTTTGATGGCATCCCGGGAGACCAACAACCCGGAAAGGTAACTCACCATCCGGCTGGCAGGGGTGAGCAGATTCCAGAGGCCGAAGATGCGTTTGGCATAACGACTTTTCATCACCAGATTGGGTATAGAAACCAACACAAGCACAACAGCAGCCAGTGGGTGAAGCGTTGCCAGCAGGGCCAGGGTGGAAAGGGTCGCCAGACCGTGACTGACCAGACCAATTGACTGCCGGGCCACATTGTGAACCCGCCAGGTACCCTCGCGCGCCCGCTCCAACTGATCATAAAAGCCTGGCGTCTCGTAGAACGCAATATCCAAACGGGCCGCTTTGTCCAGAATCAACCCATCAGCAAAACTCGTCGTTTGAAAGCCCAGCAGGCTTTGCAGATGCTCGGCCAGGGACGCGCTCACATCACCGATGATAAGGACAGCGAAGAGGAGGGCAGCCGGTACAGCCAGCCCACTCCAGTCAACGACAGTACCCACATCCCCGGCGGACAGCAGCCCGGTCACCCGGTCAACGATCACCTTCATCAGCCAAATCTGGGCTGGCTTTGCCAAGGCGCCGACAAGCGTGAGGCCGAGAGCCGCACTTCCATAGAGTGGGCTGGCCTGCCAGATCAATCCCAAGACCCGCGGAAAGTAGGCCGCCAGCCGACGATAATCCTGCCAAGAATCGCCCATGCAGACTCCTTACCCTTCCAGCAGCATCCGCTCCGGATCTTCGATCAACTCTTTTATCTTCACCAGAAACTGCACCGCCTCCCGGCCATCCACAATGCGGTGGTCGTAGCTCAGGGCCAGGTACATCATCGGGCGGATGACGATTTCACCCTTCACCACCACCGGGCGCTCTTCGATCTTGTGCAGGCCGAGAATGCCCACCTGGGGCGCGTTGAGAATGGGCGTGCTGAGCATGGAGCCAAAGATGCCGCCGTTGGTGATGGTGAAGGTTCCCCCCTGCAAGTCGGATAGAGAAAGGCTGCCGTCCTGGCTCTTCTTTGCCAGGTCGCGGATGGCCTGCTCGATCTGGGCGAAGGACATGCGCTCCGCATCCCGCAGGACGGGGACAACCAGCCCTTCCTCCGCGCCCACGGCAATGCCGATGTCATAGTAGTGCTTCAGGATCATCTCGTCGCCGTCGATTTCGGCGTTAAGCTGGGGGAAGGCTTTCAGAGCGCCGATGGCCGCTTTGGTGAAAAAGGACATAAAGCCCAGGCGCACGCCGTACTGCTTTTCAAAGCTCTCCTGGCGGCGTTTGCGCAAGTCGATCACCGCGGACATATCCACTTCGTTGAAAGTCGTCAGCATCGCGGCGTTGTGCTGGGCCTCTACCAGCCGCTGGGCAATGGTGCGCCGACGGCGGGAGAGTTTAACCCGTTCTTCCCGGTGGGAATCGGGTCGGACAAAGGGAAAAGGGGCTGGGCTGGGTTGCTGGGATGCCGGGATGCTGGGGGATGATTTTGCAGGCGCAGGCTCCGCTTTGGCCGACAGCGCCTTTTCCACATCCTCTTTTGTCACCCGCCCACCGCTGCCGCTGCCAGCGATTTTCGCCACATCCACCCCCGTGTCTTCGGCCATACGCCGGGCCACGGGAGTGGCTTTCACCTCCACTTCTTCCGAAGCTGGAGCGTCGACTTTGGACGGCGCGGCGTTGGGCGCGGGCGCGTCGCTGCTGCCGCTTCCGCTTCCTTCCGTCAGCCGCCCAAGCACATCACCGATCTGGACATCCGCGCCCGCTTCCACCAGAATTTCGGCCAGCACGCCCGCTTTTTCTGCGGCCACTTCCAGGTCCACTTTGTCGGTCTGCAGCTCGACCAGAGGTTGGCCCGCTTTCACAGCCGCGCCCTGCTCCACCAGCCAGCGACCGACCGTCGCCTCTACGACCGATTCACCCATTGCGGGTACGAGGATTTCTATGCTCATCGAAGAACTCCTGATTTTTGTTTCGTAGTGCGTGGTGCGTATTGCCTAGTGCGTGGTGCGTGAACTAATATCAGTAGAATTTGGGTGGTGTAGTGCTGGATTATCGACAAAATAGGGTGCTGGCCACGGTTCAGCACCACTTAACAGTACACGCACTACGCACTACGCACCACGCCATTATACCACCCCCAGCGCCTCTTCGATGAGCGCCTTCTGGTTGACCGCGTGCCAGGCGGACGAGCCTTCGGCGGGGCTGGAGCGGTCCGGGCGGCCCACATAGCGCAGGGGGATGCGGTGTTGGAGCAGGTCGTGGAGATGGGGATAGACAAAATCCCAGGCGCCCATATTGGCTGGCTCCTCCTGCACCCAGAGCAGCTCCTCGGCCTGGGCGTAGCGCGCCAGAATTGCCTCCACCTCCGCCGTCGGGAAGGGGTACAACTGCTCCACCCGCACCACCGCCAGGGCTGATCGCTTCGCCGCGGGCTGGTCCAGCAGGTCGATGGCGACTTTACCGGAGCAGAAAATCAGCCGCTGCACCGATTTCGGATCTGCCTGCGGATCGTCCAGGACAGGTTGCCAACGCCCCTCGGCCAGTTCATTCGGTGTGGAAGCCGAAAGGCGATGGCGCAGCAGACTCTTGGGCGTCATCACCACCAGAGGCAGGGGATCGGTTTTCAACAGCAATGCCTGACGGCGCAGCAGATGAAAATATTGGGCTGCGGTCGTCGGGTAGGCCACGCGCAGATTCGTCTCGGCCGCGGCCTGCAAGAAGCGTTCCAGACGGCCAGTCGAGTGATCCGGCCCTGCGCCCTCGTAGCCGTGGGGCAAGAGCAGGACGAGGGAGGGGGTCTGCTCCCACTTGGCCCGCCCCGATGTGACAAATTCGTCCAGCACGGCCTGGGCCACATTGATAAAATCCCCGTACTGGGCCTCCCAAATCACCAACCGCTCCGGGGAGTGGATGTTGTAGCCGTACTCAAAGCCAATCGTCGCCGCTTCGGTCAGGGGGCTGTTGACAATCTCAAAGGCGGCCTGGGCCTGGGGGAAGAGCTGCAATGGGATGCAGATTTCCCCACTCTCCGGGTCGTGGAGGACAGCGTGGCGGTGGCTGAAAGTGCCCCGCGCCGCGTCCTCCCCGGTCAGACGCACGGCGACGCCTTCGGCCAGAATCGAGGCCAGGGCCAGTTGCTCGGCGTGCGACCAGTCCACCGCGGGCGCATCCGCGTCGGCGAAGGCGTCCACCCGGCGGGCGAAGATTCGTTGCAGCCGGGAATGAATGGTAAAGCCAGCGGGCGCTGCGAGCAGGCTGGCCTGCAAAGCGTCCAGCCGTTCCAGGGGCAGGGAGGTGTCGATCTGTTTGGCCGCGCCGGGGGGCGGCGGCGTGAGAGTTGGTTCGGGAAGGGCCTCCTCCGGCTGCAATTCGTCGTAGATTTTTTGCAGCCCGGCCATCTGCTCGTCGTAGAGGGCCTGGGCAGCTTCGCCGTCGATCTCGCCCTTCTCCTGCAAATGGCCGGCCCAGCGTTGGCGCACAGTCGGCTGCTGGTCGATGATTTTGTACATCTTCGGCTGGGTGAAGCGCGGTTCGTCGCCTTCGTTGTGGCCGTAGCGCCGGTAGCCGATCAGATCGATGAGAAAGTCCTTCTGAAAGCGGTGGCGATAGGCCGCGGCCAGCCGGGTGGCTTCGATGCAGGCCACCGGGTCGTCGGCATTGACGTGGACGATCGGAATCTTGAAACCTTTCGCCAGATCGCTGGCATAGAGGGTGCTTCGCACGTCTTCCGGGTCGGTGGTAAAGCCCACCTGATTGTTGGCGATGATGTGAATTGTGCCGCCGGTGTGATAGCCTTCCAGTCGGGAGAGGTTGAGGGTTTCGGCCACAATGCCCTGACCGGGGAAGGCCGCATCCCCGTGGATGATCACCGGCAGGGAGACGCGGTGGTCGAAGCGGGGCGGGCCGGGCTGCTCCACGAATGTACCCGCGGCCCGGGCCATACCCTCCACCACCGGATTGACGTGCTCCAGATGGCTGGGGTTGGGGGCCATCCCCACGGTGACGGTTGTCATCTCCCCGTCCGCAGCTACGCCCAGATCCGTGTCCTCGGCCACAATGCGGCTGGCTCCTGCGTGGTATTTCACGTCGCCGGTGTAGCCCAGATAGTCGCGCACGTTGAAAGTGCCGGGGTCCAGCGGGTCTTTGAACTCGGCCAGCATCTGGGCGTAGGGTTTGTTGAGGACGTGGGCCAGCACATTCAGCCGCCCCCGGTGGGCCATACCGATCAGCAGACTGCTGATCTCCTGGGCCACCGCCGCACCCACCAGCTCGTCCAGCATCGGCACCATCACATCCAGCCCTTCGATGGAGAAGCGGGTCTTGCCGGGGAAGGTGCGGTGCAGGAAGTGCTCGAAAACCTCCACCTGCGTCAGCCTTTCCAGCAGGGCCGGGCCGTTGATGGGCGCGGCGGGCGGACGAAAACGTCCACTCTCGGCGGCGTCCCGCAGCCATTCCCGCTCGGCGGGGATGCGCAGGTGGTCGTAGTCGTAGCCCGTCGCGCCGCAGTAAATCTGGCGCAACTCGGCCAGGGCCTCGTGGGCGTTGGCGCAGCTCTCGGCGCAGGGGCCGCCGACGAGGGTAGCGGGCAGCCCGTGAAGATCCTCCTCAGCCAGGCCGTGGAAGGCGAAGTCCAGCGAGGGGTCACCGGGCGCGGGGCGGCCCAACGGGTCGATGGCCGCGGCCAGGTGGCCGTATTCGCGCAGCGCCTGGGCCAGGTTCACCGCGCCGACAATGGCGTCGATCTCTGCGTTGGTTGGGGATGGGCGCGTCGGCGGCGTGGGCGCACTGCCGTTGACAACGGTAGCATCCGGCGTCCAGCGGGCGAAAAGGGCGCGGGTCTCGGCATCCACCGACGCGGGGTCGGCCAGGAAGCGGTCATACAATTCCAGCACATAGCCGGCGTTGGGGCCGTGGAAGAGGGTGTGCAGATCAGAACGCTTGAAATATGTCATAAAAATTGTGGATCGATTGGGTCACTGAAACAGAGTGGATATCATTTCCCGATAATGGTTCGGTGTATGAGAGTGTACTGCTGGAAAGCGGTCAAAGAGATGGACGGTCTCATACAATGCAGGCGAAATCCAGTAAATCACTTCGCATATCTTCTGGTGTTGGACAGGCAAATCAGACTGACGCCATATCGGCTCGTGATGAAAAATGCGGTTACGCAGCCGCCGAATTTCTGTCAGCCGACTTGAAAGAGTCTTGCGTGTGCGAAATCTCCTGGGAAGGAGGCGAAACGCCCGATCAGAAGTGTGATCGGCGAAGATTGGACGCCAAACTTTTGTTTCGTAGCGCACATTGAACAGACTCGTCCAAAATCCAAAACTTAACTCAGCGATGAGCTTTCCGCCAATGGCGGGTCTACCACTGGCAAGCAATTTTTGTTTTGCTTCCTCAATTGTCGCGACCTCGACTGGTTCCAATAAAGTCCGGTCAGGCAAGTCTAACCAGCGATTATGGAACGTTCGACGCATAATCCGGTCCATTTCGTTGCGCAGTGCTATTTCTAGTGTATTAAGTACTGGGTAAAGCGATTCACCCAAAGCGACATTCCAGAAATAACGACCAAGCAAATCGATATCTCCGTCGTTTGCGTGAAGGCGATAGGCATTGATACGTTCTGTGGACAAGTCATCGCGCAAAAATTGAAAAAGCTCTTGCGAATCTTTATATTTCATGGTATACTGCTTCTGCAGTCCCTGGTAAATCCTCTCCCAGCCAACAAGCTGGTGATGATCCAAGGGTAGGGCCAAACGGCAAGACGGCAGTAGTGAATCTCACTACTGCCCTCTACCATTTATATCACCTTTTACCGCTTTCGCCTATCTTCTTCACGCCTCGCGCAGCCGCCGCCAAATCTCCCCAATCTTCGGGCGACTGTACCATTCAATCATTTTCTCAGCGATACCGCGATTTTTTCGTTCGTCACGGTAGCCTTGTTGAAGTAAAATAGAGGGGAAGTCTCTCAAAACGGGTCTGCTGTCTATCGTCCCTGCCATAGTCACCATTACAACCCCAAAACCCACAATGAAACGAACCATTACTACTAACACGGCCGTCGCATACGCCCAATGTCAGCGCAAAGCATTTCTGTTGCTTTCCGGTGCCGAAAGCGGGCCACCCCACGAGTATATGCGAATCCTTGACCAGAAACAGGGGGCCAATCAGGCAGCCTATCTGGAAAAAGTGGCCCAAACAGAGCGCAATGTACACCCCTATTCTACGAATGGCTTGGAGAGCAAATCTGCACACCTCACCAACGCCACACTCAAAACGGAGATGTGGGAGGCCGAGTGCAGTCTGCTGACCAAAGTGGGGACTCATTCGGCATTGGGTCGTTACAGCTATGAACCGACAATCTGTGTGGACACACACAGCATTAGCCGGGAGCAAAAGTTGGCGTTGTACTTTGTGGCCTACGTACTGGAACAGATTCAGAAGAAGCCACCGGCGAAGGGCACTATCGTCGATGGCGCAGGCAAAGCCCACAAAATCAATCTGGCAGAGAGCGCCAAAACTCTACTGCCTGTACGCGAACCGCTCCAGGAATGGCTGGCACAAGACGCCCCGGCAGAACCGCCAGTAATCCTGAATGAACACTGCCCGCTTTGCCAGTTCCGCAGCGCCTGCCGGGCCAAAGCCGAACAGGAGAACAATCTCAGCCTATTGGACAGGATGACACCCAAAGTGATGCGCAAGTTGGAGCGCAAGGGGATTTTTACCGTCACCCAACTCTCCTATACTTTTCGACCGCGCAAGCGCAAGAAGCGCGCCAAGAATCCACCCCCTGTGACCCACAGTCTGGAGTTACAGGCGTTGGCCATCCGCGAAGGCAAAATCTATCTGCAAGAGTTGCCTGAGATCAACCGACAACCCGTTGAACTCTTTTTGGATATCGAAGGCATCCCCGACCAGAATCTCTACTACTTGATTGGCCTGCTGGTCTGCGCGGACGAATCCAGCACACATCACTCTTTTTGGGCCGACGCGCTAACGGATGAAGCCAGCATCTGGCAGCAGTTTGTGGACAAAGCCAACGAGTATCCAGACGCCCCCATCTATCACTACGGCAACTACGAGGCTATGGCGCTCAAGAAGTTGGCTAACCGCTATGGCACAGACGCGACTACACTCCTCCAACGCCTGGTCAATGTCAATGGCTTCATCTATGGCAAAGTCTACTTTCCCATCTATTCCAACCGATTGAAGGAGATTGGGCAGTTTATTGGGGCGAAATGGTCAGCAGCAGAGGCATCGGGGTTGCAGAGTTTGGTGTGGCGGCATTATTGGGAAGAAGCCCCCATCGCTGAAAATAAATATCCATTATTGGTTTACAATGAGGACGATTGCAGAATGTTGAAGTTGCTGATGAACGAGCTTTCCGAGATAAAAGATAAAGCTAGTTTGATATCTGATCTCGATTTTAGTAATTGGCAAAAGAAGTATTCAACAAAATCTGACAATCCGGTTCATCATCAGCTTGAAGCAATATTAGAATTTGCTTACTCCGACTATGACAACAAAAAGGTGAGTTTTCGAGAAACGATTGAGAATAAGGAGAAAAAGAATACAAAATCAAATTTACGGGGTCCACGTATTAAAATTATTCGCAAACCAACTAGAATTATTCGTTTACCACAGCAGACTGTATGCCCAAAATGTGAGGGTGAATTCCTTGTGGAAACAGACAGAACATCTGAAAATATTATTGTAGACCTTACCTTTACAAAAAATGGTGTAAAGAAAACTACAACGAAATACTGGGCAACAAAAGGGTATTGTAAAAACAATACCTTCGCCAGAGATCAAGTGAAGGGTTGAAACTGTTGAGAATGAATTGAACCAAGAGAAGGCATATTCTCAATCACTTGGTTGATAAGAATCGGGTCAACCAAATCCGGAAGCAGTTTTAACGCTTCCACGGCATAACGT
>CAMDQF010000087.1 GCA_945905745.1 Litorilinea aerophila
TGAGTGGCTCGAAATTGTTCATCGTTGCCAAAATGCCTTTTTTCCGACTGGAATCGACCTCCCCCGCACCCGTGTGCACGATCTATTGATGGTTTCGGTTGTTAATGTACGCTGAGATCTATGCACGATGTATTGATGTACGACAGCTATTCGCTATTCAGCATAGCGCCCCACCAAAAATCCGGCAACTTTGCCTGCCGGGATTCGCCTCTCCATTTGGCGACTTTCCAGCGGAAAGGCTATACTATTGGGAGCAATTCTCGCGCCCACCTTCACCGAATGAGGTTAAATAACGACAAATGGCCGAACGATCAAAGAGCTCCCGCCCCGTATCTGCCGGTGCTGCCCTCAGCAAGAAAGCGCCCCCCTTCGGGCTGCTGTTGATTGGCGGCGCGGCCATTCTTGTGTTATTGGTAGTCATTGCCTATGTGATTGCCAACCAGCCAGCAGCCGTGGTGGCCAGCAACTACAACGACGTCCCTGCCGAGTGGATCAGCCGCAATTCCATCGGCAACCCGGATGCAGTAGTCGTTTTGCAGGGCTGGGAGGACTTCCTCTGCCCGGCCTGCGCCAGTTGGAACCAGAACGTCAAGCCCAAACTGCTGGATGACTACATCAAGACGGGCAAAGTCCGCCTGGAATATCACTACTTCCCTCTCAGCCAGCACGAACCGGGGGCCAGTGTATCAGCCCAGGCCGCGGAGTGTGCGGCGGATCAGGGCGCGTTCTGGCCCATGCACGACAAACTCTTCGCCGGGCAGAATTCAGGGGCGGCGGCCTTCTCCGCGGAGCGGATGATCACCTACGCCGAAGATTTGGGATTGGACAGCCGGGTATTCACCCAATGCCTGACCGGGCAAGAGCACTTCCAGAGCGTGCGCGACTCTTTGAATAAGGCAATGAGTCTGGGTTTAAGCAGCACCCCCTCGTTGCTGATCAACGACGTGCCTATGGAAAACCCAATGGACTACGCAGCTATCACCGCTGAAATCGACCGGCTTTTGGCCGCGGCTGGTCAATAAAAGAGACAGGCGACACCGATGGAACCCTCAATATCTGCCAATCGCACAGGCAGTTGGGCACTCTATATAGCGCTGCTGGCCGCCTGGACTGCGATGCTGGGCAGCCTCTACTTCAGCGAAGTGCGGGGCTTTCTCCCCTGTACACTCTGCTGGTATCAGCGCATTCTGATGTATCCCCTGGCCGGGCTGATCGCCTTTGGCATTCTGCGCCGGGATTGGCATCTGCCCTTTCTGGTGCTGCCCTTTTCGCTCTTTGGGCAAGGGATTTCCACCTATCACTATCTGCTGGAAAAGACGACGATTTTTGGCGCGCCCACAGCCTGTCAGGCGGGCATCTCTTGCATAACGCCCTGGATCAATTGGTTTGGTTTCATTACGATTCCTTTCCTGGCGATGATCGCTTTTCTGATCATCACAATCGCAATGCTGACCGCCTATTACAGCGACCAACCGGATGAAGACCAACGGACACCTGCCCGCTGGCCGGTAGTTGTGATTGTGGCGCTGGCCCTGCTGATCTACGGCGGTGTCTACGGCCAAGCCCGAGAGGCCAAAAAGACAGAAGCGGCGGCACTGCCGGTGACTGTCCTGGCCGGAACCGAGCATGCGGAACACAATCCGGTGGAACCTTCCTCTGCTCCGCCAACGTTAGAAGAAGGCAGATTGCTATACGCCCAAGCCTGCGCGGCCTGTCGCGGCCCGCAGGGAGAGGGTATCCCCACTCTGGGCAACGGCTTTGTCGAATCTGTTTTTATGGCAGAAAACGACGACGCGGCTTTGCTGGCAATGGTGCGGGCAGGACGCGAGCCAGGCGCAGCTGAGAACCAGAGCGGTGTGGCGATGCCTGCCAGCGGCGGTCGCCCGGATTTGACGGATCAGCAGTTGACTGCGATTATTGATTATATTCGCAACGGACTTAGGCAATAAGTGAGTATTTTTCTGTGACAAATCTGGCACGCCGCTTATCTACGATCCAACTTGCCCTTCTGATTCTGGCCCTCGTGAGTGCGCTGTGGATGCCCGCGCCATCGGCTCTGGCCCAATCCGGGCCAGGAATCACCTCGCCGGGCACAGGCAGCAGCGTGCAGGGCAGTGTAGTTGTTCGGGGCACGGCCTCCAACGATTCCTTCGCCCGTTACGAACTCTATTTCAAACAAGAACCCAGCGGCGACGAGTCGTATATCTGGTTTACGGGCAATACATCCCAGGTCTTTGACGGCGAACTGGGCATATGGCAGACAGGCGATCTGGCACCGGGAACCTACACCCTGCGTTTGCGCATTGTGCGGCCCGACGGCAACTACGGCGAATTCTTTGCCCGTGACCTGCGGGTGAATCTGGAAGCACCCACACCCACGCCCACGGAAACGCCCGCTGGGCCAACGCCCACACCGATTCCCATTGACACGCCCACGCCTATCACCCAGCCCACACCGGTGGTGGTATCCGTCACCCAGCCCAATCTGGCTGAGCCTAGCCCAACCGCCACGCCGGAGTTGGTGGCCCTGGGCAGTGGCGGTGGTAATTCCGGAGGCAACCAATCGGCGGCATCAGGCAGTTCCCAGGAGGCGGCAGTGGCGGATACTGCCAGCGAGGGCAATGCCATCACCCGAGAACTGGGCGCGGCGATCTCCTTGGATCGGTTGAGCGAACGTTTCTTCACCGGCGCGCGTTGGACCGCAGGGGTTTTCCTGATCGTCTTTGCCGTTTTTGCGGCCAAGCGCTTGATTCAATGGGCGCTGGCACGGGTCAACTAAAGCGTAGAGCAGTTTTCTTGGCTGTCGATCATGGCGGATAAGAAAGCGGCCCACCAATTGAACTGTTAAAATCGAACCCTCCCACAGGCACATCCACCCGTGAGAGGGTTTCCGGCGTTGATCGAAAGATGAATTTCTTACAAAGACTTGTGCGCTGGGCTCAACCCGGCGCACAAAGCGACGAGAATCGGACGAGATTCGTAATGGCAGACGTAAAAATGATCGTGGGCCTGGGCAATCCCGGCCCCCAATATGCGCGCAACCGGCACAATCTGGGCTTTCAAGTGATCGACATCCTGGCCCGCCGCCATAGCATCGACCTTGGCCGCAGCCAGAACAAAGCCCGTTTTGGCGATGGCTGGATCAGCCGTCGGCGCACTCCAGAGCCAGGCAATCCCTTGGGCGGGCTGCCCGAACGGCAGAAGGTGCTGCTCGTCAAGCCGATTACGTACATGAACAACAGCGGCGAAGCGGTCGGCCCGCTTATGCGCTATTTCGATGTGGATGTAGCGAACCTGCTCGTCATTCACGACGACCTGGATCTGGCCTCGATCAAACTGAGGCTACGGCCCGGCGGCAGCTCCGGCGGGCAGAACGGCATCAAATCGATCATTCAGCATTTGGGCGGCGCACAGGAATTTGGCCGGGTGCGCATGGGCATTGGCCGCCCGCCAGGACGGATAAGCCCGGCGGATTATGTGCTGCAAAACTTCAGCGTCGCCGAAGAGGAAGAGTTTTCCATCCTGCGCGAGACAGCGGCGGATGCTGTCGAATGCTGGTTGTTTGAGGGAATTGAAGCGGCGATGAACAGATTCAACGGATGATGAGATGGTGTGATGATGGTTATTCCGTCATTACACCATCTCATCATCCAACGGAGCACCCACCCGATGAAACTCAACGGTCTACTCCCGACACTCCAACGCATCCCCGCCTACCGGCCACTGCTGGAAGCCGGCAGCACCGCGCCGCTGGCACTTCTGGCCGCGGCCCGACCCTTTCTGGCCGCGGGTTTAGCTACCGACAGGCCCGGCCCTCTGGTGATTGTGACCGGCAGCAGCGAGCAGGCCCAGCATTGGGTGGAGGCAATCAGCCACTTTCTGCCCCCTGCGGATGAGGGAGGCCCGCCTGTGCTGCTCTACCCAGAGCCGGATAGCCTGCCCTTCGAGCGCATCGCCTGGACCGACCGCACCCGTCAGGCCCGGCTGACCGCATTGGCCGCGCTGCAAAGCAAGTCAGGCCCCGCGTCGGTTGTAATCGCGCCCACCCGCGCCCTCCTGCAAATGACCCTACCGGCCAGGGAGTTGCGCCTCTCTCTGCGCCCCCTTGCGGTCGGTGGTGCAATCCGCCTGAACGAGACGCTGACCCGCTGGGTGGAGTCTGGCTATGAACCGGCGGAGGTGGTGGAGGAGCCGGGCCGTTTTGCCCGCCGGGGTGGACTGGTGGACATCTGGCCGCCCAACCTGCCCTATCCTATCCGCATCGACCTCTTCGGCGACGAAGTGGAGAGTCTGCGCGTCTTTGACCCCAACACCCAGCGCACAGAGCGGAAGGTGCAGCGGATCGAAATCGGCCCAGGCAGCGAGGCGCTGAGCAAGTATGGCGAGCGGGTGGCGAGTAGCAGGTGGCAGGTGGCAAGTGGAGAGTCAGTGAACAGTGAGCAGTTATCAGTGCCCAGTTCCCAGTCGCCAGTCCCCAATCCCCAGTCCCTAATCTCTAATCTCCAATCCCCAATCCCCTCTCCCCAGTCCCCTCTCCTCGCCGACCCCAATGTCCTGCTCGCCATCCGGGATGAGATTGCCAACGAATTGGAACTGCTGGCCCAGGGGCGCAGCTTTCGGGGTATCGAATGGTATCTGCCTCTCCTTTACGCCCAGCCGGCTTCCCTGTTGGATCATTTGCCCACCAACGCGACGCTTCTGATTGACGACGGCACAGACTTCACCATCAGGCTACGCGAAGCCGATGAACGGGTGCAGCAACTCTGCTACGAATTGAGCCGCAGCGGGGAATTGCCCGCGGGCTTTCCATCCAGCTTTTTCAGCGGGGAGGAACTGCTGACGGCCGTGCAGGCGCGCCAGCCGATTCTGCTCGGCTTCGGTGATCTGGCAGGTCGGGCAGACAGCGAACCCTCGCCCCTGGCCCGCAGCTTTGTCCCCGGTCCCCGTTTCGGCGGCAAGAGCAAAGAGATCGTCCAGGCTATCGGCAAGTCGCTACGCGAAGGAAGCCAGGTGATTCTTCTCACCCGCCAGGCCGCGCGGATGCAGCACGACCTGACGGAAGCCGACATCCCCGCCGACCTGCGCGCCGATCTCGCCACGCCCCCCGGCGCGGGCGTGACAATTGTCCAGTCCGTCCTATCCGAAGGATTTGTCATCCGTGCCAACGGCGACACGCCCCCAATCCCCAATCCCCTCCTCCTCCTCACCGACGCCGAACTCTTTGGCTGGCAGAACAGTGGGCCGCGCAAACAGGCCAAAGCCCGCTCGTCCGTGGCCCCCGAACTCTTCTTCGCCGATGTCAAGGCCGGGGAGTATGTGGTGCATATGGAGCATGGCATCGGCCTCTATGAGGGGCTGGTGAAGCTCGAACTGAGCGGCGTGGCCCGGGAGTATTTGCAGGTCAGTTACGCGCAGAATGACAAACTCTACGTGCCCGTACATCAGGCCGATCGGCTCAGCCGCTATGTGGGCGCGGGGGACAGCGGCATCCCGCCCGCCATCACCCGCCTGGGCACGGCGGACTGGCAGACGGTGAAGGAGCGCGCCAAGAAGGCCGTGGAGGAGATCGCCGAGGATCTGCTCGTCCTCTACGCCGAGCGGGAGCTGGTGACGGGCCACGCTTTTGGCGCGGATAGTGCCTGGCAGGAGGAGATGGAGGCTGCATTTCCCTTTCAGGAGACCGAAGACCAGATGCGGGCCATCGCCGACGTCAAGCGGGATATGGAGTCGGAGGAGCCGATGGATCGGATTATCATCGGCGATGTGGGCTATGGCAAGACGGAAGTGGCCGTGCGCGCCGCCTTCAAAGCGGTGATGGACGGCAAGCAGGTGGCTGTCCTCGTGCCCACGACTATCCTGGCTCAGCAGCACCACCGCACCTTCAGCCGCCGCCTGGCTCAGTTCCCGGTCAAAGTGGAGGTACTCTCCCGCTTCCGCACGAGCGCCCAGCAGACGAAAATTTTGCAGGGCATCCGGGAGGGGAGTGTGGACATTGTGGTGGGAACCCACCGTCTGCTTAGCAAAGACCTGGACTTTCACGATCTGGGGCTGCTGGTGGTGGACGAAGAGCAGCGCTTTGGCGTCTCCCACAAAGAGAAATTGAAGCAGTTGCGCACACAGGTGGATGTGCTAACCCTCAGTGCCACGCCCATTCCCCGCACCCTGCACATGAGCCTGAGCGGCGTGCGGGATATGAGCACCATCAACACCCCGCCCCAGGAACGGCTGCCCGTGCGCACAATTCTGTCGGAATATGACGACAATCTGGTCAAACAGGCCATCCAGCGGGAGATCGACCGGGACGGCCAGGTCTTTCTCGTCCACAACCGGGTGCAGGGCATCGAGCAGATTGCGGTCCGGGTGCGGCGGCTGGTGCCCGATGCCCGGGTGGAGGTGGCCCACGGCCAGATGACCGAGCGAGGGCTGGAAGATGTGATGCTGCGTTTCTCCGAAGGGGAGATCGATGTGCTGGTCTCCACGACGATTGTGGAAAACGGGCTGGACATCCGCCGGGCCAACACGATGATCATCAACCGCACAGACCACTTCGGGCTGGCCCAACTCTATCAGTTGCGGGGACGGGTGGGCCGCGGCGCAGTGCGGGGCTACTGCTATCTGCTCTACGACAAGCACAAAGCCCTCACTTTCGAATCTCGGCGGCGGCTGGAAGCGCTGATCGAAAGCAGCGAGGAGTTGGGTGCGGGCTTCCGCATTGCCATGCGGGATTTGGAAATCCGCGGAGCGGGGGAGCTGCTGGGATCACGCCAGCACGGGCAGATCGCCAGCATCGGCTTCGATCTCTACACCCGGCTGCTGACCCAGGCGGTCAACGAACTGCGGCGCAAGAAATCTCAATTTGAGAAGGCGGAAGGACGAAAAGATTCTAACGCAGAGGCGCAGAGACGCAGAGACGCAGAGGAGGAGGGAGAACTGAGTCTGGACCCGAACGAGACACCGACTACACAATTCGCAATTCGCAATTCGCAATCTGCGCTCCCCTTCGATCTGGACGATCCTCTCGCCCCGGCGGTGACGCTGGATTTGCCCTTGCTGGCCGAAATTCCCACCGAGTATGTGCAGGAGGAGGGGCTGCGTCTGCAACTCTACCGGCGCATCGCCGGGCTGAACAGCCGGGCGGAGATCGACGCTATGCGCCAGGAGTTGCTGGACCGTTTCGGCGCGGACGAGGAGCGGGACGGTCTGCCTATGCCGTTGGAGAATCTGCTCTATCAAATCCTCATCAAAATTCTGGCCCTGAAGGCGGGCATCCTCAATATCGGGCGGCGGCGTGATCAGATCGCCATCCGCAAAGAGGGGTTGAGCGACGCCCAACGGCGCAATTTGCAGACGCGCCTGCGCCGGGATTTGGGGCATATGAGCGACGAAGGGGATTTCATTGAGCAAAAGGCCCTGCACGTGGGCCGGGAGGCGGTCTATCTGCCCATCGACGAGGGCGATTTCTGGCGGGTGCTGCTGGTGAAGGCGTTGGAGGCGCTGCGGGTGGAAGGGGTGTAGGGGATATTGGGTATTGGGGTATTGCAGTGGGCGGCCAGACAACAATTGCTTACCAATCGCCGCGGCGAACGCGAGGATCCATCAGGATTGCATAGATATACGAAGGGGCGCGCAAGTGCTGTACAGAAATAGTGTCTTCAAGCGGTAGCAACTCAAATGCATCTTCGAGTTGCTTTTGGGAAATACTCTGGTTCGTAGAATCGAGCGCAAGCGAATTCCCTACAATTTTGTATGTGAACTTTTTCCCACGAATTTGCCTAAAAGTCTCGCCTTCAAGAGCTTCGATGCGATGCCAGATTGTTTCAAATGTAGTCATTGTTTCATCCAATTCTATAAAATGAGTAGAGCGATAAGCATCCTCGGCGTAGCCAGACGACCGCAGGCTAGGATGGTGAGTACGAAGCGAAGCGGCAGAATGGGGAGCGAAAGACGAGAACTTCGTCGAGGGTTTCCTTGACTGGCGCGATCCAGATGAATTGGCCGGGGTGTTGTTTACGTACACGGCGATAAAGAGCAATCTGATCGGAGCCGCTGTCAATGAGTTGCTCGTTGTAGATAGCCACATATTTGCCGGCATACTGCTTGTACAAAGAGGGATGCAGCTTGCGAAATGCAGCCTCTTCGCGAAGCATAGCTGCCTCTCGTTCCGTTTCCTCTACATCTTCCTTTTCAGGTATGGCGCTGCCGTTGGCTGTTGTTTCTTGTTCAAGAAGTTGAACCAACTCCTGCCAAACTTCCAGGTCCAGCAGAACACCATTCTTTTTGCCTTCATTGTCGGTTACATATTGCGCTGAGTCCAGTAGCTCTGCAATTTGCATGAGAACTCCCTCCCTGAGAATAGTCAAAACATTCACTTTACCCCCAAAGTCAGTATGAATAGTATACCACAGACGCCCAAGGGCGGGCCCTACAAGCCCATCTGCGTCAGACCTGGGCCACGTCATCTTTCATCTCCCCAGAACGCCATCCACGTGGGCCGGGAGGCGGTCTATCTGCCCATCGACGAGGGCGATTTCTGGCGGGTGCTGCTGGTGAAGGCGTTGGAGGCGCTGCGGGTGGAAGGGGTATAGCAGAGTGAACAGTGAGCAGTAATCAGTCGGCTTGGGTTGCCATTGATTACTGCTCACCGATTACTGGTCACTGCTGCCGTCCGCCGCTGGGCCACGGCAAAGACCGCCATACACAGCGCGCCCAGCACCGGTGCGACGAGCAGCCACTGGAGCGCAGCGTCTAACCCAATGCGGTCCGCCAGCAGTCCTGTCACCGACGTGCCCACTCCTCCGGGCCACCAACCCAACCCCATCACCAGACCGGCAGCCAGAGCCAATCCGCGGGGCCAGACTTCCTGGGCCAGGACAACCGCGGTGGGAAATGTACAGCCAAGACTGAAGCCCATCCCGGCCAGAAAAAGGGCCTGGGTCGCCCCGCTGCTGTTGAGATAGAACCAGTAGAGGGGTGAGAGCAGGGCCAGACAGACGATCAGCACTTGCCAGCGCCCCACCCGATCCGAAAGGGTTCCCCCGGCCAGGCTCCCCAGGCCGATGCAAATCGAGAGCAGAAAGAGCATCTGGGCGGCGTCGGCTACTGTGCGCCCCTGACCTTCCAGCCAGACCGGTAGATAGGAGGTGAGGGAGAACTGAAACCAGGAGCGGGCCATCACCGCCAGAACGAGAAGAGCCAGCCCCAGCCCAAAGCCGGGCCCTGCGTCCGCCTGGGACTTGCGGTGGCTGGCCTGCTCACCCGCATCTTCCCGGCCCAAACCGAAGAAGAGCAGCCCCCCTGCCAATAGGGCCAGGGGGAGCAGAATCGTCGTGCCGACCAGTCCAAAGGCGGCCAGCCCCGCGGCCATCAGCACCGAGCTGAACGCGCTGCCCAGATTGCCACCCACGGAAAAGAAGGAGACGGCCATTCCTTTGAGGCCCCGGGTGGCTTTGCTCACCACCGCTGCGCCCGCGGGGTGAAAGGCCGCCGATCCCAGCCCGGCCAGGGCTACAATCACCAGCAACCACCAATAGTTTCCCGCCAGTCCCACCAGACCCATCAACAGCCCCAGCCAAAGCACGCTGAACGCTACCACCCGCCGAGCATCCCAGCGGTCAGTGAAATAGCCGAAGATCGGCTGAGCCAGAGAACTGGTGGTCGTGGCGGTCAAGGCTACCACGCCAATCTGGGCAAAGGAGAGGTCAAATTTGGTCAACAACAGAGGGTAGATCACCGGCAGGTACTGGTGGAAGACTTCCAGCAGCAGGTGGCCCAGGGAGACGAGCAGAATGGCGGCAAACGGGCGACGGGACACGGGGAATGGCCTTTTGAGGAAATGTTTGCCGAAGACTTCCGTGTTAGCATATAATGAAAACTGTTTTGGGAAAAGATTTCGTTTAAGGATGTATACAATGGGCACAACAATCACAATTTCAGATGAAATTGCCCGCTCTCTGGATAGACTGCCTGGAAATGGTTTTATCAGCACGGAAGACAAACTCCGTTCCCTGCTCGTTTCCGAATGTAAGCGGCGGTTGGCGCGCTATCTCCTCACCGACACCCGTCTGTCCCAGAAGTATGCAATGGATTTCAACACCTTTGAGAAGATGGGTTTGACCGCAGAACCGGGACACACCTGGGAGGTCGATCAGGACTCTATGACCTGGGAAACAGCCATTGATGGCATTGCTTCCATGGAACGACAAATCGATGAACTGCAAAGTGGCCTCGGATGACTACCGCCGAATTGCTGAACGAATACATCGAAGCCAGCCGACGGTTCTGGTTCGTGCAAACAGCCCAGATCGTTGAGCAGACCAGCAGCACGCTCACCCTTCGCTTCTACATTACTCCTCAACTTTTTGTTCAGGCATTTCTGAGTACACGAAGTGACCGATTGAGCCTTGCCCTCATCGGTCCGGCAGGACGTCTATACGGACGCGATGGCAGAAAGGGAGAATGGCATCGCCATCCCTTTGACGATCCGTCTAAGCACGAGCCTACGACTGAAGGAGTCTCTCCCCAACCACTTCTTCAATTCTTGAGCGAAGTGGAGGATATCTCTTACAATCCAATAAACTTCTCTAGCCAGTCGAACTGCTTTCTCTCATTCCACACTTACCCCAAAAGAACCTGCGCATTCCAGAATTCGAGACAGCCCAATGACCCTCTCCCAACTGACCCAATCCGTCGAACAACTGGCAGCGGCCACCGTCCTCCTGACCGACGCCGAACTGGCCAGCGGCGCTTTTGCCTGGGGCGACTACGGCGGCGTGCGTATGGCCCTGCTGGGCACGGCCCAGGATTTAGACGATCTGGCCGCGTCCTTTCTGGTGCGCCGCACGGCAGGGGGGAATCCACCGACCCACGCCCAGCAACTGCTGGCCCACCACCGAGAGGCGTATCGGGATTTCCTGGGCCTGCTGGTGGGGATCGACCCGGCAGGGCTGACCAGCGCGCCTGCCGAGGGCGAATGGCCGGTGATGGAGGCGCTACGCCACATGGACGGGGCCGAGCGCAGCTTTTTCATCTCGATTCTGGCCGGGCTGGACGCCCAGGCGAAGGGCGCAGTCGCGGCCATGCCACCCCGTGACCAGCGGGCCGGGATTCTGGCCGCGGCTGACCCCGCGCCTACCCCCGAAGCAGACCCGGCAGAGCGGTTGGCCGCCTATGCCCGGCTGCACTTTCTGGTGGAAGCAAAGCTGGCTGGGCTGACCGATGCCCAGTTGGAGGCCCGTTCGCCCTTCTGGGAGCCGGAACATCCATCGGTCGCCTTCCGCATTGGGCGACTCACGGCCCACGTGCGCGAACACGCCGTCCAGGCGGAAAAGGCGCTGCTTGCATTGGGCCACATTCCCGGCGAGGCCCGGCTGCATATCCGCACGCTTTACCGCAGTCTGGCCCGTGTGGAGGGAGCGCTGATGGGTGCGCCGGCATTGGCGGAAGAGTGCGCAGAGATAGCGGCAATTATTGGCGGGCGGGGTGTGGCTGCACTTGAGGCCGTGGCCGACAGCGCTGCCCTGATCGACGCCATTCGCGCCGGGGACGCGGCCACCGTAGACGCTCTGCTGGCGAAGAATCCCTGGCTGGCCGACGCCACCGACGCCAACCAGCAATCCGCAGTGATGGTGGCGACCTACGCCCACCAGTTCGCCATTGCCCAAACGCTCCACAAAGCCGGGGCCGAGCTGGACAACTTCTCGGCGGCGGCCATCGGCTATCTGCCCGAAGTGGTGGAGTTCTACGACTGGAATCCGGCTACGATTAATTGGTTCGCCAAAGACGGCTTCACGCCCCTGCAACTGGCCTGCTACTTCGGGCAGGCGGAGGTAGCGATCTGGCTGATCGAAAAGGGGGCGGAGATCCACGCGGTGAGCAAAAACGGGCTGGGATTGCAGGCGATCCACGCCGCGGTGGCGGGACGCAACCCAGCGATTGTGCGAGCACTGATTGACGCCGGCGCGGATGTGACCAGCCAGCAAGCGGGTGGTTTTACGCCGCTGATGGCCGCGGAGCAGAATGGAGATGGGGAGATTGTGGGGATGTTGCTGAGGTGAGAAGTTGACTTACATCTGTTCTCTGCAAAAACGACGCCCGCAGCTCATCCCGATCAATCGTCGCCACAATCCCCGCCAGGATTTCCTGCGCCTGTGAGCGCAAAGAAGCAGCCTCATCCGGGTCATCGCTCAGTTCGGCCAATCGGGGCAGGATTTGCCAGAGCAGCCAGCGCCCGCCCAGCTTTTCCGCTTCGGCCCGGGCGCGTAGAAATGTCTCTTTGGCCGCGGCCAATCCCAATGCCTGCTGAGCCTGCCCCCACACAAAGAGGACTTCGGGCAGGTAGAAACCAGCCGACTGTTCCATCAGGGCGATATTCTCCTGGGCCAGCCGGATGACCTGAGCGTAGTCGCCTTTGGCGAAATAGGCCAGGGAAATGGCCTGGATGTAAAAGAGGCGAACGTAAAATACGCTCGATGCGAATACATCAGATTGGGCCAACAGATCGAGTGCCCGATCGGGCTGGCCTGCCACGGCGTAGAAATGGCTCTCACCGCTCAACGCAAATGCTTGGAACTGGGGTCCCGCGTTTTTTGTCCGGGCCAATACTTCACGCACAGTCTCCTCGGCCCTCTCAATCGCCCCTAATTGAACCAGAACCTCCGAGTACCAGATGCGGTCCATAGTTTGGGCAACCAAAAATCCGGCCAGGTCGCCATAGTGAATGGAGCCTTCCAACACCTCCAGGGCGCGGCTAACATTCCCGCGCAGCCAGTGGATCAGCCCAATCATATGCTGGCTATAGGAAATACCCCACAAGTTTTCTGTCTGCTGGCTGATGGCATAGGCTTCGCTGGTATCGGCCAGAGCCATATCCAGCGCGCCGCTGAGGGTGTTATAGAGCGAGGCGGTCGAGAGAGAATCGGCCAGCATCGTCTGGTTGCCCAATGCCCGCCACGCCTTCTGGGCCTGTTGCGAATATCGTTGTGCCTCGTCCATCTGGCCCAGGGCACCGAAGGCGTGAACGATATCGTTGAGCGCAAAGGCCCGCAGTTCGTGCATCCCCAATTTTCCCGCCAATTCGATAGCCCGCAGTCCGGCTCTGACTCCCTTCTCCTCGTCAAAGAGCCGGTAAAGATTTAGCAGATTCCACTGGACGCGGGCCTCGGCGGCTTCATCGCCCAGGGCCAGGGCCAGGGCCAGCCCCCGGTCGGCCAGGGATTGGGCCAGTTCAGGGTTGAATTGGTCGCTGATAGTGGAACGCAGAGTTCCCTGCAGAGCCAGTGCGTTGACTTCCAGCCGGGGTAAGGCCCGTTCTTTGCCCAAAGCCTCCATCTGCGTATACTCGGCCAGGGCATCGGCAAAGCGGGAATCCAATTCCAGCGCCCGCCCGCGCCGGCTGGATAGCTGAATCAGCAGTTCCTCGTCCAACGACGGCTGGGCCAGGGCCAATTGAAAGGCCCGGTCAAAGTGCTGATGGGCATCGGCGTTGGCAAAGAGCCGCAGAGACTTCTCCCCCGCCAGTGTGTGATAGTGGATGGCCCGCGGCTCCCCGGCCCGGTCGAAGTGATGGGCCAGGAGGGGCGCGTGTTCGTCGAGCAGATCGGGGAAGACCGCTTCCAGTGCCTCGGCCACGTGGAGATGAAAGACGGCCCGCTGGCGGTGCAGAATTGAACCGTAGGCCGTCTCTTGGGTCAGGGCATGGCGGAAGGCATATTCCAATTCGGGCTGGCGATTGGCCTCCAAAAGCATTTCCATCCGTTGCAGGGTATTTAAACAACTTTGCAGGGGTGCGTGGATGTGATCCGTGTGGCTGCTCGCCTCGATACGCTCCAACACCCGGAAGTAGAAGCGGCGACCAATCACAGCAGCCAGTTGCAGGGTCTGGCGCACATCATCACTCAGCCGATCCATCCGCGCCGCCAGCAGGGCCTGTATGCTGTCGGGGATTTCGATATTCTCAACCGGCGTACTGTTCTGCCAGTGATCGCCGCTGGCGTCCCGCTGCACCGCGCCGGTGTCGATCAGCGTGCGCACAATCTCCTCCACAAAAAAAGGGTTGCCGTCGGCCTTTTCCAGAATCATCCGGCGCAGGGATGAGGGCAGATCAGCCACGGTGAGCAGATTATCCACCAGCAGATCGCTCTCGGCGCTGGAAAGGGGTTGCAAGCCAATCTCCGTGTAGCGGTGGGGCAGGTCGGCTGCGGCCTTCTCCTTCAGCTCCCAGGCCGAAGCCTGGCGTTCCGGGCGAAAGTTGACCAGAAAGAGGATAGGTACTTCGTCGGTCAGGGGCAGCAAATGGGTCAACAGATCGACGGATTGGGTGTCGGCCCAATGGAGATCGTCGAAGGCCATCACACAGGGCGCGGCCTGGGCAATCACCCGGCAGGTGTCTGTCATCAGAGAATAGAGGACCCGTTTGAGGGCTTCGCCTTCCAATACCTCCTCGCCGGGCAGAAGTGGAATCCCCAGCAGCGCGGGAATCACCTGTCTCACCCGTTCGCGGGCTTCCTGGGGCCAAAAGCCCAGACTGTCGGCCAATTTGGCGCGCAGGGTCTCCGGTTCGTCCCCGTCCCGTGCGCCGATGACCTGGCGGAAGTGCTGCTGAATCTGGCCGTAGGGCCGGTTGCCCTCGTAGGCTACGCCCTGGCTCTGGCTCCAATTGACACCGCTGCTCAGCTCTATCCAACGGGCCTTTGCCTCGGCCATCAACCGGCTTTTGCCGATTCCGGCCTCCCCAATCAACGCGACAATCTGGCCACGCCCGGCCTTCAGTCCTTCCAGCACACCAGCCATCTTCTCCCATTCAGCCACGCGGCCAATCAGCGGCGCGTTCAGCCCTTCGATGCCCCGCAGTCGGCCCGGTTCGGCTTTGCGTCCCAGCACCCGCCAGGCGCGCACTGGTTTGGCTTTGCCTTTGATTTCGATAGAGCCGAGTTCTTCAAAATCGAAGAGGGGCTCGACCAGCCGCCAGGTCACTTCGGCTACCTGGACTGTTCCCGGCTCGGCCGTCTGCTCCATGCGCGCAGCCAGGTTGATGGCGTCGCCCATGGCCGTATATTCCATGCGCAGATCGTTGCCCA
This sequence comes from Litorilinea aerophila, assembly GCA_945905745.1. Lineage (GTDB taxonomy): Bacteria > Chloroflexota > Anaerolineae > Caldilineales > Caldilineaceae > JACQGT01. The sequence continues at coordinate 15,075 of CAMDQF010000087.1, forward strand.
CGGCGCCGACGACGACGAGGCCGGTGTTGATGCCGATGCGCGGGAGTAAGGAGATTGGGGATTGGGGATTGGGGATTGGGGCGGCATCTCGGAAGGCGGCCAGGATGTCCAGGGCGGCCAGGATGGCGCGTTGGGGGTCGTCTTCGTGGGCAATGGGCGCGCCGAAGAAGGCGAGGATACCGTCACCCATCAACCGCGCCACGGTGCCCTCATATTTGTAGATCGGTCGAATCATCCGCTCGAACGCGACGTTGATGATCTCCGTCCACTCCTCTGGGTCCAGCTTCTCCGCGGCTGCGGTGGAGCCTTTCACGTCGCAGAAGAGCATTGTGACGACACGCCGTTCGCCCTCGGCGCCGCCTCGGGCCTCCTCCAGTTTGGCCGCCAACTCGGCGGGGAGGTAGCGGTCGATGGGGGAGGAAGAGGAAGGGAGGATAGGAGGAAGGGAAGAAGGGATGAGTAACCCTTCTTGTCCTCTTGTCTTCCCTTCCTCCCTTCCTCTTGTCCTCTTGTCCGGCGCAGCCGCGAGTTGGCGTCCGCAACGGTCGCAGAAGAAGACACCGCTGGGGAGATGTTGCTGGCAGAAGGGACAGCGCGCAGCCAGCCACCAGCCACAGCGCAGGCAGTAGTTGGCATCCGTTCGGTTTGGTGTGGCGCAGTTGGGACAGTTCATATTGCATTTCACCCTTTTGCCGTCACGCACTTGGAAGCCCCGCCGCCGTCTGTGGCAAAGCTGCTGGCGCTGACGGCCTAGCCGACAGCCGCGCAAACGACGCCCGCAACTCCTCGCTGGGAATCTCCGCCAGCAACCAGTCGATTTCCGCCTGAGCCTCCACCAGCAAACGATCTGCCTCGGCTGCGTCGTCGCTCAATTCCGCCAGCGCGCGCAGCAACCGCCAACGCACCCGCCGCGCCCCCAATTCATCCGCCACAGCCAGCCCGCCGCGCAGAGACGCCAGCGCCGCGTCTTTGCGCCCGGTCTGGAGCAGCGCTTGCCCGTACAGCAGATACACGTCGTAGAGATGTGTCCGGGAACCACTGGCCGCCATCCGTTCCAGCAGGCTCTCCAGGCGGGCAATGGCTGCATCCGCCTGGCCCCGCATCAACTCCACTTCTGCGCTTACCAGCGGCACAAAGAGGGACGCAAAGAACCAGAAGGAGATGCTCATCTGGGTCTGGGCCACAGCCATCCATTCTTCGGCGCGCGCCAGATTGCCCAACCCGATCTGAAAATGGGCGGCCAGGGCCAGAAAATAGGTGTGAATAAAAGGAATCTCCACGGCATCCGCCAGGGCACTCTCCATCTGGGCTGCGGCGAACGCCCCATCGCCCAAGTCGCTGTATAGCCAGGCCAGGGCCGCCCGGTTGAGTATATCTTCGCCCATCTGCCCCACCTCTAGGGCCAGGGCGATGTTCTGCTGGATGCCAGCCAGGGCTGCGCGCACGTTGCCCTGTTCGATATCGGCGAAGGCAGCAGTAAAACCACCGCCAGCCTCGCCGCCCCGGTTGCCAATCGAGCGGCTGATGCGGTTGGCTTCGTCCAGCGCAGCGTGCAACTTGGCAAACTCACCCAATTCAAAATAGGCGACGGCGATGTGAATGAGCGCGGCGGCCAGCATAGGCAGGTTGCCCTGCTGGCGCAGCAATGCCTGGGCTTCTTGATTGAGGGCCAGGGCGCGCTGAATTTGCCCACTGAAAAGATAGGGGCGGTAGAGATCGTTGAGGATCACAGCCTTCAACTCGCACAGGGCGGGGGCGATCTGGGGATCGTTTTCGTAACGGTTGCAGATAGCCAGCGCAGCCTCGCCGCGTTCGATTGACTCCTGGCCTGTGCCGCCGAACGAGTCCACCAGCATCAGATTCCAGAGGGCACGCGCCTCCGAGAGGGCATCGCCGCGCTGCCGGGCCAGAGCCAGGGCGTTTTGCGCGAGGCGAATCCCGGCCGCAGGGTCGCGCACAGGCGTAAAAATGGCGCGAATCGTCGCTTCGGCCAGCCAGCCAGACAGACAGAAGCGGGGATCGTCCAGCCGTTCGCCCAGCGCCACCATTTCCCCATAATTAGCAACCGCCTGATCGAAGGCCAGATCCAATTCCAGCAGCCGCCCGCGGTTGGCATAGACGGTCAGCAGATCGTCGGTCAGCCCAGCCGCGGCCAGGTCGAGAGTGGCTGCCAATTCCACCGCCCGGTTGTAGTGGGTCAGCGCTTCGGGGATGGCGTAGAGGCGATAGGCAGCGTGACCGGCCCGCGCGTAGTAGTGGACGGCGCGGGCGCTCTCCCCGGCTTCGGCAAAGTGCCAAGCCAGCGTCAGCGCCTGCTCGCTCAACTGGTCGGGGAAGATCGTTTCGATGGCCTCGGCCACCCGGCGGTGAAAAGTGCGGCGCTCTTTGCGCAGAATCGTGCGATAGGCGGCTTCCTGGGTCAGGATATGGCGGAAGTTGAACTCGCGCTCCGGGATGCGGGCGATCTCCCGGATCAGATCGGCCCGTTGCAGGACAGTCACCTGCTGGTCCACGGCGAGACCGCCCTCGGCGATGGCGTGCAAGACGCGCAGATAGAAGCTGCGCCCGATCAGCGCGGCCAGTTGCAGAGTACGCCTGGCCCCCTCGTCCAGCCGGTCAATGCGGGCGGTGATCAGCGCCTGCAGGCTGACGGGGATGCGGATGTCCGGGTCGTCGTCTTCCAGACACCAGAAGACCTGACCGTCGCGCCGCGCCACCGCTCCGGTTTCCAAAAGGGTACGCACCACCTCCTCCACAAAGAAGGGGTTGCCGTCGGCGTTGTCCAAAATGCGTTGGCGCACGGCCGCGGGCAGATTGTCGATAGCGAGCAGCGAGTCCACCAGCCGGTTGCTGTCGTTTGTGGAAAGGGGGCGCACGTCAATACGGGCGGTGCGATGGGGAAAGTCCGCCTGGGCCTTGGAAAGCAGTGCCCAGCCCGGCGCGCCCTCATCCGGGCGGGTGGCGCAGATGAGAAGGATAGGCAGTTCATCGGTCAGCGGCAACAGGTGTTGGAGCAGGGCCGCCGAGGCTGGGTCGATCCAGTGGATGTCGTCGCAGACCAGCACCAGCGGCTGTGTAGCCCAACACCGCCACAACTGTTCGGTAACGACAAAGAGTTGGCCGCGGAAACTCTCGCCTTCCAGGGGCGGGCCGTCTTCGCTGGGCAGCCCAAAGAGGGAACGCAGCACACGCCGACTTTGGGTCCGGCTTTCCTCCGGCAGCGTCTGGGCCAACCCGTCCAGTTTTGCGCCGATGGCCTCTGCCCCGTCACCCGCCAGAATCATCGCGGTCTGGCGCACCAACCGCTGAAAGAGCGCGTAGGGTTGGGCAGTTTCGTAGGAGTAGGCGGCGGTTTCGAGCCAGGGGATTGGAGATTGGAGATTGGCGATTGGGGATTGGGGATTGGCGATTGGGGATTGGGGATTGGCGATTGGGTCGTCCGTTCGCTGTTCGCCGTTCGCCGTTCGCCATTCGCTATTCTGCATTCGCAATTCTCTGATCAGTCTGCTCTTGCCCAGCCCGGCTTCGCCCACCAGAAAGACGATACCGCCCACGCCTTTCTGTACTTTTTCCGAGGCCGCAGCCAGAGTTTGCCATTCGTTCTCGCGGCCAATCAGCGGCGCTTCCAGCCCTTCGATGCCGCGCAACCGGCCCGGATCGCTTTTACGCCCCAGCACCCGCCAGGCTCGCACTGGTTCGGTCTTGCCTTTGATTTCGATGCCGCCCAGTTCCTCGCAGTCAAAGAGCGGCGCGACCTGCTGCCAGGTGGCCTCGGCGATCTGAACGCTGCCGGGCTGGGCAGTCTGCTCCATACGCGCGGCCAGGTTGATGGCGTCACCCATCGCCGTGTATTCCATGCGCAGGTCGGAACCGACCGCGCCGACGACGACGAGGCCGGTGTTGATGCCGATGCGGGGGGAAAGAGATATTGGGGATTGGAGATTGGAGATTGGGGCGGCATCTCGGAAGTTGTCGAGAATGTCCAGGGCGGCGAGGACGGCGCGTTGGGGGTCGTCTTCGTGGGCGATGGGCGCACCGAAGAAGGCGAGGATGCCATCACCCATCAGCCGGGCCACTGTGCCCTCGTATTTGTAGATCGGACGGATCATCCGCTCGAAAGCAGCATTAATAATCTCCGTCCACTCCTCCGGGTCCAGCTTCTCCGCGGCCGCAGTGGAGCCTTTCACGTCGCAAAAGAGCATTGTGACAACTCGGCGTTCACCTTCCATTGAACCAGCCGTGCGCGCAGATTCGAGCTTGGCAGCCAGTTCGGGGGGCAGAAAGCGGTCGGCGGGGGAGGAAGGGAGGAAGGGAGGAAGGGAGGAAGGGAATAGCTCCTCCTGTCCTCCTGTCCTCTTGTCCTCCTGTCCTCCTGTCCTCTTGTCCTCTTGTCCTCCTGTCCTCCTGTCAGCCTGCCACCCTGTCACCCTGTCATCCAGCGCCAGACCGCAGCGGGTGCAGTGGGCCAAGTGAACGGGGACGCGCTTGTCGCAACGGGCGCAGCGCAGGGCGATCCGTTTGCCACAGACGCCGCAAAAGAGGGACTTCCTAGGTGTTTTGCCCTTGCAATGGGGACACATCATTCGATCACATCCTCCAAAAACCAGGTCTGCATCGGACCTTTGCCCTTGATTTCGATCCAGCCGCGCGACTCGCAGACAAAGACATCTTTGATCAATTCGTAGGTGGCCTGGCCGATCTGAATTTTGCCCGGCACGCCGTGGGACTCCATACGGGCCGAGATATTCACCGCATCCCCCCACAGGTCGTAGTGAAATTTGGTGGTGCCGATCACCCCGGCCACAGCCGCGCCGGAGTTGATGCCGATGCGGATTTCCAGGTCAAGCAGATGGCCGTTGACAGCCCGGCTCTCCATATAGGCGCGCATCTCCAGGGCCATCTGGCAGAGGGCGTGGGCATGGATCGGGTGGGGATGGGGCACGCCGGCCGCGGCCATATAGCCATCACCAATCGTGCGGATCTTCTCCACCCCGTGCTTTTCTGCCAAGCTGTCGAAGTGGCTAAAAATCTCGTTAAGTAGATCCACCGCCTGCCGCGGCGTCAGCATCTCTGATAGTGGGGTAAAGCCAACCACATCGGCAAAGAGGACGCTCACGTCGTCAAAGGCATCGGCGATGGACTGGTCGCTCTCCTTGAGAAGCAGGGCAATCTCTTTGGGCAGGACGTTGAGCAGCAGCCGCTCGGTCTTCTCCTTCTCGTGGGAGAGCAGACCCAGAGCCGCATCGCGCTGGGTGACAAAATAATGCAGTAAAGTAAAGATAACGGAAGATGGAATCCCTACATCAATCACAAAGAAGATATCACGCGCCAGTGGGGAGAGCAGATTATCCGTGCGTAGAAATGGCTCAATAACGGCGCTGAGAATCGTCAAACCGAGAAAGGCCAGAAACCAGTAAATAGCGTTGCGCGGTGTCGTCAATAAGAGCGCAAGGAGAGGCACCAGCATAGCCCAAGAAGCTACGACACTGCCCAACACAAAACCGCCCAACGACCACATCAGTAAAAAAGGCAGCAGGAGCAAAAAGGTCAACAGGATGCCGCGCAACAGTTTGACGTTGCTATTGAAGGCAAAGAAAAGCACGCTCAGATACAAGATCACACCGTAGGCAAGGGGGATCGAACCGGGCAGCCATTCACCAAAGGACATATACAGAAGCCCCCAGACAAAACCCGCCATCCCGGTCATCAGCGAAGTAGCCGTCACCAATCGCTTGTGCAGACGTTGATCTTCCCCATCTTCAGGGCGCGCTCCGATCCGTTCCACCAACGCCACCTGATGATTTAAGAAGCTTCTGAGCATAAAATTCCCAATCCACATTCACAGATCAGCGTTGACTCAATTGGTGGCAAACGGAAAGAGGATCGCTTTCTTCTCCTCCGTCAGCGGCGCGCCATACTCGCAGGCTTCGAAGGCTTCGGCGAATTCTACCTGTCGCCCGCGTTCCTCGCCATAATCGGCAATCAGCATCTCCCGATAGAGCTCGGCTGCGCGGCGGAAACGGGGGGAGCGGAACTCGCGCAGCCAGGCCCGACGTGCAGCGTCGCCCTCCGGGACTTGGGCCAGAGAGCCGTCGTTGTAGGGCAGCCATTCGTACATCTGGGACGTGTGGCAGTGGAGCGCATCGATTTTCTGCTCGAACACGTCGTCGATACCCACCACCACATCCGGGGTAAAGGGATAGGGACGCTGGAAGTGATCCCAGGCGTAGACGATCACAGGCATCTGCATCAGATGGTGTACGTGAGAAGCCACATTCGGCACAGTCAACAGATAGGAGGCGTCCTGCACGAGTTGGGAGGTATAGCGGTGGTCCGGGTGGTAGTCATTGGGCCGGTGGGTAATCATCAGATCGGGCTGGAACTCACGAATGAGGGCGATGAGCTGGTGGCGCACTTCCAGCGTGGGCAGCAACGCACCGTCGTGATTGTCCAGGGTGATATACTCCGCGCCCACACAGCGCCCCGCGTTGGCCGCCTCGTTGCGCCGCCGCTGGGCCAAGGGGCCGCCGCCCATCTCGTGATGGCCGGCGTCGCCGTTGGTCACGCTGACCATTTTCACTGTATGGCCCAGACGGCTGTAGAGCGCGGCCAGACCGCCCGCGCCAAAATCTGCGTCGTCCGGGTGTGCGCCGATGATGAGAAGTCGGAGGGAAGTCATGGGGGGATCTCCTTTTGGGTGGATGGTAGGGCGGACTGACAGTCCGCCCTACGTCAACGCTTTTGGTTTTTGCCTGCGGGGTGATCGGTGATGGCCGTTTGATCGGCGTAACACCAAATCCAACTCTCGCCCGGCTGCAAGGAACGCAGCAGGGAGTGACCGCTGGCATGGAAGTGCTTTGTAGCGTGGCAGTTCTTGGAACTGTCGCAGCAGCCCACCTGACCGCAGACGAGACACTGGCGTAAATGTACCCAGCGGTCGCCCATCACCTCACACTGGGGGCAAACGGTCTGGTCGCTGGGAAAGTCGCCGATCTGGTCGAGATGGCTGCACTGGCTGTCAGCGGGGGTGGTCATCGTCGTTTACTCCGTAGCAAAGATCGTCTAGGAAGGGTGCGCCCAGCGTGGGCGTCAAGGGCGGTTGCACCTGGACAAAATGTTCATGCCCAAACGCGGCGCGGAATACGCTGTCGGGCACACGCATCATCGGGTGTCCCCCGCCAAATTGGGTGCGGTGACAGGCCAAACCCTGCCGTTTCAGCAGTGCTTCTGCGCTA
>CAMDQF010000088.1 GCA_945905745.1 Litorilinea aerophila
TTGAGCATGGCTTCATACTCGGTTGTCTTGTTGGCTGTCTCAATTCGTTCCTGTTTTTTTGCATCGCCTTTGCCTCGTTTTTTACTTCAATTATGCCGCCAACTTAGCCTTCTAGGCTAGTTTGGCCGAAACGATGACCAAGGCCGAAATACCCGCAAAAACAAGGGTGCAAACTTGAAATTTCTGTGCTATAGTGCATAATCAAAGTGCGTCGCAAATCACAGCGAAATCTTTCTTACATAAGGCAACCTAGCCACCTGACACCGCCAACACAATGAAAATAGGCACGCGGAGGTCGCAAACGCTACAGAGGACGCAGATTCAATCCGTGTGAAACCGTCCTTTCCGTCTCATCCGGGCTCTATTTTCAGAACAGAACAGGCGACACGACCGGTTGACACCGATAACGATGAAAATGCCGGTCGGACTACCCGTCCGACCTACGCTGGCTATTTTCTAAACAGGCAACACGACGGGCTGACACTGATAAAGACGAAAAAAGAGACGCCGATTCACCAGAAATAACTGATCGGCACAGATTGTATCCGCGTCAATCAATTCTTCCTGGTCATCAGCGTCCCATTTACACATCAGTTGTACATGAGGGCACACACCCATAATCAACGAAAATAGGAACGCAGATTTCGCAGAGGACGCAGATTACGCAGATTTTATCCGTGTGAATCCGTTCTTTCCGTGTCAGCCGTGTTCTATTTTCAGAACAGGTGCGATTCCATACCCCTGATTTCATGCAAGAAGTATGATTAAAATTCGAATAGAAATACGACTAAATTACGTAAGTCTATTTGTCAAGACTGAAGATACAGCACAAACACGATTTTGTCAAGTATATTTCCAGAATTTTAGCGAATCTGCTGTACAATTTTTTGGCATTATGTTTACACAAAATAAAATCTACGCAAATCTTTAGCTTTTTGCCCGTTGATTTCCGGGCATTGCATTCGATTGTGACAAAGCTTGTAAAAAAGACACAAAAAAGTCACAGGGCTAATGCTGTGAATATCACAGCATTTCACAACAGTACTGTACTAAGATCGGAACAAGCCAATGAAAAAATCAACTTGCACAGCAAACACACATCTCGTCAACCGCCATCTGCACAGAATTCTGCTTGCGCTGATGCTTACCTTTTCCATTCTTTCTTGCTTGCCACAGACCGCGCGCCAGACATATGCCCAGGAAGTGGTTATTCATATAGTCGCAAGCGGTGAATATCTGTCGACAATTGCACGCCGCTACAATGTCTCGGTTCAGGCGCTGATGGCCTACAACAATATCAGCAACGCCGATCTGATCAGGCCCGGTCAGCAACTCCGTATTCCGATTACCACTGTCCAGCCCCCACCGACCAGTACACCTGTGCCTGCTGCGCCCCAAGAGGGTGGTGGTTCCGCCGCTCCTGTGCCCACATCAGCAGCAGCACCCGAGAATGGTGAAGTGGCAACGACTACCGCCATACCGACGCCTAGGCCGACAAGCACGACACGCCCAAGCGGTGGGCCAGGTGGGTACACAGCCGCTGGAGAACCTGTCTATATTGTACGCAGGGGTGATACGCTTTCGGGGATCGCAGCCCAATATGGGGTGACGATAGCAGGTATTATGCAGCGCAACGGACTGGGGTCTCATGGGATACTTGTCGGTCAGCGCCTCATCATACCAATTGGGGCGGCAGTACCCACCCCAACCAGTACCTATCCGCCGCCCGGACTGGCCCCCCAAGCGCCAGCAGCCAGGCCAAGAGAGCAGGCGGCTGCTACGGCCACTTCTAAAGCGTTAGTTACGCCGACGAGAGTGCCCTCCAGTCCCTTTTTGATCACGGCTACGCCTACACCGTTCGTTCACTAAGATTTGCTTCTGCGGCAGCCTGGTTACTGTCGGGCAGTAAAGCGTAGCCGCCCGATTCCGCCAAAAATAGTCGGCCCGTCAATGGGCATACCCACCACCGCCAGAGTAGGACGCAGCAGGGCAGCGTCTTCTCTGGCGGTGGCATTCTCTGCGCCCACCGCACCCACAAAGGCATGACTCCAGCGGAAACGCCCACGCAGATCCGTCGAAACCCCCAAGCGGGCCAATGCATCCACGGCATCCTCGCCCAGATTGACGCTTGCCTCGTCGTTGACCGCGCCGGCAATGACTGTTCCTTGCGGCCAGCCGTTGAGCCAGTCGGCCAGCGCAGCGGATTGTCCGGCGTCGCTTAGGGTGTCAAATGCCGCCTGGTCCAACAGATCGCCCTCTGCATTGACGGCGATTAGATTGTAGCCCCGCTGTCCCAAGGCCACATCTTCGCCCACAAAGGCCCGGTTGGTCAGAAAGATGTGCGCGAAATCCCCTACCTCCTCCCCCGCGCTCACAGCCACGATGCCGTGGCCCGGCGGCAGAAAAGTGCCGGTTTCGCCCACAGGCTGGCCGATCTCCTTTGTGGGAAAGTCTACATAGAGAGTACTCCAGGGCCTATTCTCAAATTCCAGCCTCAGTCGATCCAGCGGCTGATCAGCCACACCCGGCGGCACAGTGGCGATGATCTCCTGGCGTGCCCCTGCCAGTGGACCCGCCACCCAATCGACCTGTGTGCCGTTCAGCCCCAGCCCCACCAGCCGGGCGGGGCCGTAAACATCAAAGGCCAATGTGCCACCACCGATTGGGATATCCAACAGCAGAGCCGGGTTGGGACGTGTGGCGTAACGGATGCGTCCGCCCACATCCAACGACGACCAGCCCTCGGCCAGATAGAGACGACCCGCCGGCGTGGCCGGTTCAATTGTCCACTCCCCTGGCTGCGCTCTATCCAGCATACGATAGAGGCGAATGGTAGAATCTGCCCCTGTCCAGTCTGGCCCTTGCCACTCCTCCACCAACGCCACAGGCAATGCCTCTTCCACAAAGCGCAACAGTGCGGGCGGCGACTTCTCTATGTGGACGACCACAAAACGCACATCGAGAAAATCCAGCACAGCCGGAGCGCTGGCCCGGTTGCGGGCAACGAGCGCATCCCACTCGCTTTCCACCACCGGACCGATATGGGGCTGATCTGCATTCATCAGGCCGATGAGGTCTCCCAGCAGTGGTGCATCAGTAAAATATTGAAATTTGTAGGCCGGGTTGCGGCTGGTATTGCCCCCCAATAGCCGTTTGCCGTGGGCGGTCTGATACCACTGCTCCATCATGATCAGCACATCGGATCGACCCATCACCCGCGCGCCGTTGCGCCAGCCTGTGGGCAGTTCCAACACAGCGAAATCGCCAGGCTCGGCGGCAATCGTACGATAAATTGCCGGTATGCGGAAGTCATTCAGGGGCAGGGGGAGGGAGAGGTGTTCGACGAGAAAAATGAGGGAAAAAGCTGATGTGATGAGAAGGACGGGTATTGGATATTGGATATTGGGTAGTACGCGCCTTCGTTTGCCAACCCAATACCCGATACCCAATATCCCATACGCGGCCAGCACCGCCACGCCAAGCATCAGCATCACACTGTAGCGGCTGGGGTAGCGGTTGCCATTGAAGAAGGGCAGCAGGCTGACCAGGGCAAAGGGGCCAGGGATGGCAGTAGGCTGACCTGCGATGCGGACGACGGGGCCGAGGGTCAGTAGCCAGAAGATGAAAGTCGTCAGCGGCCAGAAGATCCCCTGCCACCGTTGGCAACGCAACAGATGGATACTTCCGGCGCCAGCCAGCAGGAGCGCGCTGTAGCCGATGAAAATGTGCTGGCCTTTGTCGTTGGGAAAAGGCAGCCCCGCGGCCCATTCCCCCAGCCAGGGATGCAGCCGGGTGGGCACGAGATAGCCCAGCAGATCGGCGCTGAAGAGGTCAGAGAAGCCGCCACCGCTGGTGAAGAAGTCGCCTTCCGCAGCCATATCGGGCAGCATAGCCCACAGGAAGGGGGAGATGCCCAGGGCAAAGAGGAGGGCGAGGAGCAGGAAGAGGGGGAGAATAGTGAATGGTGAATGGTGAATTGTGAATTGTGAATGGGTTCGTTGGGAGAGATGTCCAATACCCAATACCCAAAGCGCATACAGGCCGATAAATATCAGTAGAAACGTGGCATAGGTCAGTTCAGACCAGGCCTGGAAGGTGAGGAAGAGGGCGGCCAGGGCAGCGTCTTGCCAGCGGCGGCGCTGGCCCGCGCGCAGGACGTAGAGAACGGTGAAGGGAATCCACTGGCTGCTGGCAATATTGAACTGGCCCAAACTGGCGTAGAAGAGTTTAGAGGAGGCAAAGGCGTAGACAAGGCCGCAGACGGCGGGGATTAGGAATTGGGGATCAGGGATTGGGGATTGGGTAGGCGAATCTCCAATCTCCAATCTCCAATCCCTGCGCAGCAAATATCGAATCAGCAGGAATGTGCCGTATCCGCCCAGGACAAAGGACGAAAGCAGGACGAGATTCGAGGCGACGACGAGGGAGATGCTCGTTTGCAGAGGGACGCTGAGCAGACCATTCAGCGGTGTCAGTGTATAAAAGCCCAGGTTGATGGTAATGGGCCAGAACATCCAATCCGCGTGAAAGATGTCCAGATTCAGTTGATCGACCAGCCGGGCTTTGATCCACCAGAGATTCCAGGCCAGGGAAGGATCGTCGATGCCATCGCCGGGCAGATGTGTAGTGAAATGGGCCGCCAAAGGCCAGGTGAGCAGCAATGCCAGCAGCGTATAAAAGAGGAGAGCTGACAGGTGTAGAAGTGGTGTGCGTCGCATAGATCAATCGTATCACCCGATGGGAACGATGGCAAACACAGAAGTGATCCTGCAACTTGTCAATCTTTTCCTTCCGAGGTACAGTAAACGCAAATCGTCACTCAGGGCGCGGCCACCAGTGCCTCTCCATTCAGCCAACAGGAATTTTTCATGCAGCGTACACGCTTATATGACAGCCACGTGGCATTGGGCGGACGAATGGTTCCCTTTGCCGGCTGGGAGCTGCCTGTCCAATACCCCACCGGGCCGCTGGTGGAACACAACGCTGTGCGCACGGCTGCGGGCGTCTTTGACATCGACCACATGGGCCAGTTCTCCCTGACCGGACTGGATGCCGACGCCTTTCTTCAATTCGTACAGGTCTACGATATCAGCCAGATGCAGGTGTGGGACGCCCACTACAGCCTGCTCTGTTACGAAGAGGGCGCAATCATCGACGATATCTTTCTCTATCGTCTGCCCGAGGGCTGGATGATTGCGGTCAATGCGGATAATCGGGCCAAAGACCTGGCCTGGCTGCAATCCCACGCCACCGGCTACCGAATCCAACTGACCGACATCTCCGACGAAACCTATATGCTGGCCGTGCAGGGGCCAAAAGCCGCTGAGGTTTTGCAGCGGATGACCGACACGGACCTGGAAAATATCGCGGCACGCACCGGCTTGCGGGCGACGGTTGGCGGCGTAGAGATGCTCCTGGGTCGCACAGGCTACACAGGCGAAGACGGCTTCGAACTATACCTGCCCGCTGAATCAGCGGTGAGCTTTTGGAACGATCTGCTGGCCGCGGGCGCAGCGGATGGACTGCTCCCCTGTGGGTTGGCGGCCCGGGACAGTCTGCGCTTCGAGGCGTGTATGCCCCTCTACGGCCACGAGATCGATGCCGAAACCAATCCCTTCGAGGCGCGCCAGGGCTGGACTGTCTCGCTGGAAAAGCCCGACTTTTTGGGGCGGGCCGCGCTGCTGCAGGCAAAGGCGGAGGAGAACCGCAAAATTCTCGTCGGATTTGAGATGATCGAGCGGGCCGTGCCCCGGGATCACTACGAAATCGCAGTCGGCGGCCAGGTGGTGGGCTATGTCACCACCGGCATGAAATCCCCCACACTGGACAAATTTGTCGGATTGGGGTACGTTCCTCCTGCGTACCAGAAGCTCGGCACAGAAATCGACATTCTCATCCGCGGCGCGGCCAAGAAAGCCAAAATTGTGCGCCGACCTTTCTACAAACCCCGCTACAAAGAATAGACAATTTCTAATGGAGCGCGGACCACACGGATTGGGCTGCTGAGCGCGGATAGAATGTAAGGCCTATTCACACTCACGCATCCATCCTTCTCCATCAGTGTTTATCAGTGGCTCAAAAGCGCAAGGAGCAAAGAGTTATGGCTTACAAATTTAACAGTGAGGCGCGCTACGCCAAAACCCACGAATGGGTGCGCATGGAAGGCGACATCGCCGTCGTCGGCATCAGTGACACCGCCCAGGATCTGCTAAGCGACGTCGTCTTCGTGGAACTGCCCGACATCGGCGAAGAAGTGACGGCCGGCGATGCCGTGGCTGTGGTGGAATCGGTCAAGGCCGCCGAGGAGGTCAACGCACCGGTCAGCGGTGTCGTCATTGAAGTCAATCAGGATTTGGAAGATACCCCGGAAACCGTCAACGACGATCCCTACGGCTCCTGGTTCTTCAAAATCAGGCCCTCTGCCAGCCTTGAAAAGGAGTGGGCCGATCTGATGGATGCGAAGAGCTACGAAGAGTTTGTGGCAAAAAACCAACACTAATTGGTTGCTAGCGCGAAAAAGCGCTGGGTCAACAAAGAGTGGTGGAATCCCCCGGTAGAGGCATGAGGCGGGATGGCGGAAGAATCCGCGCAAAGAAAGACCAGTTCCATCGCCATCCCACCTCGTGCCCACGCAGTTTTGCGTCACGCAGTTTGTGCCGCAGCGGGCACGAGGTGTGGCGGAAGCAAATGTAGCCGTCGAATGAGCCTCATCCTCGCCACACCTCATGCCCCTACCGTCTGATCCCAAGAGTTATTCGCACTAACAAAGTTTTTAGACACGAATTGCACGAATGACACGAATTTTTCTGTGTAATCTGCGGCCATCTGCGAAATCTGCGTTCTAAATACTTTCCTTGGAATTACTTACAATAGGCAAAATGTTGTGGCAGCAGATCACCCACCCTTTTCATCTGATAAGAGATAGCGCAGGAGACCGCCGTGCCCTCTTCGCGCTTGTGCTTGGCTTCCTGCTCTTTGCCTTGACAGGCTGCACAGCCGCTGCGCCGGATCTGCCTTTTGTGGGGCCGAAGCCGACACCCACGCCCCCCTACCGCACTGTGACCGCGCTGCTGCCCGACGAGCCGGTCAACCAGCGCATTCGCCAGTACGACCGGGAACGGATCGACCTGCTGGTGGATATACGGGTGGAAGCGGCCTACAGTGCCCAACTGCGCGCCGCGCTGGAAAGCGAGAGCCCGCCCGATCTGGTGGTGGTGGACAGCTTCGCCTTCCCCGATCTGGCCGAGGCCGGGCTGCTCCTGCCCGCCGGGAATCGGCTTGACCCGGCAGACGACTTCCATCCGGTGCTGGCCGACGCCTTTGTATGGGAGGGGCAGCGCTACTGTCTGCCCCGAGAAGCCCGCTCATTGGCGCTGGTCTACAACCGGGCGCAGTTCGAGAAGGCCGCTCTCCAGCCCCCCCGCACGTGGGACGAGATGCGGGCTGCAGCCGCGGCCATTACCGACCTAAACATCGGCAGCTTTGGGCTGATTCTCGCGCCGGACCTCTCCCGCTGGCTGCCCTTTTTCTATCAGGCGGGCGCGGTGGACGGGCAGGGTCGGGTCGATTTTGCCAGCCCAGCGGCGACAGCAACCATCGACTTTCCACTGACCACCTTTCGGGAGAATTTTGCGGGGCAACCTGCCGAGTCCAACAGCAGTTGGGCCGGGGAGGTGATGGGCAAGGGCAAAGGGGGGATGGCCTACGAGGGCAATTGGATTGTGCCCTATCTGGCCGCCGAATTCCCCGACTTCGCCTACGGGGTTGCGCCCCTGCCCAGCGGACCCGGCGGGCGAGGGACGGTCGCCTTCACCAGTTGCTATGGGGTTCCTGCCCGCAGCGCCCACCCGGACGACGCCTTTGCCCTAACAAATTGGCTCACTTCCCCGGAGATGCAGGCGGCGTGGCCTGGGGATGGATCGCAAATGCCTGCCCGCCTCAGCTTGCGGGATCAATGGCTGGCTGCCTTCCCCCATCTAGCCCCTTTCCTCACCGGCCTGGACGAAGCTCGGGTCTGGCAATTCCCCCCCGGCTCCAGCCGCCTTCTGGAGAGCTTCAATCGGGGGATGGTAGCACTGCTGAATGCAGATGTCGAAGCAGTGGATTTTCTAGCCCAAATGCAACATACAGCGGAGGGGATTAGGGATTAGGAGATTGGAGAGTAACGCGGACGCTGCATCATTGGCTGATCTCCCAATCCCCCAATCGCCAATCTCTAACTTCCAACACCAACTATGCCCACCCAACTCTTCGACATCACCCGCCCCATCACCCCTTCCCTGGCCGTCTGGCCCGGGGACACGTCCTATTCCACCGAATATCTGCTGCGTATGGACGGGGGCGGTTCGGTCAATCTTTCGACGATTACTTTCAGCGGCCATTGTGGAACCCACACTGACGCCCACTTCCACTACGACCCGGCAGGGACGCGCCTGGCCCAGATGCCCCTGTACGCCTACATCGGCCCGGCCACAGTCGTCGATCTACGGGAGGCGCTGCCCGAGGGTGGCCCCATTCTGCCCGAACACCTGGCCGGGGTGGATCTGCAACGGGTGCGTCGGTTGCTGGTCAAGAGCAAAGCCAGCGCCGTGCCCGATGATGTCTGGGATGAGAATTTCGTTTACCTGGCCCCGGAGACGGCCCAACTGCTTGTGGATGCGGGCCTGCGTCTCTTCGGCACCGACGCACCCTCTGTGGACCCGCAAGCGAGCAAAACCCTCACCAGCCACAAAACCCTCCACCGGGGCAATATCGCCATTCTGGAAATCCTGCAACTGACAGATGTGGAGCCGGGCGAGTATGAACTGATCGCCCTGCCCCTGAAAACCGACAACGACGGTGCGCCCGTGCGGGCGATTTTGCGGAGAGAGACAGCTTAACGCAGAGAGGCAGAGGCCCAGAGGCGCAGAGAAAGGGCCGAACCACCTGCGCTTCTGCGTCTCCCCTCCTCTGCGACTCCGCGTTGAAGTTTTTGGAAAGGGAAGGAAATGACTTTTCAGGGGAAAGTTGCGTTGATAACCGGTGCGGGTTCGGGCATCGGGCGGGCGACCGCGCTGGCATTCGCGGCGGGCGGCGCGGCCGTCGTCGTCTCGGATGTGAACGAGACGGGTGGTCAGGAGACGGTCGGACTAATTGAGCAGGCGGGCGGCCAGGCCATTTTCATCGGCGCGGATGTCTCGCAGCCCGACGAAGTGGCCGCGCTGGTGGCGGAGACAGTGCGCGGTTACGGGCGGCTGGATATCGCCGTCAACAACGCGGGCATCGGCGGGGCGTGGGCGCGCACCGCGGACTATCCCCTGGACGACTGGGAGCGGGTGCTGGCGGTGAATCTGAGCGGCGTCTTCTATTGTATGCAGCAGGAGATTCGCCAGATGCTCGTTCAAGGCGGCGGCGCAATTGTCAATGTGGCCTCGATTGCCGGTCAGCGGGCCCTGGCGAATGCGCCCGCCTACACAGCCAGCAAGCACGGGGTCATCGGCCTGACCCGCACCGCGGCCCAGGAGTACGCCCGCCAGCATATCCGGGTCAATGCGGTCTGCCCGGTCTTCACCCGCACGCCCCTCTTCGACGGGATGATTGAGGGCAATGAGCGGCTGGCCGAACGCTTTGAAAAGAGCATCCCCATGCGTCGTTTTGGCGAGGCCACCGAGATCGCCGACGCCATCCTCTGGCTCTGCTCCGAAGGGGCGGGCTTTGTCACCGGCCAGACGCTGAATGTGGATGGGGGATTGACTGCGTAGGAGACTGGGTATTGGGTATTGGATATTTCGTCTTTCTGATCCGCTCCCATCCGCTCAATTCGCGTCCTATTTCTTGAAATACCGTAGGTTGGGTTCTCGCCGCCGGAGATCGATGCATTCCCTTTCATGTCTGCGGTGAGAACCCAACAGCCCCGTGGATGTTGGGTGAATGCCTGTGTTGTTGGACGGGCTTTCGAGCTTTTCGTGGAGGCATTCACCCAACCAACAAAATCCGCGCCCGATCCGCCCGATCCGCGCCATCCGCGTTCCATCTCTTGAAAGGTATCCTTATGTCTTATCAAAATGCATTAGCCGATCTCCAATCCAAAGTCGGCACGGAAACTTACGTGGGCGCGTGGCTGACGATTGATCAGTCCCGCATCGATGCCTTTGCCGCGGCAACCCTGGACAATCAGTGGATTCATGTGGACGTGGAGCGGGCGCGGCGGGAGTCGCCCTTTGGCGGGCCGGTGGCCCACGGCTACCTGACCCTCTCCCTCCTCCCCCATCTGATGGGACGGGTCAATGCAGAAAAGCCCCTCTACCCAGGCATCAAACTCTCAGTCAACTACGGGCTGAACCGGGTGCGCTTTCCCCATCCGGTGGTGGCGGGCAGCCGTATCCGCGCCCGTACGGAACTGATCAGTGTGGAGGAGGTGGCGGGCGACGGACTCCAGCTTGTCAGCAAAGTGACTGTCGAAATCGAAGGAGCGGCCAAGCCCGCGTGTGTGGCAGAGACGGTGTCGCGGATGTATTTTTAATTGCGTATTTCGTATTCCGTAGGTAGTGACGATTGATGCGCTTCTTTTTGATGCTCGGCAGTGATGGTTGGGATGAGCGCCAAGTGTTGTCTTCTCTCACGTTTCACGCATCACTTACTCACCAACTTCGACACCCGTCATCAACACCACTACCTACGGAATACGCAATACGCAATACGACTACGCAAAGGAGTCTCGATGCAAGACCATCTACTCACCGACGAACTAAAAATGTTCCGGGACACCATCCGCCGCTTTGTGGAGAAGGAGGTCGTCCCCTTTCACGACCAGTGGGAGAAAGACGGGATTGTCCCCCGGGAACTCTGGCGCAAGGCCGGGGCGATGGGCTTTCTGTGTATGGATGTGCCGGAGGAATACGGCGGCGGCGGCGTGGACGACTATCGCTTCAACGCCATTCTCAACGAAGAGATGTGCCGGGTGGGTGCGTTGGGGCCGGGATTCATCGTCCACAATGAACTGGTGGCCCCCTATCTGCTGGCCTATGGCACACAAGCCCAGAAGCAGAAATACCTGCCCCGCATGGCAACCGGTGAAACCATCACCGCCATCGCCATGACCGAGCCGGGCACAGGCAGCGATCTGGCGAATGTCAAGACCAGCGCCCTGCGCCGAGACGGCCACTATCGGGTCAACGGCCAGAAGACCTTCATCTCCAACGGCATTCTCAACGATCTGGTGATTACCGTCACCAAAACCGACCCGTCGGTGGGGGCAAAGGGGGTGTCGCTTCTGCTCATTGAGCGGGGGATGGCCGGCTACGAACGGGGTCGCAATCTGGAAAAGATTGGCCGCCACGCCCAGGATACCGCCGAGCTTTTCTTCCGGGATGTGGAGGTGCCGCTGGAAAATCTCCTGGGCAAGGAGGGGGAGGGCTTCTATTATCTGATGCACAACTTGCCCCAGGAGCGGCTGGCGATTGCCATCAGCGCCCAAGTGGGGGCCGAGCGGGCACTGGAGATGACCAGCCAATACTGCAAAGAGCGTACCGCCTTCGGCCAGTCCATCGGCAAATTCCAGAACAGCCGCTTCAAACTGGCCGAGATGGCGACAGAAGTGGAGATTGGCCGGGTCTTTCTGGACCACTGCATCGACCTGCAAACCCGCAAGCAACTGACCGCCGAAAAGGCGGCGATGGCCAAATGGTGGCTGAGCGATATGCAGAAACGGGTGGTGGATCAGTGCCTGCAACTCCACGGCGGTTACGGCTATATGCTGGAATACCCCATCGCCAAACTCTATCTCGACCAGCGGGTGGACCCCATTCACGGGGGGACGAATGAGATTATGAAAGAGATTATTGGGCGGAGTATGGGATTTTAGGGATTGGAGACTGGGGATTGGGGATCAGGAATTCCCAGTCCCCAGTCTCCAATCCCCAGTCCCACTTTTCCAAGGGAGAAAAAATGTTCACTAATCAAACAGTCATCATCACCGGCGCGGGGCGGGGGATTGGCGCGGCCGCGGCGCGGATTTTTGGGGAGCAGGGCGCGGCGGTGGTCGTCAATGACTTGAACGCCGAACCCGCCGAGGAGACCGCCCACGCCATCATCCAGGCTGGTGGGCGGGCGATTGCCGTCCCCGGCAGCGTCACCGACCCGGCCTTCCCGGAGGCGCTGATGCGGGCGGCGGCGGATGCCTTCGGCAGCATCCACATCCTCGTCAACAATGCGGGCTACACCTGGGACGGGATGATCCACAAGATGACCGACGAGCAGTGGCAGGCCATTCTGGACGTCCACGCCACCGCGCCCTTTCGGATGATCCGGGCCGTTGCGCCCTTCCTGCGGGAGCCGGCCCAGGCCGAGAAAGAGGCGGGCCAGCCCTTCGGCAACCGCTGCGTTGTCAATGTTTCGTCCACCAGCGGGCTGCACGGCAACATCGGCCAGGGCAACTACGCCACCGGCAAAATGGGCGTCGTGGGCCTGACCAAAACTATCGCCAAAGAGTGGGGCTATCTGGGCATCCGCTGCAACGCGGTGGCCTTTGGCTACATCGACACCCGCCTGACCCGCACGAAAGAAGTGCAGGAAGAGGCCATCGAAGTGGGCGGCCAGGAGATCGTCCTGGGCATCCCCCAGAAGGTGCGCGCCCTGCTGGACGCCAACATCGAGCAGCGCATCCCCCTGGGCCGGGCCGCCACGCCGGAAGAGGCCGCCGGGGGCATTGTGCTGATGGCCTCGCCCATGGCCCGGTACATCACCGGCCACGTGCTGGAAGTGACCGGCGGGATGGGGATTTAGGCCATGACCCAAGACCTGCATTTTCCAACGCCGTATACCCACGACCACCCACCGGTCATCAGCGTCAACGAACTGGCGGAAGAGCAACTCAGCTTCGGCCAGAAGGCCGCCGATCGCATCGCCAGTACGGTTGGCTCCTGGCGTTTTATCATCACCCAGTCTGTGCTACTGATTGTGTGGATAGCCCTAAACGTCACCGCCTATCTCCAGCACTGGGACCCCTACCCCTTTATTTTGATGAATCTGCTGCTCTCGACCCAGGCCGCCTACACCGCGCCGATGATTATGATGAGCCAGAACCGCCAGGCCATCCGCGACCGGCTGGAAGCCCACAACGATTACCTGATCAACCAGAAGGCGGAAGCGGAGATTCGGGCGATGATGGATCATCTGGTGGCCCAGGACCAGGCGCTGGCCGAAATCTACCGCCATTTGCAGCAGTTGGATGCGCAACGGGGCAAAAGCCCCACCAGCACAGGAGGTCCGAGGTGAAGGCAATTCTCTGCGCAGAACTGACCGGCCCGGATGGGCTGCTGCTGGTCGATCTGCCCGACCCCACGCCGGGGGCAGGGCAGGTGGTGGTGGGTGTGCGCGCCTGTGGGGTGAATTTTGCCGATACGCTGATTGTCCAGGGCAAGTACCAGGAGAAGCCACCCCTGCCTTTCATTCCCGGCGGCGAGATTGCCGGGGATGTGCTGGCGCTGGGCGACGGGGTGACGAATTTACGCGTCGGCCAGCGGGTGGCCGCGCTTTGCGAGTTGGGCGGCTTTGCCGAGCAGGTGGCCGTGGAAGCGGCCCGTTGCGTCCCCCTGCCCGACAGCATCGGCTACGAGAGCGCGGCGGGATTCCTCATCGCCTACGGCACCAGCCACATCGCCCTCACCCACCGGGCCAATCTGAAGGCGGGGGAGACGCTGCTGGTCCACGGCGCGGCCGGCGGGGTCGGGCTGGCGGCGGTGGAGATCGGCGCGCTCCTGGGTGCCACAGTCATCGCCACCGCCAGCAGCCCGGAAAAGCTGGCCCTGGCCCGGCAGTACGGAGCGGCCCACACGATTGACTACACCCAAGAAGATTTTGTGGAGCGGGTGAAGGCCATCACCGGAGGCCGAGGCGCGGATGTGATCTACGACCCGGTGGGCGGGGATGTCTTCGACCGTTCCCTGCGCTGCATCGCCTGGGAAGGGCGGCTGCTGGTCATCGGCTTTGCCAGCGGGCGCATCCCCCAGCCGCCGGCCGGTCTGCTGCTGGTCAAAAATATCTCCGTCGTCGGTCTCTACTGGGGGGCCTATGCCAAACGGGACCCCCAGACGCTCACCGACTCTCTGGCCCAACTTTTCGCCTGGCAGGCCGCGGGCCAACTGAAGCCCCACATCTCCACCACCTTTCCCCTGGCCGAGACGGGAGACGCGCTGCGGGCGTTGATGGAGCGGAGGAGTATGGGGAAAGTTGTGGTTGTGACAAGATGACAAGGTGAAGGGGTGGAGGGGTGACAGGGTGACGCAACGATCACCCTGTCACCTTGCCACCTTGTCATCCTGTCAGCCAACGAAAATTGAGGTTTTTATGCAATCAGTAGTCATTACAGGGGCCAGTACCGGTATCGGCAAAGCCTGTGCCCTGTGGATGGACCGGGCGGGCTGGCGGGTCTTTGCCGGGGTGCGCAAGGCGGCGGACGGGGCGGCGTTACGGGCCGAGGCGTCGGAACGGTTGACACCGGTCTTTGTGGATGTGACCGACGGGACGTCGATTGCGGCGATGGCCGCGGAGGTGAAGGCGGCGGTGGGCGAGGAGGGGCTGCACGGGCTGGTCAACAACGCGGGGATGGCGACCGGGGGCGTGCTGGAATTCGTCGATCTGGACGAACTGCGCCGGGTGCTGGAGGTGAATGTCGTCGGCCAGGTGGCGGTGACCCAGCCGCTGATCCCACTCCTGCGCCGGACCAGAGGCCGGGTTGTGATGATGAGTTCTATGGCGGGCTTTAGCTCCACCCCCCTGCTGGGCCTCTACGCCGCCTCCAAACACGCGCTGGAAGCCATCACCGATTCCTTGCGCTTGGAGCTGTACCCCTGGGGCATTCAGGTCGCCTCCATCCAGCCGGGGACAATCGCCACGCCCATTTGGGGCAAAGCCCTCTCCTTTGCCGAGGAGGTGGCCCCCACCTATCCGCCCAAAGCGCTGGAACTCTACGGCCCACTCATCCAGGCGATGTTCCAATCCCTGCGCAAAAACGATGCCAAAGGCATCCCCGCCGAGGCCGTGGCGGAAGCCGTCTTCCACGCCCTGAGCGCGGCCAGACCCAAGACCCGCTACGTCGTGGGCCAGGACGCCAAGGTGCGCCAGTGGATCGAGCGCCTGCCCGACCGCCTGCGGGATCGGGTGATGATCGGGCAGATGCCCAAGTATGGGGGGTGAACGGGCGACAGCCCCCAGAGCCTCGTGCCCATCGCTCCGCGTGGGAACTCCGCCCGGACGCTCCGCGTCCCTTGCACGAATTCGTAGGTTGGGTGAATCCCCGCGCACCACAGAATCCACGCTGTCAGCCGTCTGGGGATTCACCCAACCCTGACACGGCTGTGGCTGTTGGGTTCTTGCAGCGTGAGCTTTTGGGGCGCACCCTCTTTGCTGGCTGCAAGAACCCAACCTACGATCAACCCGGCGCGGCGCACCCCTCAGACGTGCCCACCCAGGAGCGTGGGCACGCGAGGGAGAACACTGGTTCCCCACACTCCCCGTGGGAACTCCGCCCGGACGCTCCGCGTCCCTTACACGAATTCGTAGGTTGGGTGAATCCCCGCGCACAACAGAATCCGCGTGTCAGCCGTCTGGGGATTCACCCAACCCTGACACGGCTGTGGCTGTTGGGTTCTTGCAGCGTGAGCTTTTGGGGCGCACCCTCTTTCCTGGCGGCAAGAACCCAACCTACGATCAACCCGGCGCGACGCACCCCTCAGACGTGCCCACGCAGGAGCCTGGGCACGAGACCAGGGCACGAAAAAACAGTCCCTCCCCCGCAGCGGGGGAGGTTAGGTGGGGGTAGACGCGACGACCGCGGCCAGACGCAGGAGCGCGCCGTAGGCTGCATCCCGCACATCCCCGTCCTCGTCCTCGACCAAAACTTGGGCCAGACGGGCAAAGACAGCGGGGTTGGGGTAAAGGGGATCGATGCGCCCCAAAATGGTGGCCGCACGCTTGCGGATGGCGGGTGGATAGAGGGATTCGTGCGACCAGTAGCAGTACCAGGGGTTGTGGCCGTAGTCCAGGGCGTCCAGGGCGGTGGCGATGGCCTGCTGGTCCAGGGCAGAGTCCCGGTGGTTGATGAAAAGCTCGGCCACCTGCAAGCGCTCCGGCCAGCGAAATTCGCTGCGGGTATCCGCCAGCAGGCCGCGCAGCCGGGGCAGCAGAGTGGGAGGCGGGCCGCCGGGCAGGCTACTCAGGAGGCGGGCCGCCCGGTGGCGGGCCGGCGCAGAGCGCGCGGAGAGCATCGCCTCGATCTGGGCGCGCACAGCTTCGTCCTCTGCGGCCCTGGCGCTGAAAAAGGCCACCAGATCGTCCAGCACATCCTCGCTGTTGCGATTCTGGCTTAAGTCGAAGCGACTCTGGGAAACCATCGCCAGCCAGGGCAGCAGAATCGCAGCGATCTCTGCATCCGCGTCTGCGCTGTCCAGCAAAGAGTTCAGCGCCGCAATCCGCACGGGCCAGGATGCGTCGTCCAGTTTGCCCAGGATGGCCCCACGCACCTCCCCGTCACTCCCCACCAGACTCCCCAGCGCTCCCACCGCCGCACTCCGCACGTTTGAAACTGCGTCGTCCAGTTTGCCCAGGATGGCCCCACGCACCTCCCCGTCACTCCCCACCAGACTCCCCAGCGCTCCCACCGCCGCACTCCGCACGTCATTATCGCCGTCGTCCAGTTTGCCCAGGATGGCCCCACGCACCTCCCGGCCCAGAGGCGAGCGCAGGAGGGGTGTGCAATGGGCCATCACAGCGTCTCTCAATTCGCTATCGCCCAGGGCCGCAAGCAGGGCCGCGCTGGCGCTCCTGCTGCCAAGACGGGCCAGGTGGGCCAGGCCGCGGATGGCCTGCTCCTGCACAGTAGGAATGGGGCTGGAGATGAGCGGCTCCAGACCGGCTTGCAAGTTGGCGATGGTCTCCTGGCCCAGCCCTACATCATCCGCGGCCACGGCTCCCGCCAGAAAGAGGTCCCGGTGGAGCATCTGCTCGTGGGGGCTGGCCGCCTCCAGAATCTGCTGGGCCAAAGCGTCGGCTTCGCCCCGGCGTTTGTCGATCACCCCCAGTTGGGCCGCGCAGAGCAGAATTGGTTCCCGCCAGCGGGGCTGGTGGAGATGGGGCTGGACGATGCGCCAACGCTCCTCCGGCGTCATACGGGCCAGGGCGCGGCCGGCGAAGTATTCCTGAAAGGTGAGATGCAGAAAGCCGAAGGCATCCCGCCCCCGCTCGGCCAGCAGTCCGGCAAAATGGCGCATATCCACAAAGAAGCGCGCCGCGGTCCCCTCGGCCTGCACTCTGGCCTTTGCCGGGGCTGTGTGGGGCTGGGCATAACCGTCGAAGCGCAGGCATATCTCCACCAGCGCCTCTTCGATGTCGCGCAGACGGGCTGTGCCACTGGGCCGGTTGCGCTGCAACCAGAGGGCCAGATCGATGAGATGATCGATGGCCTGGTGGGGGTCAAAACGCTCTGGTCCATGCTGTCGGGCACCTTCGGAACGCTCCCGCTCCCGGTTGTCGATGAGGGTGCGCACATATTTCTCGTAGAGTTCGACGCGGCGGTCAGGCAATTTGCCCACCTGGCGGCGCAGCAGGGCCAGCATTGTGAGCAGAAGGGGATTGGCGGCCAATTGGGCCACGCTGGAGTTGCTGGTCACGTCGTCCAGCAGATCTGCCTCTTCGACAACGGCCCGCTGCAGGGCGGTGGGCGTCTCGCGGCCGGCCACCCAGATTTCATAGACCCGGCACCATTGGTGGGCGAACTGACGAATCTCCGCTGTGCCAAAATCGAGGACTGTCACGTGGGGCAGGTCGCCGGGCAATTTGGCTTCTCGGTAGCCTACCACACGGCTGGTGACGACAAAGCGGTTGCCTGTGCCCCGCTGTTGCTGGATGAAGGCGCTGGTCTGTTCGGCCACGTGGCGGCGGGTGACATTTTCCAGCACTTCGTCCAGACCGTCCAAGAGCACAAGCGCCCGCCCCTGGCGCAGGGCGTCCTCGAAGAGGGGTTGCAGACCGGGGATGCTGCGCCAGTGTTCGTAATAGATGGCGAGGAATTGGGCCAAAGGGAGGGGATTGCCCTGGCGGCGCAGGTATTCGTCGTAGGCGGCAAAGGGGACAAAAATGGGCAGTTCCTCGCCCACGGATCGCTGGGCATAGGTAAGGGCCAGGTATTGGAGCAGTGTGCTTTTGCCCGATCCGGGATCGCCCAGAATCACCAGTCCCCGGTTGGTTAGGTCCGCCACAATCTCAGCGATGGAGCGCCGTTCAAAGCGGCTGGGGCTGCCGTCGCGGCGGCGGGCTTCGTCTCGCCAGCGTTCCAAGCGCAAAGTGTCCAGTTCTGCCACCAACTGCTCCCGCTCCACGCCCCGTTCGTCCCCTTCCAGCAGCAGACGCCGCTCGGCTGCGCTGTAGGTGTCGGCGGCTTCGGGCACATCGGCCACAGCTTTCAGTTCCACATAAACCTCTTGCAAAGGCAGAGAGATGGCCCGGGCCGAGGGTGAAATGCCGCGAAAGGTCAGGCGCTCGAACTGATCGATGAGGCTCTGGCGATAGCGCCGCTCCAACAGGGCCAGTTCGTCGCTGGTCAGCGCCTTTTCCTGTCGGCGCACCTGTCCCAGCAACTCTTCCAGCAATTCGGCAATACGGGATAGTTGGGGAGATTGGGGGGCATCCAGGCTGGTGATGCTCACCCGATTCAGGGCGTCCAGCACACCGGCGTAGAGCTGCTGGGCAGGGAGAAATTCGGTGGGCCGGTCTTGCAAGACGAGTAGAATGTCCTGCAGTAGTTCGTTGCGCGCTTTGTCGTCGTCAGCGGCCCGATCCGCCAGCAGATTGAGCCGCTCCAACTGCCCAAGCCCTCGACGGCTCAATTGGGTCTGGCTGCTGGCCAGCCGCTCCAGTGCGCCCATTTCGTCGGCCAGCCGCCGCAGCAGGCCGATTTGCAGTGGTACCTGCAGGAGTGGTTCTTCGGCGGCATAGGCGTAGAAGCCGCCCACAATGTCCTGCAAGAGTGCGTCAAAGTCGGGCTGAGAAAGCCTCGCGATATCCAGACCGGCTGCGGCGAACTCCTCGCGCAGCAGTTCCACATCGAGCAGACTGGCATCGGTGCTGGCAATCAACACCCGGAATTCGCTGAGTACCACCGGCTGTAACAGCCACGCACCGAATTTGCGCCACTGGTCCGTGTAGTCGTCGCAGACGATCTGCCATTCGGCTACACTCTGGGCAATGGCTGCACCGGCCGCGCGCTCCAACGCTTGCTGGTTTGGCGGGGAGGCCATTTCCTCGCGCAGTCGGCGCGCCCCGTAGTTCAGTACACCGGTGGCAAAAGAAGCTGCCAATCCACCGACAAAGTCCGCAGATGCACTGGAAAGAAAGGTATACAACTCCGGGGAGAGAGATGCGGAAAAATCCATTGTGCTTTTCCTGTCTGGGCAATCCAACGAAGGGCAGAAAAGGTCGGGATGAAAACGATTGTACTTTATAGGGTGGGGGACGACAAGTGGTGAAAAAAGCCGGATTAACCAGACGATAGAAAAGCCGTCCTACGCAATTTTACGCCGGGACCCCAGGATCAGTCCCAGCAGCAGCAGCACCCCCCCCACCCCCGCCAGCCCCAGTCCCCAGCGCCAGGCAACGGGCGCAAACCAGAGTTCGACGGTCACATCCCCCGCGGGCACTGCCACGGCGCGCAGGGCGTAGTTCGCACGCAGGACGGGCGTCCCGACGCCGTTGACCGTCGCCCGCCAGCCGGGATACCAGACTTCCGAAAGGACGAGGAAGGCGGGGGAAGGGGAGGTGAGGGTGAAGGAGAGGAGATTGGGGGATTGGGGAACGGGGACTGGGGACTGGGGATTGGGGACTGGGGATTGGGTGATTGGTTGATTGGGTGTCGTTCGTCCGTCGTCCGCCGTCTGCGGTCCGCCGTCGTCTGTCAGGAGGATGACTGTCCTCGCTGGGTCGAAGTCGGACGCGGTGAGGGCAGCCAGGGCAGCGTCGGGGTCGGTGACTGCGCGGGCGTCGGTGACGAGCCAGGCGCGCGGGAAGGCGTCCGGGTTGCGGTAGACGGCCAGTTCGCCGGGTGCGTCGAAGGCCAGGACGAACTTTTCGGGCAGGGGTGTGCCGTCGCGCACGAGGACGTAGCCAGCATTGAGCATATCGTAAAGCCGGGTGTGGCGTCCACCGGTGGACTCCCAGAGCCGATCCCAATGGGTCAGGAGCAGGGGATTGACGATGCCCCACACATCGCGCAGACCGACCAGCGCGGCCGTGTCCGGCTGCCAGAGGTCGTCGATGTCTGTGCGGGCGTCTATGCGGAAGGGGAAGGACGCAGATGACGCAGAAAAGACAGATTGCGCAGATTTTTCTGATCCGCGCTGATCCGCCCCATCCGCGTTATCCGCGTTCGATTCCCTTTGTAAAAACTCGATGATCTCCGGGTGAGCGAACCCGCGGGTCGGTTCGCTTTCGCTAATGTCTGTGTAGGCACCGGCCGCGCCTACTTCGATCAGCAGGAGTGCGGTGAGCAGCCCGGCCAGCAGCCGCCCGCTCAGATGGCCCCGGCTGTGCAGGCTGACCAGTGCCCAGCTTCCCAGCCAGGCGCCCGTCGCCAATGCCACGGCCAGCCCAGCCAGGGATGCCCGTAAAAACCAGACTGAATCGGCTTGCAGGGCGAGGAGGGAGGCGTAGGTGGCGGGGACGAAGACAATCAGAAGGGTTAGACCGCCCCAGCGGAGGAAGGATAGGTATTGGGTATTGGGTATTGGGTATTGGGTTGTGGCCGCGTCCGCCTCTTTGTTCCGCATTCTCCGTTCTGCATTGCGCAGTGCATCAACTCCGTAGCCTGCCAGCACAGCTACCCCCAGCGCCCACAGGACAATGGCCCGGGCCGGGGCGCGGAAGGCGTCGTAGCCGGGCAGGAGTTGGGTCAACCAGCCGTGGACCGGTGCATAGACGCCAAAAGCGACGAGCAGCCCGAAGAGGGCCAGACCGGCCCAGGGAAGAAGGCGGCGGCGCTTTTGTCTGATTGGCAGAAAAAAGACCGCCATCGCCAAGAGCAGAGCGACAGCGCCCGCATAGGGCAACTCCACCCGATCCCAGAAGCTCCAGTGCAAGGAGGGTCCACGGCCAAAGAAACCGGGGGTGATCAGCCCCACCAGGGCAGGGACCGGGGCCAGGGAATAACCCACATTTTCCTGATAGGCCAGATCGGCCCGGGCCGTGTAGGGCAGCAGTTCCAGGCTGGGCAGGAGGAGGGGGGCGGTGAGCAAAATCGCAAGTAAAGCGGTGATGAGTGGGTATTGGATATTGGATATTAGATATTTCGTCAGGGTGGTCAGGGATTTCATGCGACTGTTCGCAGTACCCAATCCCCAATCCCCAGTCCCCAGTCCCCAATCCCCAGCCCCCAATAGCCAGTAGCCTCCCACCGCCAGTCCGATATAGTAACTACTCTGCGCGTGACCCGCGTAGTTGGCGATGGCAAAGAGCAGACCGGCAATCCCGGCCCAGGCCAGGCTGCGCCGGGTGTGGGAGAGGTGGACAGCGGCCAACACCCAGCCCAGCCAACTGAGCACGGCGATCAGATTCAGATTGCCCAGATGGATGAGGAGGGGATCGCTGAGGGCGAAGGCTGTTCCAGCGAAAAGGGCGGCAGGACGAGAGATGCCCAGGATGCGGGTCAGGGCATAGACCCCCAGCCCGGCCCACCAGAGATGGCCGATGGAAAGCCACTGCATCCAGGGATAGGCAAAATCGGGGTTGAACAAAAAGAGCAGTAGATTGGGCGGATAGAGAAAACCGGCCTGAATATCGGCGATGAAAGGCGCGCCACCGTAGAGGGTCGGGTTCCACAGGGGCAGATGGCCGTTTGCCAGGGCAGCCGCGGCAAAGCGATAGGTCGGGTAGAGAAAGCTGACCAGATCGCCCCCATCCGCAGGCTGGTAGACATCGCCGGAGAGGGTGCGCCAGAAGAAGGCGACGGTCAGGAGGGCGAGGAGGAGGGCGGCCGCAAAATCCTTCCAAAGCGGAATGAGGAATGGGGAATGGGGAATGGAAGAGGAAGGTCGGACGTTCTCACGTTTCACGTTTCACGCTTCACATCAGCTACGGCTGAGCAGGACCACGCCCACGCAGATCACGGCCACAGAGAGCCAGCGTAGGGGCGAGACTGTTTCGTTGAGGAGAAACGCGCTGACAATCGTCACCGCCACGTAGCCCAAGCTGAGCGCAGGGTAGGCGTAACTCAGAGGAACCCGGCTGAGTAAAATCAGCCAGAAGATGCTGCTGAAACCGTA
>CAMDQF010000089.1 GCA_945905745.1 Litorilinea aerophila
CGGGTGCATTTGCACCCGGCCTCTCTTCTTGAACAGCCTTTCAATTGAAGGGGAAGTTCGGCTCTTTCCGAAAAAGCCGAACTTCGATTCCCCTAGCGCCCGACTGTGGGCAGGAAGATGCGTCCACCGGCTGTCACTTCACCGATGGCCTCCAGGCTCATGGGGCCGTTTGTCCCAATCATCTCGACGAAATAGCTGTAGCGTTTGCCAAACTCTACGCTGCTATCCGTGTAGAGGTAGCTGGCGCCACTGCTCTGGCCAGGCTGAGAAGCCTGGATCAGGGCGTCGGTCAACTTGACACGCTCGCCCCCGTTCTCGCTGCGATAGATGTGGAAGCCGATGACGTCACTTTCATTGACCGTGCGCCACTGCAACCGGGCCTGGGCATCCACATAGCTTGCGCTTGCTTCGGCCAGGGCTACCGACGTGGGATTGACGATTCCTACCCCCGCTGTGGCCGATTTGTCTGGCAGAGACTGGGGTGAGCTACCCCCAGGACCATCGGGATCGTAGGAGGCACCCTGTACCGTGGCGGTATTGATGGTCACCCCCCCAGGGAAGGCGCTCGTGTCTGTCAAGGCCACGAAGGTCACCACCACCGCGAAGACATCCCCTGGCCCCAGGTCTCGGCCAAAGCCGTTGGCTGTGGCTGCCGTCAGGTCCGTCCACTCGAGCTGGCTGGACGCCGACGTATTCGCCGATGGGGTGGAACTGACATAGACAATAATGCCGTCAACGTAGATGTCAATCAGGGGCACGGTGGTCAGCGTCACACTGCCCGTATTGGTGATGCGGATGGTGAAACTGACGGTCTCGCCCTTGCGCACGGGGCTCGGTGTGTTGAGCGTCTTGGTAATCAGATAGTCGAGTACGACGAAGGGTATCGTCACTGTGGCCGGGGTTGGGTCCACCCTGCCCGCGGCGTCTACGGTTGCATAGGCAAAGCTGACCGTCACAGCCCCATTCGCCGGGTCCACCGTCAGTTTCGTCGGGTCGTAATTGGTGATGACCTGATTCAGCGTCACCGGTGTATTGTTGTAGTAGAGCGTGCCATTCGTCGCCAGGCTGGTGATGGTCAGGGTCATGCCCGTGCCCAGCACCCCGTCCTCCGGGTCTGAGCCAGAGAGCGCAGGCACCGTCACCGAGATTGTCCCACCTGGATTGGACTGGCTCGGCGCAGTGACCGAATTGCTGTTGGGCAACTGCTCGATGCCAAAGTTCTTCTGGGTCACATTGGACGCCGCCACCACCGCTGTCAACAGGCTGTTGGGTGTGCCGTCGGGCGTGCCCGCGGTGTTCTCACCCGTCGTCACCCAATTGCTGGGCAGAGCCACAGCCGGAGCCGGTTGGCCCGGTGTGCCTGGGTTCAGCGTCAGTTGCAGGGTGTAGGTGCTGTTGGCCGTCACCGTGGGAAAGGTGTAGAGACCGTTGGCACTCACCGTCGTCGTCGCCACCACATTGTTGCTGCCGTTCAGCAGGTTGACATTCAACCCACCGGCATTGGTGCCGACCTCGGCCCCGTTCTGCACCTGGGAGCCGTTGGCGTCATCAAAGACCGTGCCCGTCAGCCGGACCGCAGCAGCGACATCCTCGAAGTCCCGGCCTGTGATGGTCTGGCCCGCAGCCAGAACGACCGGGCTGATGTTGTCCGGGTTGCCGCCATCGGCGTCGGCCAGGCTGGCGTAGTTGACCGGATTGGTCTCGACGATCTGGTACAACCCCGGCAGCTGATTCGTGAAGGTGTATCTACCGCTGGCGTTGGTTGTCACCGTCTGGCTGATGTCATCACTTGTGCCCAGGAATGTATCCGGACCGGCATAGGTCAGGGTGACAGTCACGCCGGTCAGGGCGCTTTCGCCAGGGTTGCAGACACCATCGCCGCTGCCCGCACAGACTGTGCCGGTGATAGTGCCAAGTTGCTCCACATAGCCGAAGTTGACCGCCGGTGGTGCGCTTGCCCCAATCACAACTACTGTCGTGCTGTCACAGGTGGTGCAGAGTACACCGGGCTGGTCCGGGTCCCCGGTCTGGGTGTAGGCCGCACTGGGCAGGGTGGAGGTGTCCACCGTCACCGTACAGCTTACATTGTCCGAAACGGTGGTCGACCAGTTGCCGCCGATGCTCGTCGCAGTGGTCAATTGGGTACTGAAACCATTGCTACAAACCACATTGACCTTGACGCCGTTGATCCAGGAGCCAGGGGGTGTCTCATCGAAATCGCCCTGCTTGTCCGTGTCATACCAGACATTGCCAAGGAGCGTAACCGTGCCGGCACCAGCCGCGCCGCCATCCCGATAGCCGAAGTCTTTGGTCAGGACGCTGCTGCCACCGGAGACCGTGGCCGGGCTTTCATTGTTACAGGTGGTGCATTGGACACCCGGCTGCTCCGGGTCGGCTGTCTGGTCGTAGCCAATCGGCAGGGAGTCGGTGTCCACACGCACCAGATAGTCGCCATTGGCCAGACCAGGGAAGATGTAGCCGCCGCTGGCTGTGGTGACAGTGCTGGCGAGCAGTGTGGTGCCAGCGCTGTTGTAGAGCAGCAGAGTCACGCCGCTAATCCCATCTTCGGTGGCATCTTTGACCCCATCGCCATCTATATCGTGCCAGAGCAGATCACCGATACGGCCGGTATTGTCCACACCGAAGTCATTGCCCTTCGACTCCTGGCCCGCGTTGACGGTGAGGGTAATGCTGGTGGGCGTCGTTGTTTCGGTCAGCCCGGCGGGAATGTGGGCCGAGTTGTAGGTAATCGTGTATGTGCCGGGCGGTACGATGAATTTGTACTCGCCGCTGGTATCGGTCGGCGTCGTCAAGTTGACCGGGTTGTTGTTGACATCCGTACCGCTCAGGGTGACAGTTACAGCATTCAGACCCGGTTCGCCGCTGTCCAGCACGCTGCTGTGGTTGACATCGTGGAAGACGGTGCCCTCCACCTCGGCCGCTTCGATAAAGCCAAAGTCGGCCAGGGTGTAGTCCTGGTTGGCGGTCAAGACGACAACCTTCTTGCTGCCGGTGGTGGCCACCATCTTGCCGATCTGCCCGGCGTTGGCGCTGCTGGGCGGCGCGGGCACCTGCTGCTCGTCGGCCTTGACGATGTATTTGCCCGGCGGCAGGTTGTCGAAGAGATAAGCACCGGCATTGTCGGTCACATCCACAGCGACAATCACATCGTTGGGGTCAATCGCGCTGTCGCCATTGACGTCGTAGTAGAGCACAATCGTCGTGTCGGGCGCACCGGTTTCGGCACCGCCGTCCTGAATTTTGTCGCCGTTGTTGTCATACCAGGCGAAGTCGCCAATGGAGCCACCCCAGTTGTAGCCAAAGTCGGCCGTCGTATAGGCCTGGCCGTTGCTCAAAGCCACATCGTGGGGATTTGTACCGCTGACCAGGTCCATCGCGGCGCCAAGGGTCGCCGTCACGCCGAATGAGCTGGTGACGATGCTGCTTGTATCCACCTGCACCAGATAGTCGCCAGCGTGGAGGCCAGTGAAGCCGTAGAGTCCGCTGGCGTCTGTGGTGGCGGTTTCCATCAGAATGTCGTCACCGGTCAGTCCATTGTTGGTCAGGTCGCGGTAGAGACGTACAGTCACCGCGGGCAGGCCGGCATCGCCGGCATCGCAGCCATTCTCCGCTGTGTCCAGGCAGACGGTATCGCCGATACTGCCTGTGCCCGGCGGGCGCAGCCCGAAGTCGGCGTCGTTGACGCCGGCCGTGGTGGCCGTGCGCGTCAGGGTTGTGGCCGTGGTTGGCGCATAGCCGACCGGATAGGTGGCAGGCGTCGTCGCGACGTTGTAGCTGGCAGCGTTGGTCAGGCCGTTGATGCGGTAAGCGCCGAAGGCATCGGTCGTGTCGCAGACGGCCGCGCCGCCGCCGGTGGGCGTGGCGCAGACTTCCACGCCGCCCAGCCCCGGCTCGCCAGCATCCTGCACGCTGTCGCCGTTAATGTCGGCCCAGACACGGTCGCCGATGCTGGCGCTCAGGCTCGTCTCCACCACATTGCTGGGGGTGGTGGATGTGCTGAGCGAACCGCCCTGGCAGGCCACCGCCTCGTAGTCGTTGTAGGTACTCTGCGTGCCCAAGACAGCCACCTGCGTCGCCACGGCTGTCTCTTTGTCCAGCTCCCACAGTTTGTTGGTGTCGCCGCTGGCGGCATGATAACCGCTGGTGGCGAAGAGGCCGCCGTCACCGTAGAAGCTGAGACCCTCCACATCGTCCAGGTTGCCGCCGGTGGATTTGGTGATGCGGGCGATGTCGCTGACTGTTCCGGCGCTCTTGCTCAGAGTCACCAGCCGGTCGCCTACCGAGAAGCTGGCTGAGGTGCCGTTGGCGATGGCGTAGAGCGAGCCGCTGACCGGGTCGAAGCTGATGTCGTCTATCTCGTAGAGCGGCGTCGCCAAGAGGTCCGTGCGCACTTTGATGTAATCCACGCCCACGCCGAATGTACCGTTGATGTGCTTGCCCGTCACCGGGTCAATTTTGATCAGCACGTCGAGCTGGGTGTTGCTGGCCTCGCGGCGATGCACGCCGTAGAGCACACCGCTGGCCGGGTCGAAGCTGAGACCGTCCACATCGGCTACGGTGATGTTGCCGAACTCACCTGCCAGGGGGTCGGCCACGCTGCCGACGGTGTTGAGTTTGGCCGTAAAGAGGCCGCTGGTCGTGTTGAGCGTGCCCAGTTGGTTGCCGTTGGCGGCGTAGAGTGTGGTGAAGTCCAGACTCCAGGTCATCGCCTCGATCAGTTGTGTGCCGGTTGCGGTCGGGCTGGCCGGGGTGACGACACCGGTGGCGCGGTCGACCCGGCGCAGATAGTCCACGTCGTTGGCATCGAAGCCATCGGCCATGACGTAGCAAACCAGACCTTCAGTGGAAGGGAAGGCCAGGGTCAGATCGGCCTGGTTGGTGGCCACGGCGACGCCGGGCGGGGTCTTGACCTCCGCCTTGAAGGTGAGCGGCGGTGTGACCAGCGCGCTCTCGCTGCTGCTGGAGGTCCAGGTGGTAGGCCCAGTGCCGCTGGCCGTGGCGCTAAAGGTCAGGCTGCCGGACAGGGTGGGCGCAGTATTGGTCGTGCAAGTCCAGGTGAAGGTGGCCGAACTGTTGGCCGCCACCGTCTGGCTGGCGGGGCTGGGGCCGGTGAGCGTGGCGCAGCTATACGTACCGCCGCCCGCGGCCGTCACGGTCAGCGCGCTGGGCGTGACACTGGTCACGGCGCTTCCGGTGCTGTTCTGCAGCACCATCTTGACTGTGATCTTGTCGCCCTCTACCACCAGCAGCGGCGATGCGCTCAGGGTGTTGACGCGCGTCGGGCTGCTGGGCGGGATCGTCCAGCTTACGTCAATCACCGGGCGGTTGCTGGCCGTGCCGTCTTCGCGGCTGCGATAGGCGGCGTCGCCCCTGGAGGTGGAGGTGCCGGTCGTCAGCAACACAATGCCCGTGTTGGAATAGACGCCGGTCTGCCAGCCCAGCACCAGCGTCTTGACGTCGGCCGTCTTGAGGCCGCTGGTGCTGGGGGTGAGGGTGCCGACAGTCGTGGCATTGTAGTCGGCGGTACTGAAAGCGCCCGCGGACCAGGTGCCGGCCGTGCCGGTGCCATTGGGATCATTCCACTGCGCACCGTCTGTGGCATCCGTGCCCTCCACCCAGGCCGTGGTCATGCGGTGGATTTCGCTGGTCGTGTTGGACTTGGCGGTCGAAACGATCATTTTGAGCGTGGCCGCCGTAAGCGTAGCCCCAACCGGGATGCCGTTCACGTCGAAGCGCAGCAAGGCGTGCTTCTTCTTGGCGGTCTCCGGTCGGATTTTCAGAGTCGTGATCGTGCCGAAGTTGTCGTTGCCGCCGCTGTCTTGCTGGATGTACGTATCGGCCACGGCGGCCAGACTGACTGTGCCGCTACAGCCGCCGGCGGTGGGTACGCGATAGTTCACCACCAGTTTGGGTTCGCTCCCGGCCGTACCGGTGCGCGAATGGAATTTGATCGTTCCCATATCGCTGCCTACGCCAAGCAGGGCCAGGCCGTAGTTATTGGCGGGTGTGGCGTACCAGTCCTGCACGGCGCTGGTAACGGTTGCAGCGTAGGTCGTATCGTCTACAGCCGGCGAAATGCTCCCCAACTCTGATCCGTAGGGGGCGGCGGTGGCAAAGTTTCCCCCAGAGCCATTCCAACCTGTGCCGGTGCAGACGGGCTGGTTCCAGGTTGCCCCGTTACCAGCACTGGCACAGGCCGTGCCGCCTTCCGCGCCGCTGCCCTCTGTCCAGGGGCCAAAGGTCAGCTTGCGCACGCTGACCGTGCGGTTGGCGTTCTGCCCGCTCTCGACAGTGACCTTCACCTGCGCATTATCAATGACCGCGCCAACTGGCAAGCTGCTGATGTCGAAATGGAGAAGGGCATGCTGGATAGCATCAGAGTCCGCGTTCAGTTTGGCGGAGCCGCCGGCATTATCACCGGTAGCATTACTGAAAATGTGTGTGTCTTTATCGGCGGTCAACGTGGCGGTGGCCGGGCACATGGCCGCGCCGCCGCTGTAGCCCACGCTGCCGGGGTTGTTGCTGCCCAAGTCCCAGGCCACGCGGTCAATCACACCGTCGGGTATATCGTCGTCGTCCACGGCCTCGCCACCGGCGTTGATGCTGGCCGCCACGTAGGTGGTGCCGACCGGGATGGTGTCATTGATGACCGCGCCGGTCAGCAGTTGGCTGCCAAAATAGCGCGGGTAGATGGTGTAGGTAAGCTGGTTGCCGGGGGAGGCCGTGGTCAAATCCACCGTCTTGGTCAGCGCCTGGACAAAGGGGAAGTCCACGTCGGTCTTGCTTTCGGCCACGCCCAGGGTAACGGCGATGGGGTCGCGCGACGGGGCCAGCGAGTCGGGGATATCGGCGTCGCTCTCGTCCACATCCACCACATACGTGCCGACGGGCAGATTGTTGAAGCTGTAGATACCGGAGGGATCGGTGACAGTGGTGGCCAACAGCGGCTCGCCGCTGTCTACGATGCCGTTGCCGTTGCTGTCCTGATAAAGCTTGACGCTGACAGCGCCCAGACCGGACTCGTTGGCATCCTTCACGCCGTCGGCGTCGAGGTCATACCAGACCAGATCGCCGATGGAACCGGGCACCACTTTGTAGAAGCCAAAGTCGGCGCTACTGTAAGTGCCCGTCAGGTTCGCCACGGAATGCGGGTCCGCGGTGGTGGGCACAAAAGCGCCGCCGCCAAAGTAGCTGATCAGATTTGCGTCGGCTTGATCCACGTAGACGATATAGTTATAGCCCTCGCCCAGAAAGGTGAAGCCATAGACCCCGCTGGCGTTGGTGGTGGTCGTCTTGACCAGGGCGTCCGTTGCCGGGTTGATGATGCCGTCGCCGTTGCGGTCTGCGTAAAGATAGACGGTGATGCCCGGGATGCCTATGTCTGTGCCTATATTGAAGAAGCCGTCGTTGCCTTTATCGTCAAAGACCTGGTCGCCGATGACCCCGACGTTGCCGACCCCGCCTTGCCCGCCTGCCCCGCCGGGCTGGTAGCCAAAGTCAGCGCTCAGATATTGCTGGTT
Source organism: Litorilinea aerophila (assembly GCA_945905745.1). Taxonomy (GTDB): domain Bacteria; phylum Chloroflexota; class Anaerolineae; order Caldilineales; family Caldilineaceae; genus JACQGT01. The sequence continues at coordinate 7,542 of CAMDQF010000089.1, forward strand.
GGTGGCGAGTACAACCGTATGCCGGTTGTCCAGGGTAGCATCGGGGTCGTCGGTCAGGGTCGTGCTGAGCAGAGTCACGCCGTCGTTCACCTGCACTACATACGTACCAGCCGTCAGGCCGGGGAAGTAGTAGTTGCCGTTGGCGTCGGTGCTGGTGGTGGCGAGCAGGGTGGTGCCGTTGGCCGCATAGAGTTTGACCGTCACACCGGCAATGCCCTCTTCGGCGGGGTCCTGCGTACCGCTGCCATCCCAGTCGCGATAGATGGTGTCGCCGATCCGCCCGTCGCCCACCGTCACACAGGCCAGGCTGCCCGTGGTCAGCGGGATGCCGTTCTGGGTGGCTGTGTAGAAGTTACAATAGTTGCCGGCCACACTACTGACCTGGGCCGTGAATGTGAGCAGCAGCGATTGCCCGGCGTTGATGGCCGAAGGCACCGTGAAAATCGGTTTGTTCAGGTTGCTGCTGTTGACCGTCGTGGCGGCTGTGACATTCGCCCCGTTGACTGTCACGTTGTCTTTGCTAACGTAGGTGAAGCCCGCAGGCAGATATTCATTGATGGTGTAGGGGCTGCCCGTAGCACCAGTGCCGATGTTCTCAATGTTGATGGTATATTGTACGGTTCCACCCGGGGCCACCGTAGTCGGGCTGACACTCTTGGTCTGTTTGAGATAGGGCAGAGTGCCACTCGGTGTGATGTCGTCGGCGCAGGTGTCGATCTGGTCCGAATCCACACAGACCCGATTCTCCAGAGCGCCGTTTCCGGAAGCCCGCACAGTCACCAGTGACTCGAACTTTTGACCCGGCAGCATATTGCCCACCACCCAACGCAACGGATTGGGGCCGCTGTTCTGTGCGGGCACGGCGCTGACGAACTGCACGCCGCTGGGCAGGGTATCCTGCACGATTAGTGCGTCTCTCTCTTTTGATTTGATTCTGGGAATCTGCTACAGCACTACCTGGCTAAAAAACCGATAGCTATGAACAATCAACGCATCGTCTGGACTGCTCCCTGCCGACCATCCACAGACCAGACGGCTCCACCCGCACCCTCCACGGCAAAGCTGAATGGCCCGGCAAACCAGCCAACGCTCAAGCGTCCGACAGGCTGCAAACTCTTCAGAGCAAACTGCTCCACTCCCTGCACTGTGCTGATGAGCAGCCGGTCACTGGCGCTGTCCACGGCCAGCGCCTGGGCGCTGCGCAGGGGACGGCTGAGAGTCGGTTCAATCGTAGCCAACCGTTCCCCGCTGCTGGCGTCCAATACAGCCACCTGCCCGTAGCGGGGGGCCAGCATATAGAGGACGTAGAGCCGGTTGCGCCGAACGTCGTAGCTGATATCCTGGGGCAGGCCCAGTCCATCCAACTCCACCTGCCAGCGAATCCCGCCGTCGTTCCCTACGGAAATCACCCGATTGCCCCCGGGCAGGGTGACAAATACGCCATCTGCCACAGAGCGCACCACATAGGGCGCTTCGTCCAGGGCCAGGCTGCGCACAATCTGCCCGGAGCTGGGGTCGGCCAGCAGCAGCCGTCGGCCACCGGTTTCGGCAATCCACAGTCCCGCGCCGTTCTCGGCCAGCCCGCTAGGGCGATCCAGCCCTTCCACCCTGGCCCGCAGGCTACCGCTGGTGGGGTCATAGATCGCCACCGAGCCAGCGCCTGGCGAAATCGCGCTCTGGGCTGACGGGTCCCGGTTTAGGGGAATCCAGCCCTGCACTGGCTCCTTGCCCCACCCGCTGAGATAGAGCGCCGATCCACCCGCCAATATCTGTTGGGGGCGGGCATCCCCGGCAACCTGCCACCGTAGTGAACCATCACTCGCAAAGCGGCTTAGTTCGCCATCCCCTGCTCCAAAGTATAGCCCGTCCTGTACGGCCAGTGTGGTAAGGGGTTGGTTTGTCTGCCATTGGGCAAATTGGGCCGCTCTGGATTGGGCCACGGCTCTGCTGGCCTCCGTCAGTCCGCCCTCCACCATTGGCAAGAATATCTTCTGATTGAAGAAAACCGGCGTAGCCGTCAGAGTATAGCTGCTGTTGCAGTCGGCATAGGCGCTGCTGTTGCTCATGCGCAGATAGAAGATGCCTCCCTGGGCAGGTGTGTCGAGCAGAACGGCCCGGAAACCGGTTGCCAGGAGGGTTGCTCCGTCCTCGGCAAAGAGTTCCATGCGCGCCAGCAGATTCGCATCGGCCAGGGCTGCGGCGAAGAGATAGGATGGCTGTGGCGCTTGGGGCGCAATCTCGAAGCGGAACCAATCCGCCTCGCCCGATTGATGGAGTGTTCCCGGGGCACTCAGTCCATCCAGAGAGACCGGACGTGCCTGCTCCGGGCTGTTGTCCGGCTCGAAGCCATCCACCACCGCCGGGCAGACTGGGGGCAGGGTGGCGATGGGTGTGGGTGTGCTGGTAGGTGTGGGCGCTGGGCCAAGCAGCGGGCCACCCTGGGCAATGACGGTCAGGCTGTCGTCGTCGGCGTTAGTGATGAAGATACGCCGATTTGTCGGGTCAAAGGCGATACCCTCCCCCGCACCCCGGCCTGTGGGCAGCCAGCCCACATAGACAAAGTTGTTTGGTTCGTAGAGGTGGACCCTCTGTTCGTCGGGGCAGACGGCGTAGATGTGGCCGTTGGCTTCGTTGACCCCCACTGTCTTCGGGCTGCAATTCATCTGGATGTTGCGCAGGAAGGTCATATCACCAGCCGCGTCCAGTGCCACCGCGCTGATGGTTTTGGAATCGATATTTGCCATATAGACCCGGCGCAGGTTGGGATCAAAGGCCAACCCGTAGGAACCCCGGCCCAGGGGTAGGCGGTGCAGCTCGCGTGCTTGCCAGTCAAAGACGCTGAGGGAACCGTCCAGATGGTTGGAGACGTAGAGCCGCTCACTCACCGGGTCAAAGACCAGGAAACTGGGTTGTCCACCTGCGGGCACGTCCAGCTTTTCACCATCTTCCAGATTCACCGCGGTCAGTGTATTGCTGCCAAAGTTGGCGATATAGGCCAGGGGGAGCTGGCTGTGGATAACCACCCCATCGGGCTGACTGCCTGTGGGGGTGTGCCACAGAATCGTGCGCGCCTCCGGCTGGGAAGCATCCACAGCCGTCAGGCTATTGGAGAATTTGGCGGCCACAAATACCTGCTGGGTGTCGGCCATTACGGCCAGCCCATTCGGTCCCACCGCATCCCCCAGACTGATGCTTTCGATAAATGCCAGCGTGTCCGCGTCCAGCACAGTCACATTGTTGCTGCGGTGGTTGGCTACATAGACCCGCCGATTGATGCTGTCCACCGTCACCCCGTGGGGCTGTTGACCCACAGCCACAACCGCCAGCACGCCCAATTCGACGGTGGGAATGGGCGTGGGTGTCGCGGTCGGCGTCCCGGTTGGGATAGCCGTCTCGGTTGGGGTCTCGGTGGGCGTAGGGGTAACAGTCGGCGTCCCGGTGTTTGTCGGTGTGGAAGTGGGCGTCTCTGTCGGTATGACGGTATCCGTGGGCGTTGCCGTGGGCGTCTCTGTCGGTATGGCGGTATCCGTGGGCGTTGCCGTGGGTGTTTCTGTCGGTATGGCGGTATCCGTGGGCGTTGCCGTGGGTGTTTCTGTCGGTACGACGGTATCTGTGGCAGTTGGTAAATCCGTCGGCGTGTCCGTCGCGGTCGGTGTTTCTGTGGCCGCTGGAGTTGCGCTTGGGGTCTCGGTCGCGGTCTCGGTCGGCGTCTCCGTGGGTATTGCCGTCGGCGTCTCGGTCAGCGTCTCCGTGGGTATCGCCGTCGGAGTCTCAGTAGGTGTTCCCGTCGGCTGTCCGCCATCCGCGGTGGCGGTGGCTGTGCCAGTCGTTTGGGCCAGCACAGTCGGATCCAGCGTGGGCGTCGCGGTGGGTGTAGTCGTATGGGTTTGCGTCGGTATCGGCGTTAGTGTCGGCGTCGGCGTCGGTGTCGGGCTGAAGGTTGCCGTGGGCGTAGCGGTCGACGTCGCGGTCGGCGTCTCTGTCGGCGTGGCCGTTGGAGTTTCTGTGGCAGTCGACGTCGCGGTCGGTGTCTCTGTCGGCGTGGCCGTTGGAATTTCTGTGGCAGTCGGCGTCGCGGTCGGTGTCTCTGTCGGCATGGCCGTCGGAATTTCTGTGGCAGTCGGCGTCGCGGTCGGTGTCTCTGTCGGCATGGCCGTCGGTGTAAAGGTAGGCAGTGCGGTGGCAGTATCAGCCATCGTCGGGGTTGCTGTCGCAGTCGGGGTTGCCGTCGCGGTCGGGGTTGCCGCCACCGTCTTTGTCGGTGTGGATATCTTTGTCGCTGTGGCCGGCGGTCGGGTTGCTGTGGGTGTAGAGGTAGGCCGTGGCGTCCAGGTGGGCCAGGGCGTCGGGGTTGGCCCTGACGTCCGGGTGGGGGTTGGTTCGCCGGAGGATGAACCGATGATTACGGGTGCAGCCGCACCTGTCCCCGACACCGATGCGTTGGAAGCGGTTGCGCTCAAGTTGGCGTAGTGGCTGCCTGTTGCGCTGCTTGTCCAGGCTTGGAATTCAATGTCAATCCGGCTGCCCGCAAAAGGATCGCCCTTGTCCACATTGTCCCGCACTTTGATGTACTGGGGGCGCGGGTTGCCATAGGACTCACCATTACCATCAATCCAATTCCAATTGGTCCACACCGAGGTCGGATCGCTCAGCTGGTAAGGGGCCACGCCGATGATTTCGGCCCACCCTTTCCAATAGTCCCGGAAGGCCCGCACCATATAATCGGCGCGCAGTCCTTCGTCCACCGCCGGATAGCCCTCCCAGCCAAAAGTGTTGTTCCATAACTCATAGCCGGTCTCGCTCAGCATGACCTTTATGCCCTTGCGCCCCCAAGCCGCGATCTGCTCCACTTCCTGCTGATAGGAATCAATGGTCAGTTGGGGATAGGTGGCACTGCCCCGATGGATGTTATACTCCGGCGGATGATTGGCCGGATAGGGATGGGTCCCCCACACATCCCAGGCCCATAGACTGGCGGGCACATCCCGAAACATCTGGTAGTTGAAGGTGAGGGGGCTGATATTGCCGCCGGGACTGAGCGGCCCATTCATAATCACAACCCGGCTGTCCCCCACCGAACGAATGGCCTCGGCGGCTGCCACCAAGAGTTGTCCATATTCCGCGGCATTGGCCTGTCCGCTCCACTCCACATTCAGGTTCGGTTCGTTCCAGATTTGGATATAGAGTTTGAAGCCGTTCCGCTTGGGCAAGCCTTGCACCATCCGTTTGAAGGCAGAGGCCATCCCGGCATAATCGGTGGGCTTTTCCCAATGATTGCCATTGAATTTGCCTTGCAGACGAATAATGGGCTGCAATCCCCGGTCATATGCGCCATTCACAAAGTCAATCCAGCACTGTTGCGGGTCCTGGGTTTGGGGTTCGATGCCATAGAATAGCTGCTTGACATAGCCGTGCCAGCCCACAAGACTTTTGGCCCGATCCAACTGCCAGTTCATATATTGGGTGTCACCGCAGCGTTCCTGTACAAATGTATTGACGCCAAAGTAGGAATCGTTGCGCCGGGCAGGCAGGGGCACGGCGCCAAAGGTGAGGGTGTGCCCGCTGATGCTGGGATTAGCCGTACTCATCAGTGCATCGTTGATGAAAAGTTTGGTAGTTCCCGAACGGTAAGTGAAGCCCGCAGGAAGGGTGAAGGAGACTTTGAAGTTGGAGCCAGTGGTGTCGCCGCTGTTGACGCCGGTGACCTGATAGGTGACGAGTCCGGCCGTGGAGAGATAGGAGGGCGACGCGGATGCACCCACCGAAAGCACCGGGGCGTCGATTTGGGCGGGCTGGTCCGGGCCAGCGAGCGGAAGGGTTTCTGGATCGTCGGCAAAAACAGGCAGCGCCTGTGTCAGCAGAATTGCCATGAGCAGCAAGACGCGGAGCAACAGTCCCCTTTTTGTCTCTTCCAATCGATTATACTTCCTCATCCTAGTCCTCTTTCCAACCTGACGGCATTCGAGATTTTTGTCGTTTCTCGATGATGCAACACTTTATGTTACGAATCTAAACCACATTATACCCCATTTTAGCCCACCTATCTTGCAAGTCTGATTACGAGTCTGTTGCAAAAAGGTCTTCCAGCTACAGGTATACAGGAAAAACTTCGGTTATTGCCCGGATTCTATGACGTTGGACTAGTACAGTCCGGCGCAGCCAAGCCAATAGATGCTGGTGTGATGCGTAGTTTCGTGTACCAGTTCACGCACCACGCACCAGAACAACCATTGGTCAATTTACGCCGCAGCGCACTATGCACATAGGAAGTGCAGCCGCCGCGTAGCCCATGCCATATAGTACTTTGACACGTCGTAGACTAGGATATGTGTACTGGGGAAGGCGTATGTGAATAGGCTATCGGCGTGATTCGACACCTGTTTCTATTCAGGCTCACCGATCAGGTAGGCAATACATCCGCGTGGGTATTCAGAGAGATATCTTGCGGGGTTAACGATGAATGGGACGCCAGCGGCGAAGCAACGCCTTACAGCGTGCCACTAACAGCTCGAATGGTGTATTCTGTGACCAGATCGCATCGGCACCAGCGGTCAACGCAGTTACCAACTGCTCGGACGAATAACCATTGGTGAGCATAATCAAGGGAACCCGGCTTTCAAAGCGAACCCGAGCCACTACCATCTCAATGCTACCTTCGAGGCTGTCGAAGGCATCCAAGAGTATCAAATCGGCACGCAACAAGTCATCCGTACTCACGTCAAATGCGTCAACGATGGTCAGCGTAACACCTTGTGTCCGCATCTGATGAGAGAGTTCCTGCCTTGGCTCCTCGATATGATTTCGTTGTCGCAACCAGATAATATGTGCTGTCGTTACAGACGAGAACACCTGCGTCTCCTTCTTTGGCTGCTTGGAAAAATCGAAGGAAGAATTTGGCATTTGAAGCACCGTATGACCGTAGGGTACCGTGATTGTTTTGGTTTTTTTGTCGGCCTGCTGCATCTATACAAAACCTGCTTAAGCAGGTTTCTTGTGCCAGACGCCGGTTTCAACCGGTGGCCTTCGTGACAACCGCATGAGAACCCTAAGAACAAAAATTTCTACAATAGGCTTGAACGACGATCTGTCGGTACAGCCTATGTATAAAGGATATGGAAATAGGGGGAAATTTCAATTGAAATCGCTTGCCATTCGCTGACAGATCGAGCGATTGTACCTTACTGAAGGTATCTTTCTAAAAACCTACAAAATATTCACCGCTCTCTTCTCACTATTTCGGGACGGTAACTCTCCTTTCCAGTCTGCCGATCTTTCAGCCAGAAACTCAGGTAAAAAAAGACGGGAATGCGATTCCTCGCACTCCCGCCCGGTCCAACAACATACAGATCGTCTCACTTGTCTTCGCAAGTGCTATAATTGAAATGTCCGGTTGTTCTGTTCCACAATGCGCTGGCTATAGTTGGAGACATAAAGCAACAGCTTTGCATGGAGTTTCTGCCAATTGGCGCTGTCCAAAACGGTCTGCAATTTTTCCAGGCTACCAGCTTCGCCAATGGTCAGCATTTGCGGACCTTTACCATAGGTGGTATACCAGACTTCAGCCGGTTCGATCCCCAATTGCATGAGACCTGGCGCGAACTCCCGCATGACGAACTCAAAATAAGGCTGTTCCCGGCCTGATTTGATGTCCCATTTTAATAACAATCTGACCATAAACCCGTATACCCCTCTTGCGGCCACACACACACTACCCAGCCTGACTGGGCAATGCGCCAGAGCCAGCTTTCAATAACAGCGAACCAGACACAAAACCAATGCCACAATACCAGATGCTCCCAGGAATTGCAACTATAAATCGTATACGCTGGATACGGCACCATCGACTGGCATTGACCGCTGCCTCTCTGCTTCTGGTTCTACTTCTGGCTGGGCAAACCATCGGATTGAATGCGGCCCCCCTCATTCAAAACCAGTCTGACAATGAAGCTCAACTTTTGCTGTTGCCTTTGGGCGAAACTCCCATCGAACTCCTCACCCACGTGGTGGATGTGGCCGTTTCGGTGGACGTGGATAGCAGCCTGCGCATGGATGTCACGGCCAGCTACCGGCTGCACAACCCCACCCGCAACCCAGCCATACTCCTGATGCAGGCGGACAGCCCCTCCGATGACAGTCTAGGCATCCCCCGCCTCCCCACGGCAATCTCTCTGGAAAGCGATGGGCAATTGCTGGCTTTGCAGCCGACGGGCAACGGTTTGCAGCAGACCGCCCAAGTGGACTTTGCCGCCAATCAACAACGTACCCTCTTGCTGCGCTACACCCTGCGCTTTGTCAACACAGACCTGCCCGCCTTTGTCTACCCTGCCCTTGGGCTGGACGTCTGGACGGGCCGGGTGGGGAGCTGGCGGGTCAGCCTGAATTTTTCCGGGAGCGACGCCCGTCTCTTTGCCCCGGACAATTGGCTGGCGGCGGAGCCTGCTGGCTGGACCTTCAACGGCCAGCGCCTGCAATGGCTTAGCGAAGACCCCTTCCCCAAACAGCCCCTGCGCTGGCAGGTGATCCATCCACGCATCTGGCAGGAGATCCTGCAACGACGGGACGCTCTCCGTCAGCAGCCGAGTGTGGACGCCCTGGCCAGTTTGGGCGATTTCTATCAGCAACTATTCCAGCGTATCCAGACCCAGCCGGACATTCAGCCCAATGACCGGGAGCGCTTCTATGCCCTGGCCCTGGCTGCCTATGGCGACGGTCTGCGGCTGGCCGAGCAGAGCGGAACCGAACCGGCGACAAGCGCTCGTTTCCACCGGGCCTTGGCCTCGCTCTATCGCAGCCGCAGCCTGCAAACCGATGGCACGATTGATGCCGCCTATGCAAGGCTGATGCTAGATGAAGCGGAGATCGCCCTGGCCAGTCTGCCGCCGACCGAGACGAGTGCCCGGAGTGAGTTGACCGGTTGGCTGGCTGACGGTCTGCGTCTGCAAGCCAGGCAAGCCCAACAGCGCAAGGAGTGGCCCACAGCCCTGGCCCTGCTGGATCGGCTGGCCGCCCTGCCGCCCGATGTGGTGGACCCGATCTCCCTGGCCGAGGAGCGGCGGCTGCTTCTGCTGGAACAGTCCCTCCAATTTCTGGCCCAGGGCAACCAGGCCGCGGCCCTGGCTCTGGCTGGTTCCGCTTTGACCACAGACGATCTTCTGCCCGGGCCTGAACGCCAGACGGTTTTTGCCCGCTGGGACTTTTCCCTGCTTATCCGCCCGGATGGTCCGACCCTGACCGGCACAGCCCCCGCCACGCCTGGCCGGGAAGACGACGCCCAGCGACTTGTGGAACAATTGGCCCTGGCCTGGGCTGCCAGCCGCCCGTCCAGTGGTCAGGCATCTGTCCAATTCGACGGCAAAAATGCGCTCATTTCCGTCGCCGGGCTCAATCTGGCAGAGCGGCTGGCCCTGATTCAGGCCACGCCCCAAAACAGCCATTGGGTACTCCTGCGCACGCTTCTCGTCAACACCGACCCGGAGATAGAATCCTCTGCCCGGCTGATCTGGCAGCAGACGGCCCTGCGCCATTCGGTGGATCTGCGCCCAGTGGCCGATCAGTGGAACGGAATCGCGGCTGGTCTGGAGCGGGACGCACTGGCCGCAGACACCTCCGGCCCGCTAGAGGCGCGCATCCGGGGCGAACTTTTCGCCATCACCCATCGCCAGGAGGCGGCGCGCTGGCAGGGTCTGGTGCAAGACAGCCGGGTCCAGATCGAACTCGCGGCCGGGGAGAATAGCGCTCCGGCTAATCAACGGGTGTGGAGTCTGCAACTGACCGATTCGCCTCAGCCCCTGACCTTCCTCTCCGAGTCGGTCAGTCTGTTGCGGCTCTTTCTGGCAGTGGTGCTGGCGATGGCCCTGATCTTTGCATTGGCAGGAATTCTTTGGTTGCTATTATAATTGCATCCAGCAGTTGGTAAGATGGCTTGCCAACCCACTGCCCCTATTCTGGCTATACTTCTCCTATGCGCCAATCCAAACCATTTGCACCAACCCAACGCCCATCTGCCCTGGCCTCTGTCGCCAGAGACGCTGTCCCCAGCGCTGCTGCACCCGCGGCCAGCCTTTCAGCCCAGGGCAGCGCCGTAACCATCACCCCTGAAGAGCAATACATATCCAACACGCCCTTCTTCTTTCAGGAAGGGCGTGTTCTGATCTTCGTTCTCTTTGGCCTGCTCAACCTGATCCTGACGATTTCCCTGAATGTAGCCGGGTGGGTGGCAAATATGGACCTGCTGGTCCCTGTGATGCTGGGCGGGCTGGTCATGGGCACGCTGATGGCCTACAGCCGCTTTGACGGCTTTTTTATGCTCTCCCACAGTCTCGCCACTGGCCTGGCCTGGGTCTTCTATCTGATGACGGGGATTGTGGACAACGAGCGGCGGGTGGCGCTTTTTGTGGATCACGGCGTGCCCGAACTCCAGGCCCGGGCCTATTTTCTCTTGGAACGCTGGCTGGAATGGGTGCAGGCAGCCTTCAACAACAATGCCAGCAACGACAATTACATCTTCATTCTGGAGATCAGCTTTCTGGTCTGGTGGTTGGCCTATCTGGGTGTGTGGACTGTCTTCCGCTATGGGAATGTCTGGCGGGGGGTGATGATGATAGCGGTCGCCCTGCTGGTGAACACCTATTACGCCCCCAATCCGGTCACAGGTTTTCTGGTAGCCTTCTGCATACTGGCGCTTTTGCTCCTGGCCTGGACAAATCTGGTCGCCAATCGCCAGCGCTGGCGGGCCTTTCGCATCACCTTCAGCCAGGACATCGGCTTCGATTTTATGCGCACCGGTGTTGTCTATACATTGGCGATCATATCCTTTGCTTTTGTGGCGCCCAGCCTGGGGCGCAATGCCAACTTCCACCAATTTCTGGCCCCCATCAACCAGCGCTGGGAGGCCGCCACCCAGGAGTGGAATCAGCTCTATCAGGGCTTGAATCGCCAGGAGCGGCTGGTTGCCACGGGCTTCACAAAATCCCTCTCTCTGGGCGGCGCGCGCAACGTCACCGACAGCGCGGTCTTTCAGGTCCAGGCGGCCACGGGGCGCTACTGGCGTGCGGTCACTTTTGATACCTTCACCGGGCGGCAGTGGACCAACAGCGCCCCCCTGGAAGTCGAATTCGATGGCGACGAGCCGATCCCCCAGATCGCCTGGAGCCAGCGCAAGCCCCTGACCCAAACTGTGACGCTGCTGGCCTCGACGGGCGGTGTGCTGTTGGCCGCGCCGGATGTGGTGCAAGCCTCGGTTCCCATTCTCGGCTCGTTTATGCCCGTCTTTGGGGAAGTGGGCGAGGCAGGCCCCAGCGCCGATGTCCAGAACGAGCTGACCTATATTCGCGCCCGGGTGACTATGGATGTGGGCAGCAGCTACACCGTCGTCAGCAATCTGACCGACATTACCGAACGTTCCCTGCGCGCGGCCACCGTTGACTATCCCCTGGAAATCAGCCAGCGCTATCTGCAACTGCCCGATGATTTTTCTCCGCGTATCGTGGCGCTGGCGGCAGAAGTGGCTGGTGACAGCGCAGATACTGTCTATGACCGGGTCAAGCGGGTGGAACGTTTTCTGCGGGGCTACGAATACGACGAAGCGATTGAAGCGCCTGCCGCCGATCAGGACCCGCTGGAATACTTTCTTTTTGAGATCCAGCGGGGCTACTGCGACTACTACGCTTCGGCGATGGTGACGATGCTGCGCAGCCAGGGCATCCCGTCCCGGGCCGTCAGCGGCTATGCCGAGGGGCTGCTCGACGAAGAGACAGGCATCCGGGTCATCACCGAGCGGGACGCGCATACTTGGGTGGAGGTCTATTTCCCCGAATACGGCTGGGTGGAATTTGAGCCGACCGCGGGCGAGAGCGCGTTGGAGCGTCCCTCCGGCGCGGATTTGCCCGAGCCCAGCAGTATCCCTGGCGCGCCGGACGAGACCGATCCATCGCAAGACGATACGCTTGCCGATCTGGGCCGAGACCCCTTGGAGGATCTGCCCCCAGAGTTCGGAGACGAATTCATGGGGGAGACCGGTTTCCGTCCCACCACCCAGTGGTATGTGATCACTGGCTTGCTGACATTGCTCGTGCTGGGGGGCGGGATCTGGCTGCTGCGTCGTCGGCCCTGGCAAGGACCAGAAGATTTCGATATCGATCCCGCCTCCATTTCCTACACCCAGCTAATGGAGTGGGGCCAGCGTCTGGGGGCTGCCACCCAGAGCGGTCTGACTCCCTACGAGCGTTCGGCTATCCTGGCCCAAGAGCTTCCCATGGGCGCGCCCTTCATCCGGCGCATCACCGAAATTTATGTCCACTATCGCTTTGCCCCCCACACCTCGGCCCTCACCGGGAACAAGAACGACAGCGAGTTGGAGTCCAACTGGCAACAGTTGCGCCCGATCCTCTGGCGGGCCTGGCTGGACCGGCGTCTGGGGCGGGACAGCGCTCCGCGCAAGCCGCGCTAAAACGATCCTTCGCAAATAAGCGTTCAGTAGTCCCCGGCACTTCACGAGCGACGACCGCGCAATTGTGGCGTATTGACTCGCTGGAGCAGAAAGTGCCGGGGACTTCGCATTGTAAGATTGTCTGAATGTCGCAAAAGGCTTGACAACCTCTTCATTTGGAAGTATAGTACCAGAGTACTTTCTGTCTCTGGCAATTGCAGCCCCCCTCGGCTGAGAGCCTGACAAACCAAATTCCTATACCCTTTGAGCCTCCCTGCGATGAACCAGCGCGATTCCACGCGTCGCAAACGGGCCTACTGGCTGTTGCCCGTCTTGCTCATTCTTCTATACCTGTCCGTTTTGGGCCGCGTCTCTGTCCCTCTCTATGCGCTCGGTTCTCCTTCCGTGCGCATCAGTCAGGTCTATGGGGGCGGGGGGAATACTGGCGCGACCTACACCCATGACTTTGTCGAACTCTTCAACGGGGGTACAGTCCCGGTTTCCTTATTGGGCTGGTCGGTGCAATATGCGTCTGCACCAACTGGTACTTCCTGGCAGAAGACAGACCTATCGGGAAACATCCAGCCTGGCCAGTATTACCTGATCCAACAGAGAGCGGGTGCGGGTGGAACCACGCCGCTTCCCCTGCCAGATGCCACGGGTTCCATCGGCATCGCTGCGACAAATGGCAAAATTGTGCTTCTCAACACGAATGCGCTTCTTGCCGATGGCACAAGCTGTCCTAGTGGAGCAACTGTAGTAGATATAGTCGGATTTGGCAACGCCAATTGCTTTGAAGGCAGTGGGGCCGCGCCGACACTGGACAACACAACCGCTGCGACTCGGGCCGGCGATAGTTGTACCGACACAGACAACAATGCAGCCGATTTCGCCACGGGCGCGCCTGACCCCCGCAACAGCACATCCTTGGCAAACCCGTGTGAACAACTGTCAACTGCCACTGCGACTGCCACAGAAACGCCGACGCCCAGCCCTACTCCCACCGACACTCCTATTCCGTCAACTGAAACAGCAACTCCCACTTCAACATCAACGGATACACCGATTGCCACTGCAACGCCAACTTTTACGGATACACCTTCCGCTACCCCAACCGATACACCCACGACGACACCGACAGATACGGCGACGGCAACACCTGTGCCCACTGCAACGCCGACTTTTACAGGTACACCATCCGCTACCCCCACAGAGACGCCGACGCTTACACCAACACCGACGGAGACAGAGACAGCGACCGCAACTGATACAGCCACGGCGACAGATACAGCAACCGCAACGGACACACCCAGCAGCACTCTCACACCAACCCCATCCCAAACTCCGTCTGCTACGCCAACGCCGCCACCTACCGCCCCGCCGGATGGGCCACCGTCCACGCCAACTCCGACGCCGACGGTTTCGCCCATAGCAACGTCCATCTTCGCCAGCCACATTTTCATCAGCGAATTTCTGGCTGACCCCGACGCGGTGAATGACAGCAATGGCGAATGGATTGAGTTGCATAACGCCGGACTGGAAACAGTCAATCTCAACGGTTGGATTGTGACGGATGTGGGCAGCAGCGCCCATTCGCATACAATTGGCTCCGATCTGTTCGTTCCCGCGGGCGGCTATGTGGTGCTGACTCGCAATGGGGATTTCAATGTCAATGGAGGAGTAAACAGCAACTATACCTATGCTGGGCTGCAACTGACTAACACAAGCGACGAAATCGAACTGCGCTGGCCCAACGGACAGACTGTGGATAGCGTAAGCTGGGGTAATCCCAGCGATCTGCGTATCACAGAGGGCAAGAGTCTGGAACGGACCGGCTTTCCGTCGGGTCAATGGCAAACGGCCACAACTGTCTGGCCCGGCTCCGCGGGGGATTTCGGCACACCGGGCAGCGGATTTGTCCCACTGGTTTCAACAGCGACCGCCACAGCGACGCCGGCGGTTACACCAACCGACACCCCGACAGCGACTGACACCGCGACACCGGGTGACACTCCGACACCGACCGCAACTGCGACCGCAACTTCCGCAGGCGGCGAGGATGCTTCCGTCTTCATCTCCGAGTTTCTGGCCGACCCGTCGGCTGTGGCAGATGTGGATGGCGAGTGGATCGAACTCTACAACGCCGGGCCAGATGCGGTGAACCTCAAAGGTTGGACGATTGCCGATTTGGGCAGTGACAGCCATACGATTGTCTCTGATCTGTTCGTAACCGCAGACGCATACGTCGTCCTGGCCCGCAACACC
>CAMDQF010000090.1 GCA_945905745.1 Litorilinea aerophila
TGAGATCGTCGGCTGATCTCACGTTTCTCGTTTCACCATTCTGCTGGGCCACACCTGAACCGAACGACTGAATTCACAGCCGTCACATCCCCGGTCTACTCTTCCTCGATCGCAATCGCCCGCACGGGCGACCCATCGCCGCCATCAATTTTGAGGGGCAGGGCGATAAACTCGACCGTCTGTTGGCGCAGATCCCGCAGAGCCGTCAGACATTCCACAATCACAATCTTCCCGCCCAAGAGCGTCTGGTGAACTTCAGTCAGCTCCGCTTTGTTCTCCGGGCGCAGGGAAGCCACCGAGGGCGTCTCCACCCCCACCAGCGCCACCTGTCGCGCCACCAGCCAGCGGGCCAGATCCGCCGAGATACGGGGCATATCGGGCCGATAGTCGGGCAGATCCGCGTGGAGCGACCAGTCCGTGCGCAGGAGCAGCCGGCAGCCCGGTGTCACTTTGCCCGCATGGGGGAGCAGATCAGCGACCGTGTGCAGGCCATTCGGCTCGATGGACGAGAGATCGATGACGTGGGCTGGGCCGACAAGCTGGGCCAGGGGCCACTGGTCAATCGTACTG
Organism: Litorilinea aerophila; assembly: GCA_945905745.1. Taxonomy (GTDB): domain Bacteria; phylum Chloroflexota; class Anaerolineae; order Caldilineales; family Caldilineaceae; genus JACQGT01. The sequence continues at coordinate 571 of CAMDQF010000090.1, forward strand.
CCCCCTTCCAAAAAATGCAGGGGCGCGTCCATATGGGTTCCCGAATGGCTGTAGAGGTGCAGATTGGTGGTGTTGAAGCCGTTGGGATCCATGCGGGTGTGGGATTCAATGGCAACCCCGCGCATCCCGTGGCGGACGGTCAGGGTCAGGTCTACGAAACGTCTGGTCATTGGCTTTCTCCCGTGGATTTGACGATGGACCGCGGACGACAGACGGCCGGAGCGGTGGAACCGGTTTGAGCGGTCAGCGGTCCGTCGTCTGTTGTCAATTTAGATTTTGAGACTTTGAAGTTCAGCGCGGGCTTCGGCAAGCGCGTCTTCCAATTGGGCGATGCGTGTCTCCAGCGCTGCGCGCCGCTCATCGGTGGCAGCTTCCGGCTCCGCTTCGTCGACTGTCAACCGGTTGTCCGTGCGGATGGCGAGAAGATGCAGCGCCCAGAAGACCGCGCCTGTACCGCTGCGGGCGATGGCGTCGTAGATCGGCGCGCCGCCAGAGTCCCACTCCCCCAGCAGCCCCAGAATCAATCGGTAGAGAACCGACCCCAAATCGAAGAGAATTAACAATGCACCCACCAGCGCTACCCCGTAGAGATAGGCTCGCCGGGGACCGGAGCGCCGCTCGGCCTGGGCTGCGCTGGCTTCTCCCTGCGCAGCCCGCTGCACTGTGCGCCAGTGGATCACCCAGACCGGCGCACCCACAGCCAGCAGACTCAGCCCGTTCGCCGCTTGGCCGGCCCGGAACTCATCCAGCGACCCGCCTACGAAAACCCAATCCAACAGCAGGCGCAGCAGATCTACCAGCCCGACCCAGAGCAGCACCAGCCCGATGGCCGCCACCAGATAGTAGTAGAGGCGGCGCATGTTGGCGCTCTCTGGGCTGTCGCCATAGCGGGCGGCTTCGCTCTGCACCTGCCCCCAATGCCAGCGCCAGCCAATCAGCCCCAGGAGAATCAGCGAGATGGGCGTGGACAGGTCGGATAAGGGGGCGCCGGAAGGATAGCCAAAGAGACGGCGCAGAAGATCGCTGAGGAGCATTGCGGCCGGTGTCACGGCGGTCGCTGCGGCGATGAGGGTGGCCGCGTAGAGGTAGAAGCGGCGCAGGGCGGTGGCTGCTTCTGTCGGCTGGCTGTCGATCAGCCCATCCCACACCCGCCAGTTGATGCGCCAGATCAACAGCCCCACCAATAGGGCAGCTACACCACCCGCGGCTATTTGACCCCAGGCGAAGTCACCGACGGTCAATTGGCTGGGTGACAACTGTTCCAGTGCCAGACGGAGGGGCACTTGCAGCAACGCTGCCCCGCCAAAGAGAGCCAGACAGAATCCGCCCAGCCCAGCAATGTTTTGGAAAAGGCGGCGCATCGTACCGGCCCTACCTGTCTCTTGGCCCACATCACTGTCGTCCCGCAGCAGGTCCACCAGAAACCAGCCCAACCCGCCGCTGACAATCAGCATCAGCAGCCGATAGAGCCACTGTCCAGCCAACGAAGTGATGCCCAATTGCTGATTGCTCTGGCCCAGCAGTGTGGCCGCGCCCTGATATATCCACTGGTAGAGATGCTCGGCAGCCATCCCAAAGGCTACGACCATCAATCCGTAGAGGGCCAGCTTGCGGATGGCGGAGAGCCGTTCCAGGGGCACGGGGAGCAGACGGCGTACGAAGAGCCAATGGACCAGAAAGAGGGGCGTCGCTACCAATAGCGCACCGATGTTGCGGGCGATAGTGTCGCGCAAAAAGCTGTCGCCGCCCACGTCCAGCCCCACAGCGCCGGGGAAGAGGGAATCGGTCAGTGCGCGGGTCAGGTCGTTCAACGACGCCAGCATCACCCCCAGGCTGATCGCCACGACCACATAGAGATAGGACCGACGGATCACCGCCAGCCGGTTCGCCTGTTTAGAATCAACTGCTGGATTGGCGTTCATAGGGCCACTCCTAACTTGAAAATAGGGACTGGGGAATGGGGATCGGGGACTGGGAGTTGCGTCCTTGTCACTGGCACACCCTGTTTCCATCCCTGCTTGTGCCCCCTAGGGCATGAACACTACCCTGAAGATGGGAACACGGATGATATGGAAAGGACGGATTTACACAGATTCAATCTGTGGTAGTCTGCGTAATCAGCGTTCGATTCCCCTCGATCAATAGAAGTAGAAGTTCTCCGAGTCGATCTTCCATCCGGTATCTTCCTTCACCAGTAGGAGTGTCTGGCGGTTGGTCCAGACATTGCTGGAAGCAAAGAGACCGCCAGGCGCGTAATTGTCAATTCCGACGGTGACAGTTGCCCGATCTTCGCCCTGCATCTCGACGCTTTCGATGCGCATCCGCCGGCTGCCCGTCTCCGGGTAGTAGTCGATGTTGGGCCAGCGCTGCTCTTTCTCGAAGCTCTCCTGTACCCGCTGGGAGAAGTAGCCCTTCATCCGCTGCACGTCTTTGCGCAGGAAGGCGACAAAAGCGTCATGGACCACCCCATCAGGTGTATCCTGCTCCAAATAGACCTCCTGGGCAGCCGCGCCCGCGCCAGGACGCAGGGTCGCCACCCCCACCGCGGCCAACAGCAGCAATCCGACGACTCCGATGACAATCCAGGAAAAGCGATCCATTGGGTTTGCCTCAACTTCCTTTGATAGACTGCGTAGTGCGTATTTCGTATTGCGTAAGTAGTGGCGTTTGCGGGAGCAGCGGGTCTAGCGGGTTAGTGTAACAGAAACTGGTCTGTCAGTCAGTCGCAACATCCCGTCGTTCGTTGTCATACATCGCTCAGTCTCCACTACCTACTCCATACGCACGCCAGATCGACGGTATGAGCGTCAGTTGTTTGCTGTTCTCTGCGCCTCTGCGCCTTTGCATCTCTGCGTTAAGTCTTTTGTGGCTCGCCCACCTTATGAAATACGAAATACGCACTACGCAGTACGTCATTCTCCCGCCACAAACTCCGTCAACTCAAACAGCCCTTTCGAGCGGGCATCGATGAATTTCACCACCGGGTGGGGTGCATCCACACCGATCCAGGCCTGGGTGGTGCGATCCGGTGTACTGACATCGACCTTCCAGGTGTTGAATTCCCCAGCGGGCACTTTGACCTGCTCCTGTTTGCGCACCTGCACCGTCACAGTCTCCACAATGCCCACTATTGGCAGAAAGCTGTTGATGCGGGTGGCATAGCCGTTTGCCAGAGGCAGAGTGCGGGCCAAAGTCAACAGTGTGCGCTCGTCCCGGATGTCGCTGGGCACACTGATCCGTTCATAGGTGGTGGCCCCAGCCCGGTCAGTCAGGGTAATATCAACCTGGGATCGATCTTTCACCGCCTCCACCTGCTGGGTTCCGCCGTCGTCCACCCGGGCCAGATAGCTCTTGACCGGATCATAGCCTTTGGCTGCCATCAGAATCGTCGCCACTTCAAACTGTCCAGCAGTGATCTCCCGACGCAAAGTCCAGCCACCGGGATTTTCCTCATTGCCGGCGATGAGCATCACCATCGCAGTGCCTGCCGGTTGGCCTGTGCGGTCGGTCACCTGATAGTGGCTGTTTTCCCCACTGCGCCAGACCGGCCCGCCAAAGATCAGCGGCTGGGGTTCCGGCCCGCCACAGGCGACTAGTAGCAGCCCAACTGCTAAGACGAATATACCTGTCCAACTGTTCCAAAGCTGTTTCACCTGAGACCTGCCTTTGTGTCTCGTATGCTTTGCGTCTCTCCGCTTCTGCGCCTCTGCGTTAAAATTCCAGCATCTTCCTGATTTGTACATTTTCTACCGTTTCTCCTGCATCCACTTGACCGCGGAGGCAGCCAGAGCCGCCGCACCGATGGACAGTGCGTCCTCGTCCATACGGAAGGTGGAGGTATGCACAAAGTAGCGTTTGGGCCAGGCCGGGTTGTGAGTTCCCAGACGCAGGAAGCTGCCCGGCGCGACCTGGGCCATATAGCTGAAATCCTCCGCGCCCATCACTGGTGTGGCGATCTGGCTCTTCTCCTCGCCCAGAAATTCGCCCACCGCGGCCAAAGAGACCGCCACGGCTTCCGGGTCCAGGACAGTAGGCGGGTAGCCCAGTTTGATTTTGAGATCGAAGCTGCCGCCCAGCGCTTCGGCTACGCCGCAAGCCCGGCGCAGTTCGTCGTGGAGCAGTTGGCGGGTGGTCGGGGTGAAGGAGCGGATGGTCCCGTTCAGATAGACCGTATCCGGGATGACGTTGTTGACCGTCCCACCGTGAATCTGACCGATGGTTATGACGCCTGACTCAATGGGGTCAATGCGGCGGCTGACAATTTGATGGATGGCCTGAATGACGTTCGACGCCAGGACAATCGGATCGTTGGCTGCTTGGGGCCGGGCTGCGTGGCCGCCATAGCCCCGAATCGTCAACTCAAACTCATCCGCGGCAGCCATCAGCGGGCCAGGTCGGCTGGCGACAACGCCCACATCTCTGGTCGGGTCCACGTGGATGCCAAAGACTGCATCCAGCCCTTCCAGCGCGCCCTCTTCCACCATCCGCATCCCGCCGGACTTGCCTTCGTCGTCCGACGCCTCTTCGCTGGGCTGAAAGAGCAGACGTACCCGGCCCGGCAGTCGTCCCTCGTCGGCCAACTCCTTCAGCAGTGTGGCCGCGCCCAGGAGCATCGCCGTATGGGCGTCGTGGCCGCAGGCGTGCATAATCCCAGGCCGCCCGCTGTCGAACACCGAGCCGTTCTCTTCGGTGATGGGCAGAGCGTCCATATCGGCGCGCAGGCCGACCGTTGGCCCATCACCACCCCGGATGTGGCCGACCACACCGGTCTTGGCGACTTCAGTGTCGGTCTGCACGCCCAGACTGATCAGTTCAGCATTGACCAGACCGGAGGTGCGGTGTTCGGTGAAACTCAACTCCGGGTGGCGGTGAATCTCCCGCCGCCAAGCCTGAATTTTGGGCTGTATAGCCTTGGCCCGCGCATAGAGTTCGGCGCTGCTGATGGGTGGCTGGGACACGATTGGCTCCTGTTAGGATATGGAAAGAGGACGCAGATAAACGCTGAAAAATAGATAGCCGCTGATTTTTCGGATAGTCAGTGGCAGAGTAGACTGATACCAATGGGTTGTATACACAGATGAGAAGGAACACGGATTCAATCTGCGGCAATCCATCCAAATCATGAAAATCTTGTGGTGATCGGGCTGATGATGAAAAAATTGGACGCAGATAAACGCTGAAAATGCAGATTTCTGCCTCTGGATCAGCGTCCCATTTTTTGCTCTATCATCATTCTGATCAATACAAAATCATGAAAATCTGCGTCCCCATCTTCCTGCTATTATACCCCAAAAGGAGTTCCCATGACTGATTCCCACTTGACCGCCTATCTCCAATCCAACCGCCAGCGCCACCTGGACGAAGTATGCGCCTGGCTGCGCATTCCCAGCGTCAGCACCCAGCCCCAGCACAGGGCCGATGTGCAGCGGGCAGCGGTCTGGCTGGCCGAAAAGTTGACCGCCGCCGGTCTGGAAAATGTGGAAGTCATCCCCACCGACGGCCACCCGCTGGTCTATGCCGACTGGCTGCACGCGAGGGACGACGCGCCCACAGTACTGGTCTACGGTCATTACGACGTACAGCCAGTGGACCCGGTGGCCCTGTGGCAGACACCCCCCTTCGAGCCGACTGTTCGGGGCGATAGCCTCTTCGCCCGGGGCTCGTCCGATGACAAAGGCCAGACCTATATTCACATTGCCGCCGTGGAAGCGCTTCTGGCGACGACGGGCGCGTTGCCTGTGAACGTAAGATTTCTGGTGGAAGGGGAGGAGGAGGACGGCAGCCAGGCGATTATGCGCTATGTGGCGGCCAACCCGGCCAAGCTGGCTGCGGACCTCTGCCTGATCTCCGACGGGCCGATTCTGGCCCCAGACAAGCCAAAGATTGTCTATGGCCTGCGCGGGATTTGGGTGGGCGAAGTGACTGTGACCGGCCCCCGCCGGGACCTGCACAGCGGGATGTACGGTGGCGCTGTCCACAACCCCAACCAGGCCCTGGCCGAATTGCTGGCTGCCCTGCACCACCCGGACGGGAGCATTGCCGTCCCCGGCTTCTACGACGACGTGCGCGCCCTGGATGGCGCAGAGCGAGATGCGTTGGCGCAGGTTCCCTACGGCGAGGTGGAACTGCTGGCCGAGAGTGGCGTCCCCGCGGCCTGGGGCGAGGCAGACTATACAGTCACCGAGCGCATCGGTGCGCGCCCGACTCTGGAGATCAACGGAATGTGGGGCGGCTTTATTGACGATGGCTTCAAGACGGTCATCCCCAGCGCAGCCCACGCCAAAATAAGCTGTCGACTGGTTCCAGACCAGAGGTCCGCGGAAATCGGCGGGCTGATCGAAGCCTATCTAAAGAAAATCGCGCCGCCCACTGTGCAGGTCAGCGTGCGTACCCGCCAGCACGCGCCGGCTGTTCTTGTCCCGTTGGATACGCCCCAACTGGCCGCGGCGGTCACCGCCTATGAGCGGGCCTTTGGCGCGACACCGGTCTTTGCGCGCGAGGGAGGCTCCATCGGCGTCGCCATCAGCTTCCAGACCCACCTGCATACGCCCCTCATCTTCCTGGGCTTTGGTCTGCCCGACGATAACCTCCACGCACCGAATGAGAAAATTCACCTGCCCAACTTCTATCGGGGCATCGAAGCCAGTGTGATTTTTATGCACGAGGTGGCGAAACTGTAACGCGAACTGAGAGTTCAATGAAATGGTCTGACAGGAGCAGCAGTCCGCTATTCCCCCCCCAGTCCCAATCCTATTCTACTGGGACCGGCTCTGGCGTGGGTGTCGCGTTTGGCGCCATCCGCGCTTCCGCCGCCAGGCTGCCCACTGTAACCAGGGGCATATAGAGAGTCTGCGGCGTCCCGGCTGGCCCCAGCCCCACGAATTGTACGTAGGGGAGGAAGATACGCACGCTTCCTTCCTGCACCAGGATAAGTGTCCGGGCCGCGGGCTGCACTGCGGCGTCGGTGTAGGAGACCGCCGTGAGAGTCAAGGGTTGGCGGCTGCCGATGGCCGCTGTGAAGGGTATTGTCACTGTCAGGGGCACGATACGGGTCTGGATGCCCGGCACGGGCACAATCGGCGGCAAATCGGCCAGCGTCCACGCGCCCTGAGCGGTATCGTCCCGGTCAGTTCCCGCCGATGGGCCAAAGAAACCGGTCAACCGGTAGCTGTCGGCCAGGGGGCCGAGGTTTACCAGCAGTCCAGGGATGATCACCTGCGCCCCTGGCACACCCGTCACCTGGGCTGGCAGGAGCAGCCGGGCGTCGTAGCGGATAAAGCTGCCCTGCACCGTCACCGGGCCAGCCACCAGATCGGTCAGGCTGACACCAGGAGGCAGGGTCAGCCGGTCGGCGAAGGCAATGAACTGTCCGGCCACAAAGATCAAGCCCGTATTGTTCAGGAGGGAGACTTCACCGCCTGGACCCAGAGTCAGGAAAAAGACACCATTCAAATGGATGCTCCCAGGCCCCAGACCGATCAGGTTCAGCACAGCCAAAGCCCCGCCACTGATGGTCAGATCGCCACCGTTGATCACTGTCCCCGGCCCGGAGATAGAGATGACCGGTGGCTCCCCAGTCGTCGTCTCCCCTGTGCCGATGAAGATATCACCTCTGGCCTCGCCGCCGCTGCCGGGTGGCCCGTCGCCGCCTTGAACGACACCGCCATCCAGGACAATCTGCGGGCTGGCGGTGATGATTACATCACCGCCTTCGCCCGTTCGGACGCCGCCGCCCGGACCACCGTTGCCCGGGCCAGTCGAACTGCCGCCGCCGATTGTTCCCTGGTTTTCAACCATACCCGGCCCGCTCTGGCCGCCGATGACTGTCACATCGCCGCCGCCGCCGCCATCTCCTCCCGGCCCGGTGGGACCGTCTGGATTGCCCCCGCTGCCTGCGCCGCCGTCGCCGCCCGCACCAGCGTCACCCGCATCCCCACCTAGAAGGCTGCCGCTGGTGGGATCGGGGTCGCCGTTAGGCGCTGCGCTGCCGTTGCTGATGTTGTCAGCGATAATCTGCACGGGTGCGCCGTCGCCCCCATCGCCGCCCGCACCGCCCGGGCCGCCCGGCCCATTACCCACGCCCGGGCCGCCTGGCCCCGCGGGGCCGCCGTTGCCTCCATTGCCGCCGGCGATGTCACCCTGGTTGTCCAGAATCGTCAACCCGGGGCCTTCACCGTCCCCATTAATGTTCACTTCGCCGCCGCTGCCGCCGTCGCCGCCATCCCCGCCGGGATTGGGCTCGGTTTGGGGGCCACCCGGCCCGCCGCGTCCACCATCGCCGCCGTCGCCGCCACGCATCTCGCCGTTGTTGATAATCTCAACTTCGTCACCCGCCCCAGCTTCGGGCGACTGAATTTCCAGGACGCCGCCGCGCCCGCCGTCTCCACCCAAACCGCCGGGGCCACCGGTGGTGCAGCTTTGGGCGGCATCCGCGCCGTTGCCGCCATTGCCAGCTACAATCTGGCCTTCGTTAGAGATGCTGCCAGCGGGCGAGGTAAGGTCGATCTCGATTTGTCCACCGTCGCCGCCTGCGCCTCCCCTGCCGCATTCGGGTATGCCTGCGCCTCCGTTTCCACCGTCACCGCCACGCAACTCGCCGATATTGCTGAACATTGCCACGTGAAAGGCCAGTTTCCCACCACTACCGCCTGCGCCGCCGCGGACAATTGCCCCCTGGCCCGGAGCAGCGTTGCCACCTTTGCCGCCCTGCAACTTCCCCTCGTTATGGAAAGTGGGCGTTGTAAGCTCAATACTGCCACCAGCCAGTCCAATACCCGCCGGTGGTTGCCCATCAGCCCCATCGGAACAGATGATGTCGCCGTAGTTCTGAATATCTCCTTTGGAATCCATTATCAACGATGTACCCAGCGCGCAGACAAGCGTCCCCCGATTGGAAAGGCTGTCGATGGAAATCGGCGTTTCGGTGGTGATTGTCAATCCATCGATCAATACCAGATCGTCAATGGTCGGCAGACGAGGCGGATTCCAGGTGGTGGGATCATTCCAATAGCCATCCTTTACCGCCGTGAGGGTTGGTGGGAGAGGCCGGACGGCAGCTTCTGTCGCCAGCATATCCATAGCGCCCGCGCCCACTTGGGTGGTGAGAACTGCCGTTGAACTGATTGGACCCAGATAGCTGGTGGGCGGATAGGGGAGGTAGAAGGTGACAGTTTCCAGCGCACCGATAGTTGGTCGCTCTGTCCAGGGGTCGCCAAGAAGCTCTGGACCAATCGTCACGGTAATCGTAGTGGGCAAAGGAATGTTGCCAGTATTGGTAGCCACAACCGTCAACGTAAACGGTGATCCCATCTGGACTGGGGAAGGGGCAATACTCTGGGATAGCTGTAAGGCTGGTTGGCCGATCAGCGCCCTGTCTTCGTGAAAGTCGCGAAATCCATCTGCGCTCAAATCGAGCCTGTTCACCAGTTCCGGAGGATCAGCCCGCTCTGGGGTCGCCCTTACGCTCTGGGTCCAAGTGCCACCGCTGGGAATCTCTACTCCGGTCCATACAACTTCGCCGGTTGGCTGGGTCTGGATAGGCAGTGTGTCGGTGATGGTCAGGGTCAACGTGCGGTTGCCCACATTGCGTACAGTGATGTTGTACTGCACAGGCTGAAAGAGAATGGCTTGCGCTGGCTGACGCTCCTGGCTGATCTGCACCGCAGCTTTCGGCAGCACAGACTCCACAGTCTGGACGAGCGCGCCGCTGATCCCCTGGGCAGTACTCACCCGCAAGGAATATTCCAGTGGCCCGGTGTAGCCCACAGGCACAGTCGCCGTCATGACATCCACCCACGTATCCCCGATCTCAATGATCACGTCGGGCCAGTGGCGCACCTGCACCCCCTCCATGAAACCAGGCAGGGTCCCGGTGATGGTGGTTGTCAGAGGGACGTTCCCCAGATTCACCACCTGAAAACTGAAGGTAGCCGGGCTGCCGGCCAGGGCCGGACTGGGCGCAGCCTGGGCAGCCAAAGTCATATCCGGCGCATAAAATTCGTCTGCGCCCAGATCGGATACACTGTCGATCGGCCGTGTATGCTTCTCGAAATCTCCATTTACATCCGTTTTCAAAGCTACATTGATGGCCGGGCTTTGGCTGCTCAGATGGAAATCGATTTTTCCAGGTGCAACAAACAACGGATCGACTGCGAAGCGGGTTGTGCCTTCATTGAAAACCCCCAGCGCCTGTACGTCGGTCTGGTTGGCAAACCAAAGATTGCCATCCGCGTCCACCCGGTTGCCGGGTCGGATGAGTACCCCGGTCTGATGCTGGATGACGATATTATTCTTGAAATCAATCGTGCTGCTGTCTGGCCCGATGTTACCCACATAAAGGGCGCTGCCATCACCGCCGTTGTTATAGGCGATGGTGTTGTGGAAGAAGCTTAGGGCCGAGGCTTGCACAAACATCCCGCTGCCCGAACTGGTGGCCGTATTGCTGATGATCATATTATTGGTCACCCGGGCGTCGCTGAATTCCAGATAGAGACCGCCCCCATTCAGCCCCTCGTTCAGCAGGAAACGGTTGCCGTTGATAGCGGCTGGGCTGCTGGAAGCCAATAGCCCTCCGGCATTCTGCGCTTTGTTTGCCTGGAAAAGATTGAACTCGACCTTTGCAGGGCTGTCGTCCAGATAGACACCCGCGGCTGACTCTGCTTTGTTTTCCGTGAAACGATTGCCCACAATTGTGGCGCCGCTGTTGTTCAGAAAGACCGCGCCGCCGGCTGTCTGGGCTTCATTCTTCTTAAAGACGCTTGCCTCAATGCGCGCCGGGCTGTAGCTGAGGAAGATACCGCCACCATCGCCCGTGGCCCCATTGCCGTCAAAGACGCTGTCGCTGATGACCGCCCCGCTGCGCAGGGCAAAGATGGCGCCGCCTGTGCTCGCCTTGTTGGCGCGTAGGGTGCTGGTGATAATCTGGGTGCTGCTGTCCAAAAGGAAGATGGCGCCACCATAAAACGCGCCACCACCTACAATCTCCGTGTTGCTGAAGGTGGCGCTGGCCCCATTGATGTAGATGTTGCCGCCCCCGTCCTGCTCGTCTGGGCCACCCCCCAAGGCAGCCGCGTTGCCATCCTGAATCAGAACACTCTCCACTATCGGCTTACCGCTGCCAGCAATATACAGCACCCGCCCCTGGCCTTTGGATGTGATGATTGTGGGCTGGGTGATGGGGTAGGATACGGTCCAGTCGCTTTGGATATAGCCGCCGCGCAGATGGACGGTCTTGTCCAGATAGACGGTCTGGGTCTGGCCGTTGCGGAGGCTCACCCCTTTGCATAGACCCGCCAGCCGGATCAGTTCACCCTCGGAAGCTGCATCAACCGCCGATTGGATGTCGGCATAGATGATGCCGGGATTGCTCTCCAGCCGAGCTGCGCATTCCACCGGGAACTCGTCCGCGCCAATGTCGGGCGCGCCGTCCTGGGGCACCACATCCTCGTCAATGTCCGACGCTGCCCGGCTATCCACGCCCCGGTTGACCGCCGGGGAAAACTTGGAAATGTGGTAGCCGTCCGCCTCGAAGCGGGGGTCGTCGAAGAGATTGATTGTCCCTGTAACCAGGCTTCCCGACCCGGTGGAGAGATTCTCCACTCGGTGCCAGAGGGTGCCGCTGAGGATGCCAGAATTCTGTGCCGTCACCTGAATGGCGATGGGTTGGAGAGCAAGAATGGTGTTGAAAAATTTGGGCGCGCTGGTGCGCTGCCCCAATTTTTCGATCAGGACGCCCTCGTCGCCTGTGTTACGGGCAATCGTCGTCTGCCAGAAGGTGGGGGACGAACCTTCGATGACGAGTCCACCACCCGCTCCTGCCGAGACATTGTCGATGATCGCGCTGGCGAAAAACTCCCCATCCGAGCCGTTGGTCAAATACATGCCCCCGCCCGCAGCGGCCCTATTGAGCGACACCAGTAAGCCGGTCTGACCCACAACGCTTTTGTCCAGGTAGAGACCTCCGCCGTTCATACTGGCAGTGTTTGAGATGACTACATTGCTCTTCAGATTCATATCGCTGTCGAAAATGGCAATACCGCCGCCGCTGTTCAATGCCAGATTATCGCGGATGTCCAGTTTCTCTAGTTTGGCTTCGCTGGAACGCAGTACAAAAATACCGCCGCCGTCCGCCAGGGCTGTATTGGAATAGATCGCGGATTCCTGTACCGCGGCCGCGGTCTCATCCAGATAGATTCCACCACCCCGAAAAGTAGCCGTATTGGAGATGACCGTACTGCGTTTGAAGACCGCAGATCCCAATTTGGCATAGAAACCGCCACCCAGTCGGGCCGTGTTGGAGATGATCGTGAGTTGGTCCAGCAAGGCGTCGCTCTGTTTCAGGTAGACGCCGCCGCCAGTATCTGTGGCTGTGTTGGAGATGATATGGTTTTCGGTCAGGCTGGCCCCGCTGAAGTTGACCAGATAGACGCCACCACCGAAGATGGCTGTGTTGGCGGTGATAAAGTTACGTTCGATGACCGGCGACGAGGCGTCCAGGGAGAAGCCGCCACCGGCCAGGCTGGCCGTGTTGGAGTAGAGGTGGTTGTCCTGGATGACGATTTTGCTGGCAACGAAAAGATGAAAGCCACCACCGTAGGGTGCAGTGTTGCTGAAAATTGTATTGCGCCCGACGGTGGTTTTGGTATCGTTGGCGAAAAAGGCCCCACCCGTTGCGCTGGCTGTGTTGGCGCTAATGACATTCGTCGCCACCAACCCTTCCGAGCCTTTCAGGTAAAGAGCGCCACCGTCGGCAGCATTGTTGAAGTGGATGGTGTTGCTCACCACATTCGGCTTGCCTGGGGCCAGATAGAAACCCCCGCCGCTGGCCGCGCTGTTGCTGATGACGAGATTTTCTTGCACTTTCGTCCCGCTGGCGGCCAGATAGAAACCGCCCCCGCCAGTGATGGCAATGTTCGCTTCGATGGTGCTGCTCATCACTTGAGCGTCGCTTGCGTAGATGTAGACGCCGCCGCCGTCGGATGCCTGGTTGGCCCGGATGGTGTCGCTGAGGATGGTGGCTGCTGCCTTCTGGTAGAGGAAGATGCCGCCACCGTCGGTGGCTGTGTTGGTGGTCACACTGCTGTCCCAGAGCAGGGCTTTGCTGCCTTGAAAAAAGAGACCGCCACCGCTGATGGCGTTGTTGGCGTAGATATGCACCCGGCTGAGAATGGCAGTGCTGGTCAACACATACAGCCCGCCGCCCCACCCGGCACTCTCACCCAAGCTTGCGGAAGCGTCGCCGCCGGTCAGGTGAATCTCGAAAATCTCCGGCGAAACTTTGCCCACGATTGTCATCGCCCGGCCCACGCCGCCGGGGTTGAGGATCGCCGGGTATTTGTCCGGGAAGGGGTGCTCCCAATCGCAGTCCACAATGCCACTGACAGGCATCCCGCCGGGCACATCGGTAGAACAGTAGCCCCCCTGGATGGTGACTGTCTTTTCCACATAGGCAACCGTGCTGTGGCCGTTGCGCTCGGTGATAGTGGAGTAGACCCCTGCGTCCAGTTTGATCAAATCCCCTTCTGTGGCTGCATCCAGAGCGGCTTGCAGGGAGCAGGGCAGCTTCCAATTGATACAGTCTTCCTCCGCGCCACCTGTGGGCGAGGCATAGCGGGTCTCCCGGAAGGTGTACTCATCTGCACCGATATCGGCAAGTCTGCCCTGATTGCGCGCCTCCGCGTCCAGGTCTATGGCCCCATCCGTATTTTTCCCCAACTGAAAAGCCATCGAGACGCGCTTGATGTGATAGTCGCCCGAATCCGGATCGACGAAAGCGGGATTCTCCCCAGAGAAGTCATCGCCCTGGGTAATTGTGGCCGAGACATTGTCCGAAAGCAGCACATCCGGCCCGCTCTCCCCCCAGAAGGTGTACGAGATTGAGACCGTCTGGGAGACCATTTCGCCGGTGGAGGAGATGCCCCCGGCTGTGTTCTCCCAAATGATATTGTTGAGCAGTTCTGCATTGGTCTGCCCGGAAATGTGGAAACCTGCGCCTTCATTGCGCGCGACTGTATTGTGGCGCAAACGGATTGCCAGGGGATCCACAGTCACGTCTGCGGTGGCCTGAATGTATATGCCGCTGCCCAGATTATCTGCCACCACATTGCCGCTGATATCCGGCTGGCGATAGTCCCAGAAATGAACCCCCGCGCCCGATCCCTCCGGGGCCGAGTTATACTCGATCACACTGCTCCCCACTTTGGCGTCGCTGCGTTCTGCATAGATACCACCGCCACCGCCGGGAGCCAGGGGCACTGTGCCGCTGAATTCCGGCGTGGATGTGGCTGTGTTGGAGAAGATTCGGTTGAGGATAATAGCCGCTGGACTTTCGATGGCATAGATGGCTCCTCCTACCCCGGCGCTGTTGCTGATCAGCAGGGAGGTACGCACCTGCGCGCCGCTTTCGTCCAGATAGAGACCACCCCCATAGCCTGTAATGACGTGGTTGGAAATCACACTATTGGCAATCTCCGCCGCACTTTTGAGCAGGTACATACCGCCGCCATCGACTGCGCCCGTATTGTTTTGCACCAGAACATCGTCAAATTTGGCCCCGCTCTCCACCAGGTAGACACCGCCGCCGGCGACCTCTGCTGTATTTTCCTGGATTTCTGAATGGAGAATTTTGGGTGTGCTGAAAAAATCCAGGAAGATGCCCCCACCGCTGACGGCATCGTTGAGAAAGATATTTACATCGCTGATGATTGCGCTGGCCTCGCTGATGTAAATACCGCCGCCCTTTCTGCCGCTGCCCCCGCGCAGATGCATGCTTTCGATCACTGGTGCAATCCCCTGCCCTAGAATCGTCACAACCACGCCAGTGGCGGTGGCATCCAGGGTCGCCGTGTAGAGTTCCGGGTCCCAGAGCTTCATTGTCGTACTCCAGCCGCCCTGGATCTTGAGCTCTTTGTCCAGTGTCACTGTGCCGCCGCAATATCCGCTGACCTTCACCACATCGGTAATACTGTTGCTGGCGTCCACCGCGGCCTGAATTTCTGGGTAGAGCTTCCCGTGCAGGTCCACCACACATTGCGCCGTATAGGTTTCTACACCCGTGTTGTCCAGGAGCAGATCGTAGAGATAGGTGTCGTAGAGAGATGTCGTATCGCTGTCGTTGGGATCGATCGGAGTAAAGGTGACATTGGCCTGATTGGTCATCGTCACAATTCCCCCGGTCAATGGTTCCCCGGTCACCTGGGCGTCCAGGGAGATCAGGGCCACGTCCCCGATGTTGAATGCACCCAACTCACAGGTCAGGGCCACCGGGTCACAGACGCCGCGGTCGGTGGTGATACCCAGTGCTGTCTGTTGCGGGGGGAGTACATTGCTGAAACGAACTGGTGGCAGGGAAGAACGACTGTAATTGCTCACGGTGATGGCGTAGCGCAGGGAGACTGTCGGCGTGAGTACCCGGGGTGATGCGCTCTGTTCCAGATTCAGCCCCCGGTTGTAGCGATGCTCGTAGGCCCCCGCGTCGGGGACGGCAATCCGCCGTCCCAGGGCGATGTCTGTGGAGACATCAGAAGCCAGGGTTGGCGTTACAGGCAGGCCAACCCCCCAGGCCGCGGATTTGCGCTGGATGTTGTAGTCCAGACTGGCGGGATTGAGAAAGAGAGGATCCCCGAAATAGTTCACCGCGTCCACGCCAATCAGATTGGGGGACCAGTTGCGCTTGCTGTTGTTCCACCAGACGTTGCCACCGCCTTCTACCTTTACCCGTCGATCACCTGCCAGCCCCTCCTCGTGATTGGCGATGATCGAATTCATCAGCGCCAGCCTGGTGCTGGATTGGGCCGCATAGATAGCGCTGTTGACCCCAAAGCCGTCGAGATGCCGGTGTTCATTGTTCGAGATCGTCGCGTGGGCGATTGTCACCCGCGCTCCCAAAATATAAAGCGCGCTGCCTTTGGCCGTAGACAGCCCGATCCGGTTACGGGCCAACACATTATTGATGAGGCTGAAAGTACCCCCGCTCAGGTAGAGACCGCCGCCATCGTGGAATGCGTCGTTGGCAATGATTGTGCTGCTGGTGATAAGACCCGTCGTGCCAAGCGCAAAGAGTCCACCGCCCTTGTCTGCCACATTCTGCTGGGCGGTGATCTGGGAAAAGCTGACTCTGCCGCCCCTGGCATAGATGCCACCGCCGTCAAAGTTGGCCGTATTGCTGGTAAAGCTGCTGCCTGTGATGGCATTGTGTCCGCCCAGCATATAAAGCCCCCCTCCCCAAGCCGCCAGATTGCCGCTGAAGAGGGTGTTCGTTACTGTACTGGTAATATTGGCAAAATAGAAGCCGCCGCCCTGGCCAAAGGCGGCCTGATTGCTGGTGACCAGCCCATTTGTGATGGTAATCAGATCGATGGTGGATGTCACATAGAGGGCGCCGCCCAGATACCCCGCCCGATTTCCATCAAAACTCACCTCATCCAAATGCATGGAAACGCCCCGGGCAAAGATGCCGCCGCCGCTGCTGGTCAGCACATCCGATTGGGTCAGGGGTGCGGTGATATCAATCGCCCGCGGGTTAGCGACCTGGCGAGCGAAGGCATCCGATCCGGCCAGATTGCCACGCAAGACCAGCCCATTGGTGCCGGTCAGATACTGTCCGTTCCAGAAAATGCCACCGCCGCTGCCGATTGTGACCCGGTTATCGGTCAGGTTGCCCCCGTCAATCACCAGCCCGCTGTCGTTGCCAAAGATAGCCCCGCCGTTTTGCTTTGCGCTGTTCCGGCCCAGACTGTTGCTGGTGGAAGCGACGGTTCCGGTGAGAATATAGAGTGCGCCGCCGTTCAATTGGGCGCTGTTCTCATTCAGGGTGCTGCCGGTGGCGGTGATGGTTGTCGTCAGGGCATAGATGGCCCCGCCGTGACCGAAACTGGTGTTGCTGTTCAGCGTACCGCCGGTGATGACGAGGGTGCTGGTGATGAGGGAGAATGCGCCGCCGTTGCCTGCGGGCGCGCTGTTGCCCAGCGCGCTGCTGGTCTCCAACTCCACCCAGCCGCCATGCGCGGCCAGCGCGCCCCCATCCCCGGTTGCCAGGCTGTTGTTGAGCAGGCTAGAGCCGCCGGTAATGCGCAAAAAACTCTCCTGAGCATAGAGGGCGTGAGCCGCGCCGGTGTGGTTCTGGATGATTGTTCCGGTCAGAATCCCTCTGGCATTGGTCAGGTAGAGGGCCTGGCCTTCTCCTGTGACGATAAGGTTTTCGTGCATAATTGTGCCCGTCGCAAAGTGGAGGCTGCCGCCAGTGGCATAGCCAGCGCCACCGCCATTGGGCGCGCTGTTGGCCGTTACCTCGCCCCCACCCACCACTGCTGTGCCACCGGCCACAAAGACCGCGCCGCCCCGGTCGCTGGCGATATTTGTACGCATAGCCGCACCGGTGAAGCTAAAAAGTCCCCCTTCCGCATAGACGCCACCGCCTAGCACAGCCGTATTGGCGTCGATCGCCCCGTTGGTGATATTCGCCACACCACCCGCCGCAAAAGCGCCGCCGCCATTTTGGCTGGCCGCGTTGCGCTGCAAGACGACGTTGCTGCCGGTAAGGGAACCGCTCTCCACAGCCAGCCCGCCGCCGCGCACCGCCTGGGAATCCTCAACGGTCACGAATTCAAGGGTGGCCTGTGTGCTGCCTGTGACGAGGATGCCGCCACCGTTGCCGTTGAGAGCGCTGGCGTTGCCGTGGGTCACCCGGAAGCCGCGCAGGGTGGCTGGCGCGGAACCAGTGAAGACGATACCCCGCCCGCCATTGCCCGCGTCAATGACCGCTGGAATGGCGAAGTTGGGCGAGCCGAAAAAGCCCGAACTGTAGCCGCCTTCTACAGTCACCTGCTTGTCGATATAGACAACCTGGGAAAGCCCCCCTTTGCCGTTGCGGGTGTTGTAGGTTCCCAGGGCCACTTTGACAACATCCCCCGCGGCGGCCACATCGATGGCCCACTGGATAGTGGCGCAAGGCTTACGGGAGTCAAGCACAAAGGGTTGGGTGCAGTCACTGCCGTCGCTGCCGACGGATGCGTCCACATAGCGGATGATGCCGTCCGTGGCCTGGGGCAGGCTCTCCGCCGGGCTGGCCTGGGCGGGACGGGTCAGCCCGGTGAGCAGCCAGACTAGCGCGATGCCAATGCCGAGGGCTGACGCCAAAGGCAGATAGCGTCGAAGCGGAATACGCAATTCGTAATTCGCAATTCGCAATTTGTAACGGGGCATAGGGGAAACCTCGGCCTGAACGGGCAGGTGTAGCGGAGCGAGCAAACGCCAGGTGGCTGATCCGTGTGTGGGATGAGTGTACAATATCCTGCGCAGCGATTCAAAGCGGGGGGATTGGGGTATAGGAAGAGATTTAGGCTGTTTCACGAAAATAGGTACCCAGAAGTCCCCGGCACTTCACGAATACCAACGGGGTGATTGTGGCGTACCGACTCGCTTGGACAGAAAGTGCCGGGGACTTTGTCCGGGTAATTTATTCCTTGAAGTCGCCTGACCGCCATTGTGAATACGAGTGTTGATATTACAATCGCATCTGCTGAAATTCTGGTTGATCTGGCCAGTCTGCTTTCTCCTCTCGAAAAGTGTTTACTACCGGGCAGACACGCTGGGGGTACAGAATCAGAGCGCGGCCAGAATCTCCCGAAAGCTGTTCAGCCCGGCTTCCAGATTCTCCACAATCTGCGCGGCCAGGTCGTCGGGTTCGGGCAGATTGTCCAGATCGGCCAGGCTGCTGTCCTTCAGCCAGAAGATGTCCAGGCTGGTCTTGTCGCGGGCGCTGATTTCGTCGTAGCTGTAGCTGCGCCAACGACCGTTGGGATTTTTCAGCGCATCCCACGTCGCCTGCCGTTTGTGCCGGTTCAGCGGCTGGTAACAGGCGCTAAAATCGGCCAAATCTTCCAAGCGCAGCGGCTTCTTCTTCAGCGTGTGGTGGACATTTGTGCGATAGTCGTAATACCAGACTTCCCGCGTCCAGGGGTCTTTGCTGGCGGCCCGGTTGTCAAAAAAGAGGACGTTGGCCTTCACCCCCTGGGCGTAGAAGATGCCGGTGGGCAGACGCAGAATCGTGTGCAGGTCGGTGGTTTCCAGCAGCTTCTGGCGCACAGTCTCGCCCGCGCCCCCTTCAAAAAGCACATTGTCCGGCACGACGACTGCGGCCTGGCCCGTGCTTTTGAGGATTGTGCGGATGTGCTGGACAAAGTTCAACTGTTTGTTGGAGGTGGTCGCCCAGAAATCCTGCCGGTTGTAGGTCAGATCGTCGCGCTCCTGCTCGCCCTCGTCGTTGGTAAAGCTCATCGAGCTTTTCTTGCCAAAGGGGGGATTGGCCAGGACATAATCGAAGCGCCGTCCGTCGTCGGCCACCAGCGAATCGGCGCTGGAGATGGGACTTTCGCCGTCAATTTCGCCGATGTTGTGCAAAAACATATTCATCAGACAGAGACGGCGGGCGTTGGAGACGATCTCGTTGCCGGCGAAGGTGTTGTGCTTCAGAAAGGCCTTTTGCGCCCGGTCCAGCGGGTAGTTGGCGAGCAGAAAGTCATAGGCGGCCAGGAAGAAGCCGCCGGTGCCGCAGGCCGGGTCGCCAATTGTCTTGCCCGGTTCGGGCCGCACACAGGCCACTAGCGCCCGGATCAGGGCGCGCGGGGTGAAGTATTGGCCCGCGCCCGATTTGGTATCCTCGGCGTTCTTTTCCAGCAGCCCCTCGTAGATGTCCCCTTTCACATCGCTGCCCAGCAGCACCCAATCGGTCTCGTTGATCGTATCAATCAGCCGGTAGAGTTTGGCCGGGTCCTGGATTTTGTTCTGGGCCTTTGTAAAAATCTGCCCCAGCATCCCCGGCCGACTGCCCAGTTCGCGCAGAAGGGTGACGTAGTGGACTTCCAGTTCCGCGCCGCGCCGACTGCGCAGGGATTGCCAGTTGTAGGCCGACGGGATGCCCACAGCGCGGCTGTAGGGAGGACGCCCGTACTCGTCCGCCATCTTCAGGAAGATGAGGTAGGTGAGCTGTTCCAGATAGTCACCGTAGCCCACGCCGTCATCGCGCAGGGTGTTGCAGAAGCTCCAGACTTTGGAGACGATCGAGGCGGTGTTGTGTTCCAACTCATTGACTCCTGAGTAATTTCTCGATGTCATCCCACAATTCGGGCATTTCCAACAGATCGGCAAATTGCTGTACCCAAAAAGCAATCCGCTTCTGATCCAGATTGGACTGTACGGCGATGATGGACGCGATGTCCAGCATATCTTTGGGCCGATGGGCGACAGCTTTGAGAATGATCAAATCTTCTGGTGTCGGCAGGCGCAAACGCAACGCGCCTGCTTGATATTCCCGGCTTCGTTCGACCGCTTCCACCTCAAAGGGTAACAATCCTAATGAGATGTCTACATTGATGCCGCTGGCTTCATGTTTCAACAAAACAACACGGCTTTGCCGGGCAAAAGGGATTACATCGGAGATGCGCGGCGTTAAGCCCTGTGCTTGTGCCAAATCCAGCAGTTGCGGTAGTTCATCGAATGATAGCAGGAGCATAGCATCGGCATCGGCCGTTAACCGGGGTTGGCCTAACAGGCTAACAGCTACGCCGCCAATGATGACGCCCCGCTGGTCAAATTGATCGATCAATCGTTGTACAGCCGTTACTGGGTCTAGCAGCGGTTCTAATGTCTCAGGTGTGCCCACGCGTTCTACTCCTGGCTGCTCAAATGAATTGCGATCAGCTTTTGCCAACGTTGCTGGCCTTCGTCCGGGATGGTATCCTTCTCGATCAGGGAAAATTCCAGGCTCATGGCCAGGCGCAACAGGGCATTCATCTGTTGCCAGCGATCGGCCAGGGAAGCGGACTGGCGTTCAGCTGCCTCGATGGCGGCGACAGCCTGCCAGCGCTGTTGATAGGCAGCCAAACTTTGTTGATCCAGGCCCTGTGATCTGACATACGGATTGGGGCGCGACTTCATCGTGGACAGATCCCATTCGTCTTCTTCTTCCATTGTAATCACCTCTGATCGTGTGACGCTTTGGCTGCCCGGATGCGCGCCAGCAGAGCCACGGCCGGTTCGTCGTTAGGGTCTTGGGGGACGAGCTGACCGGCAAAGGCTTTTTTGAGGATCGATTGGCGCAGGGCCGCGGCCTGTTGCAGGGCGTCGGTGATGGTTTGTTCGAGTTGGTCAACGACAGACAAACGGGCTTCAATCTCCTTCACGATTTCAGATTGCTCTAATTGGCTGCATAAGGGCACTGGAATTTCTCTGCAAATCTCCAAAGTTAGGTTGAACTGTCCCGCCGTTGCTTTGGATTTGCTCATCATAGTTCGTATGGTTCCTTCAAATAACAAATAGTTTGAAAGAAACTTCCTTGAAACAAAGTGACTCCTAAAGCGGGCAATGGCCTGATTGATATTCCATTCAGGATAAATAGAAGGAACTATAGACACTTTCCCCAACGGCGGCCCAACAATATTCATCAACACATCGCCTGGGAAAACTTTCGATCTTGCGAGAAAACTATC
>CAMDQF010000091.1 GCA_945905745.1 Litorilinea aerophila
GACACGTATCCCAATCCCCAATCCCCTCTCTATTGTCTACGGAATTCGAAGCACGTCTCCCGGAGCAAGCTCCCGGCTCGACAGATCGACATTGGCCGTTTTGAGTGCTTCTTCGGTCACGCTAAGTTGGGTGGCTACGCTGGCCCAGGTGTCGCCTGTCACAACGGTATACGTGCCGTCTGTGACAGCGGGTGTGCCTTTGTCATCCGGCACAGTTTTGATTTCCAGAGGCGGCGGCGGCGAGCCATGGGCAGGAATGACCATCTGGTCGGCGGGCCGGATGTTCTGCCCACGCAAGGCCCAGAGTTCGGGGTTGGCCGAACGCAGCTTCTCAAAGGCCATGCCATAACGGTTGGCAATGGCGAACCAACTGTCACCCGGTCGCACAGTGTAGGTGGTGGAGTCGGCGGGCGGATTTGTGACCAGGAAAGGCGGCGCGTTGTCCACCGGTGGCAATGTGCCCGGCGCAGATTCTGGAGCGGGTGTGGGGGTTGCGGCTGCTGCCGGGGCGCTGGCAGGCACAGACGCTGGAGCCGGTGCTGCTGGCTGTGCGGCGACCGCTGGCTGTGCAGCGACCGCTGGCTGCGCAGCGACCGCTTGGGCCGCTGCGGCTGGTTGTTCCACGGCCACAGGGTTCGGTGCGACCACCTGCATCAGATCCCCAGGACGGATGACTGTGCCCCGGCGCTGCCACAAGCCCAAATTGTCCAGGCGCAGGTCCCAGTAGCTCACACCAAATTTATCCGCAATCCGATACCAGGAATCCCCAGGCTGGACTGTATACTCCTCCACAGGCCACTGGTCGGCTGCGGTCAGCCCAGGGATGCTCATCTCGTCGCCGGGCCAAATCATTTCACCCCGCAACGCCCACAGTTCCGGGTTGGCGGCCCGCAATTCGTTGTAAGTAACCCCAAATTTGCGGGCGATCAGAATCCAATATTCACCCAAGCGGACTTTGTAGATGAATGCGTTGGGGTCATCCACTGTGTGGCGTTGGATGATGGGCAGGGAGAAGCCCCGGCCTGTGGGTACACTTTCCTGGGCCTGGGCAGCCTGCCCGCCTGCCAGCAGGAGCAGGAGAGCGAATAGACCGGCCAGAAACAGTCCTACCAGCACGGGCGGGTGGTTCTGTCGCAGTGAATCGTTGGGGGGGTACTGGTTATGGGCCATATGCCGCCTCAGTGGGTGAAAGGAATGGCTTGACAAGCGTGTCATAGCTACCAGTGTACCGGATTCGAGCAGAAAGAGCAACCTGAATTTTGCCCAATTTGCGGAAGACTGAATTGGCCCAGAGGCGTGCTGGGCGTGCTATATTGTTTGCCTGTCCTCTTCGACCTGTGATAGAGTGCCACTCGCCACGGGGTAACAATTCCACTCATCAGAAAGGAGGTGTATTGCCATGAGACAACCGCCGATGCAGTGCTAACCAGAACCAAAGTCCGACCAAAATCGACGCCCGGAATACACCTTCGCGGGGCTGCCTAGCTCCGTTTCCAATCTGCCCAATGGCCGCAGGTGTATTCCACACTTGCGGCTTTTTTTGTTGTGACGACATCCAGAAAAGGAATGCTTCTCATGCAAGCAGAACAGTCACACAAAACGGGCGCGATTTCAGCCCAGGCAGTACAAGAAAGCTTTATCGCCTACCACCGCCACTTTGCAGGTCTTCCAAACGTCACCTTTGTGGAAGACGAAAGCGGTGCGTGGATTGCCAGCCAGGGAGCGCCCGGCAGTCAGGTGATGAAGACGAATTTTGTCTCGGATTCAGCAGCCGAACAGATCGACGAGACCCTGCGCCGGGTGGGCCGACACGTGGACGCGGTGGATTGGATGGTCTGGCCCGGTGATCAGCCGGACAATTTGGGCCAACTGTTGACCGTAGCGGGCGCAGTCGGCGGGCCTGACGGCGAATGGGTGCTCTACGGCAACATGGGCAAGCAGCCAGGAACGTGGCTGGTCATTGACCTGACCAGTCTGGCCGAGCGCATGCCGGTCTCCACCGATTTTCGCGTGGAGCGGGTACAGAATGAGGGACAGTTTAAGGTATGGGTGGATATCAACGCCAGGGGCTTCGGCAGCACTGATTACAGCGCCCTCCGCGCCGCTTATCTGCGCCACGGTTTTGGGGACGACGCCCAGGCCATCCACTTCATCGGCTATCTGGGCGACCAGCCAGTGACCTCCTCCACGCTGTTGATCGCCGGGGGCAACGCCAGCGCTTATAACATCTCCACACCGGTGGAACTGCGCGGCCAGGGCTACGGCAGCGCAGTCACCCACGCCACACTGTTGGCAGCCCGGCAACGGGGCTATCGATCTTCGTGGATTTGGTCATCGCCGATGGGGAAAAGCGTCTACCAGAAGCTCGGCTTTGTCATCACCGATTTCGGCATACGGGAGTACCAGTGGAAGAAGAGGGGGTAGGGGATTGGGGATTGGGGCGTCAATTCCCAGTCTCCGATCCCCAGTCCCCAATTCCCTACTTCTCGTGATAGCGCAGATAGATTTCGCGCAGATTGTCGTCTGGCCCCAGGACAAACTGGGCTGATTCACCCATGGGGAAGCCGCCCCGATCCATCAGTTGAATCTCCCAAAGACCGGCTGGCTTCTCAAAGAAGGCCGCGCCCAGATTGGCAAAGCGGGTATAGGGGCTGGGACCGGGCCGGGTCTCGCCGGGCAGCCCGTCGGTGGAGCGGGCCAGGACGGTTAGCGGTACGCTATCTTTGCTGACGCGAATTGTATAGCCGCCCAGGGCATAGGCATCTCCGGTGTAGACATAGACGTAGACCCGCACCTCATCCACCCCAGGCAGTTGAGTGGGGAACTGCTCGGCTGCCTCCAACGCAAAGACGTAATCCGGTGTGGGTGTCGGTGTTGGCGTAGGGCTGGGCGTGATTGTGGGCGTCTCGGTGGGTGTGGCCGAAGGTGTCTCCGTTGGGGTCGGCGTTTGCGTAGGCGGGATGGGTGTTGGCGTAGCGGTCGGCGGTTCTGGTGTAAAAGTGGCTGTGGGCGGGAGCGGAGTAGCCGTTGGCGGCGCAGGTGTATCTGTCGGCGCGGCAGGTTGGGCCGTTGGCGGCTGCGTCACGGCTACTGGCTGTTGACCTACTGCTGTCGGCGTATAAGTGGGGACGGGTGTACGGGTTGGGGTTGGCTCATCCCGACCGCCACAACCGCCCACCAGCAACACGACCAGCAGCAATAATAGCCCGCTCAAACGATTTATACACTTCACGCGGTCGTCTCCTGCAGCAATCCCGCCGCCCTGAGCAACGCAGCGTATTGTTCGGCGCGCTGGCGTTCCTGTTCGGAGCGCGCTTCTGCATCTTCAGCGCGCTGACGCTCCTGTTCGGTGCGCGCTTCTGCATCTTCAGCGCGCTGACGCTCCTGTTCCGTGCGCGCTTCAGCATCTTCAGCGCGCTGACGCTCCTGTTCGGCGCGCTGACGTTCGGCACGATAGAGCGGAGAGACAAAGCCGCTGTAAACCGGGTCCTGTATCATCTGCACTGGTGTTGGTTTTTCGTAGAGATCAGCCACGCGAAATTGAAAGTCGGGCAGCACCTGTGAACGCACGATGCCATTGGCGCGCGGCAACGGCTCATAGACGCCGCGCCGGACCAGTTGGTAGAATTGGGTCTCGATGCCGCGCTCATCCAGGAGATAGTATTCCTGGACCCCGGCCGCGGCGTATTCTTCCCGTTTGATGATGGCGTCCCGGTCAACTTCCGTCTGGCTGCTGTCGGAGATGGATTCAAGGCAAATGTCAAAGATGCCGTGATAGGTACGGTCGTAATCGTGCAGAGGAACTGAGTTGGTATCCAAAACCACGCCCAGATCTGGTTTGCGGACGGTAACTTTGGTTGGCAGCGTCAGGCGAAAGCCCAGTTCAAGCCCGATAATCCTGGCCTGCGGATGGACGTAGAGATAGTCCTGCAACAGATTGAGAAACCAGAGATACATCCTGAACTTGGCGTAGTCCGACAATGGAAGTTCCTCCAGTTGACCGTTGTTCCACTCGTAATTGCCCAATGTAGTGTCGTAGTACTTCTCCCAGTAGAGCGCCTCGGAGACGAATGGAATTCCCCAATCTGCCCGATGGGGGTAGCTTCCGTTTGTCGCCGTCGCCTCTGCTGTGACGGTTGCTAGACGTTGCTGTGTCATAATCGCCTCCTGTCAGACTCGGTTGGTAGCCGGTTCGTGTGATGATCTGGCAGAACAATAGCACATCAGCGAATGCAGGGCAAAGTGGTTGCAGGATGATGGGGTACTGAGATTATGGGGACCGGGTCCGCCCCATCCTCTCAGTACCCCATCATCTTTCCCTCACTCCACTGTCACACTTTTCGCCAGATTGCGCGGCTGGTCCACGTCCGCGCCCCGGCCCACCGCTATTTCATAGGCCAACAGTTGCAAGGGGACGACGGCCAGCACAGGCGAAAGCAGTTCGTGGCTGCGGGGAATGGGCAGGAGTTCGTCGGCTTTTTCCCTGATGAAAATGTCATCGGCGTGGGCCACGGCCAGCACAGCACCCTTACGCGCCTTCACCTGTTCCACCTGGCTGATCATTTTTTCGTACACACTGTCCTGGGGCACGACCACAACCGTCGGCATTGTGCTGTCGATGAGGGCAATCGGGCCGTGTTTCATCTCGCCGGCGGGGTAGCCCTCGGCGTGGATATAACTGATCTCTTTGAGTTTCAGTGCGCCCTCTCTGGCTGTCGGGTAATTCACCCCTCGGCCCAGATAGAGAAAGTTATGGAAATGGCCGTAACGCTTGGCTAACTCCCCATAACGCCCGGTCAGATGGGCATCCTCCAGCACGGCGCCCACCTGTCCCGGCAGTGCCGCCAGAGCCTGCACCAACTCCGCCGCGGCCGTTTCGTCGATTGTGCCCCGACACTGGCCCAGATAGAAGCCAAGCAGCGCCAGATCGACCAGTGAGGTTGTGAATGCTTTTGTGCTGGCCACGCCGATCTCTGGCCCCGCGTGCATGTAAATCACCCCGTCGCAGACCCGGGCGGCCTGGCTGCCCATCGCGTTGACAATCGCCGCGGTGAAGGCGCCCTGCTCTCGCGCCTCTTCCAGCGCGGCCAGGGTGTCCACCGTCTCCCCACTCTGGGTGATGGCAAGCACCATCTCCTCCGAGCCAATCACCGGGTGGCGATAGCGGTACTCGCTGGCGTAGTCCACCTCCACCGACAGCCGGGCCAGCCGCTCGATGATATAGCGGCCCGCCAGACCGGAATAGTAGCTGGTTCCGCAGGCCACAATCGTCAACTTGCGTAAACTGCGGGCCGCCTCCGGGGTCAGGTTCAGCCCAGACAATTCCACCCGATTGTTGACGAAATCCACCCGCTGGCTGAGCGTCTGGGCGATGGCCTGGGGCTGGTCATAGATTTCCTTCTGCATAAAGTGGCGAAACTGCCCCTTCTCAGCGGCGTCCGCGTCCCAGGCAATCTCTACAAGCGGGAGTTCAATCGGCAACCCGGCCAGGTCCGTCACCTCCACCCCGTCCCGGCTGATGACAGCCATCTGGCGATTCTCCAGAAAACGCACCTTCCGGGTGTATTGAAGGAGGGCGGGGATGTCGCTGGCAACAAACATTTCGCCGTCCCCCTCGCCGATGACGACTCCCCCCGCATTGCCCAGACGCACCACAACCATCCGCTCCGGCTCGTTTCGGGAAAGCACAGCAATCGCACTCGGCCCGGTCAGCTCGGCCACGGCGGCGCGCACGGCTGCCACCAGATCAGCTTTGCTGCCATTGTTGTAGTGCTTGTGGACCAGATGGGCGATCACTTCTGTGTCGGTGTCGCTCTTGAAGATATAGCCGTCGGCCAACAATCCGCGCCGCAGCTCCTGAAAGTTCTCCACAATGCCGTTTTGCACCACCACCAGTTCCCCATCCGGGCTGCTGTGGGGGTGGGCGTTGCGCTGGGAGGGTGGGCCGTGGGTGGCCCAACGGGTATGGCCGATGCCCAGATGCCCACTAACCGGCGCTTCCAGCAGAAGCTGTTCCAAACCGGACAGCTTGCCCTCTTCCCGGCGCACGTTCAGGCTGCCTGCATCCCAGACAGCCAGACCCGCCGAGTCGTAGCCCCGATATTCCAGGCGGCGCAGACCGTCCACAATCACGCCAACCGCATCCCGCGGCCCGATATAGCCAACGATTCCACACATTTTGGGGTTCCCCTTTGGTAGCAAGCAAAAGATAGTGAACAGTCACCAGTCATCAGTGACCAGTGAACAGTTACCAGTGAACAGTTACCAGTGAGCAGTCGCCTGTCACCAGCGGGTGTCGATGAGACACGACTGATCACTGCTTACTGATTACTGATTACTGTTCACTGATTACGGCCAACGCTTGCCGCTTCTGTCCCGCCGCTTGCGCGTCGGTTTTGTACGGCTGCTTGTGCTTGTCAAAGGAGGGAATACAACCGAACCGCCGTGGCATTCAAAGAAAACGGGACGCAGATTGCGCAGAAACCACAGATTTACGCAGATGGAATCCGTGAAAATCCTTCCGTCCGTGGGTATCCGTGTCCGTATTTTTTGGAATTTGGCTGGCTTCGGGTCAGGCCATTGGTGTGGCCTGGGGGCATCCGCTGATCTCTCGATTTTCCCGGAGTGTTCCGGTTAGTCCGGCGTCGCCGCCGGAAACCCCTTCCTCGTCACCCGGCGAGAGGAGACTGGGGAACCGGGACTGGGGATTGGGGACGGGATAGACCCATTCACAATTCACCATTCGCTATTCACCATTCACAATTCTTCCGGGCCTTGCGCTCTTCCCTCTGCATTTTTGATTAGTGCATAGGCGTACCTCCGGGTGAAAATGAGCTGCGCAACGAGAACAGTTTAGTCCATCCGCTACGCTTTCGACAAACCCGACGGCTTATCCCCGCAGTGCGTGCCAGAACAGCCCCGGCAACCGCCACGCCTTCTGGTCGGCAGTGAAGTAGAAAAGCTGACGGGCTGTGGCCGCGCCCTGACGGTTGGTGACAAACCAGGGCGGCTTGGGCAAAATGTGGCGCTCGCCGTGCAGCAGGTAGCGGGGGCGCAGGTTGTGGGGAAAGGGGGCAAAGTCGCCGTAGACGACGCTCTTTTGCGCCCGCTCGAAGAGGAATGTGTTGTGGACCAGCCCGATGCCGCTGCCCGCCTTGTCCAGCGTGTGGCCGGGATAGCCCCCCCAACTGGTCTGGGAGAGCATAAAACCCGCCCCGGCCCAGATGTTGACAGCGATGCTGCCGTAGCGCAGATCGGCCAGGGCCTGCTCGAAAGCTCGGCGATGCTGGCGCAAGGTGGCCGGGTGGGTGATCAATCGAAGGAGGACCGCTCCCTACACTCGCGCAAAAAGTGAGTTACAGCGGCGCTCCATAGATCACCCCTCGATGGTTGCCGAAACCCGAAGATTACCGTTCTCAAGCCAGGCCACCTCGGCCGGAGAGAGCAATTGGTTTATCCGACGGTTGTAGTCTTGGATATCTTCATGGGTTAATACATCCTCCCACTGTTTGTTCTTGCCGCTGCTAAAGAACGACTCCTCGTTTTTGAATGCGGATTTCCGCACGAAAGAGCTGGCGTTCTTTTTCATTTCGTCGAAGCTGGTTGCCTGGCATAATTCTTCCAGGCGTTTTGTCGAAATTTGAATCTGAAGAATATCCGCTATTCGTTGAATAGCAGCGCTGAGATCCTTCTTCATATCCGAGTAGTGGAAAAAGTGGAAATTCGGAAGATGCCGAAACTGCCAAAAGCTTTGAAAGTGGTGGACGAATGCCTCCAATGAGCGTTGTTCACCAGCACCCGGTTCAAATGGTGCCTCCAGCCAAGCGCGGAAGCCGTCTCGAGGATTCGCTGCCAATTGCGGGATATCGAAATTAGGCGGATTAACCATGTTGAATAGGTGATTACGTTGAGAAAAATATGCGTCTCGCGGGTCGCGATACACCATTAGATAGACGCGGTTTGCAAAGTAGGGAATCCCATCCAATGGGGTATGCGTCTTGATGAAGCGACGATGGGTCTGCGCTTCCAGGATTTCCATGCTTACGTCTACCGACACACCTTTTCTATCAATCCAGGGTGAAATCTCGCCCAGTATCCCTTCCAATCTGTTCGTGTCGAGTATGAGAAACGCGCAAATGGCCTGCGTCCAAGTAGTCCCGCATTTCGGTGGGGTGCAAACAAAAATGTCGTTTTCGCGGGCTTGAAATAAATCCCATCGGTTTGTATCGGTACGGGGACCGGCATAAGTCACTGTACGCTGAGGAAGCATTGCGTCGCTGGCTTCCATTCTTCCGCTTTCACTGAGCGTTACGTTGGACATATTCATCTCCTTTGTGCGGTTTTGAAATCCATCGACTCATTTTTGAGTCATTGGCCACCGAATTCGTGGGCAAATGGCTCATTCCACAACCAGCGCTATCCAACTCAAAGTTGCCGTAACAACTGATGCCCATCTTACAGGAACATCTGTACCGTGTCAACAGCTTTACAAAAGCAGAATGTCAATCCGTCGTTGTGGCAAAAAGGGCATTCTGCGCATGGAGTGCCGATGGGGGAGTTGAGACGGATGGCGCGGGAAGACGCGCGCTTACCCTGGCTAATTCGAGTAGGCCGCGCAGAGCATCGTTGACAGCTTTGGTGTTGGGGAAAGCCTCAGCGATCTCCGGGTCAAGTACGACGATATTCGAGGACTCCTTCAGACGTGCCGCATATTTGCCGCGCACCAAAGCCCCGAAATCTTCACGACGATACTCAGGACGTAGATCATCATTTACCATTTCAGCCTTCTTCATAGAGTCTTCCATAGATCACTCCTCGATGGTTGCCGAAACTCGAAGAGTGCCGTTCTCAAGCCAGGCCACCTCGGCCGGAGAGAGCAATTGGTTTATCCGACGGTTGTAATGTTGGATATCTTCTGGGGTTAATACATTCGCCCACTGCTTGTTCTTGCCGCTACTAAAGAATGACTCCTCGTTTTTGAATACTGCCGCTCCGGATATCTTCGGCACGAAAGAGCTGGCACTCTTTTTCATCTCGGCGAAACTGGCTGCCTGGTATAATTCTTCAAGGCGTTTTGCCGAAATTGGAATCTGAAGAATATCCGCTATTCGTTGAATGGCGGCACTGAGATCCTTCTTCATATCCAAGTAGTGGAAGAAGTGGAAATTCGGAAGATGCCGGAACTGCCAAAAGCTTTGAAAGTGGTGGACGAATGCCTCCAATGAGCGGTGTTGACCAGTGCCCGGTTCAAATGGCACCTCCAGCCAAGCGCGAAAGCCGTCTCGAGGATTCGCTGCGAATTGCGGGATATCGAAATTAACCGGAGCAACCATGTTGAATAGGTGATTACGAAGAGAAAAATATGCGTCTCGCGGGTCACGATATACCATTAGATAGGCGCTGTTTTCAAAGTAGGGAATCCCGTCCAAAGGGGTGTGCGTCTTGATGAAGCGCCGATGGGTCTGGGCTTCCAGGATTTCCATGCGTACGTCTACCGACTCACCTTTGTCATCAATCCAG
This sequence comes from Litorilinea aerophila, assembly GCA_945905745.1. Classification (GTDB taxonomy): domain Bacteria; phylum Chloroflexota; class Anaerolineae; order Caldilineales; family Caldilineaceae; genus JACQGT01. Next base: position 9,520 of record CAMDQF010000091.1, read on the forward strand.
GGTGAAATCTCGCCCATCAGGTTCCCTTCCAATCTGTTCGTATCAAGTATGAGAAACGCGCAAATGGCCTGCGTCCAAGTGGTCCCGCATTTCGGTGGTGTGCAAACAAAAATGTCATTTTCGCGGGCTTGAAATAAATCCCATCGGTTTGTATCGGTAAGGGGACCGGAATAAGTCACTGTACGCTGCGGAAGCATTGCGTCGCTGGCTGCCATTCTTCCGCTTCCAGGGGGTGTTACGTCTGTCATATTCATCTCCTTTGAGTGGTTTTGAAATCCAATGACGATTGTCATTGTGCCGCATATCGCGGTAGATGGGGCTATCTATTCGCGCTGGCAGCAACTATACGCCAGTATAGCCAACCTGTCAATTGGATTTTGGGGATAGCCATCAGCCCCGCAGCGCGTGCCAGAACAGCCCCGGCAGCCGCCACGCCTCTTGATCGGCGGTGTAGTAGAAAAGCTGACGGGCTGTGGCCGCGCCCTGACGGTTGGTGACAAACCAGGGCGGCTTGGGCAGGATATGCCTCTCGCCGTGCAGCAGGTAGCGGGGGCGCAGGTTGTGGGGAAAGGGGGCAAAATCGCCGTAGACAACACTCTTCTGCGCCCGGTCGAAGAGGAATGTGTTGTGGACCAGACCGATGCCGCTGCCCGCGTTGTTCAGCGTGTGGCCGGGATAGCCGCCCCAACTGGTCTGCGCGAGTAGAAAACCCGCGCCGGCCCAGATGTTGACAGCGATGCTGCCATAGCGCAGATCGGCCAGGGCCTGCTCGAAAGCCCGGCGATGCTGGCTGAGGGTAGCCGGATGAATGATGATATTGGCGGCCAGTGTACCCCACAACCGTTCGTTGCAGAAGACGACAGCCCGACGCAGGAAGTCCGCCGGGCCAGCACTGGGAAGACGGGTCTCAGCCAGAGCCGTGCAGAAGAACTCCTCCCGGAAGGCGGCTTCCTCAGATGCCGGGTCCAGGCCAGTGATCAGCACCGGGTCACCGGGCCGGTCGCCCAGCCGTTCGGAGTGGGGATGGCCTGCTGCCTGGGCCTTGCGTTCCTCCGCGCCGGGGTAGTAGGGATGGCGGGCGGGTAGCTCGCGCATCACTGCCCGCAGATGATAGAGCAGTTTGTCGGTCAGCGCCCAATCAGCCGACGTGACCAACACCTGGGCGCCTACACAGTTGAAGCCCCCGTTGTGCAGCTTTTGGGTGGCGATCTGTTCGGCCTGAAAGCGCAAATCTTCTTCCGTCCACGGGCCGGGCACAACAATCGTCGGCGTCACATTGCCCAGTTCGCTGCTGATGGGCTTGCCCAGAATCGGCTCGTTGCGAGATTTACGCTCTACCCCTTCTGCGCCCCCACCGAAAACAATGGCGTCGTGGGTGTGGATGCTGCCGGTCATATGGATGGCGTCAATGCTGGGATGTTCGGTCAGATATTTGCCCACATCCGGCCCGCCGTAGACAAAATCCACAAAGCCATAAGCGCGCAGAGGAGCAAAGATTTCCTCCAAAATCGGCCCTACGCCGTCGTTGACTGGATTCATCTTCACCAGACAGACCGACCCTTCGGCCAACAACTTGTGGAGTACATCCATCGGCGCGATGCTACTCACATTGCCCGCGGCCAGGACGAGAGTCACTTTGCCCTGAGGCTGCTGCTGTTTATAGAAACCTGCCACTGTGTCGGAAAGGGTCTGGGCTGTTACATCTGGCTCCATCCAGACTTCGGCCCGCACGCCGCTGATGAGCAGATGGTCTACGGGATGGAGGGGAAAGACATTGACAGCCAACTGGCCGCTCGCTGTAGTACGGCTGCCTTTGGTCAGGCGGAGAGGATCTGTGCCCGCGGCCAAGGCAGAGAGTGTCTCCCGGTAGCGGTCAATGCCCCAGAGCAACGCCCAGGGGCCGCCCATCCACAGCTCACCCAGCCAGGGGGAGTCGGCAGCCAAACCGGCCATTTCAACGCTTCTGCGCACCCATTGCTCGGCCAGCCGCACCACATTTACCCGCATCTGCTCCAGATGGTGAATCTTTTCGCTGATGGGCAGGAGCGCCCAGTCATCTTTGCGCTCTTGCAGACGGCGGATGGCGATGTCGATGGCGGCGGGTTCGATGCGTCCCCAGGCGGCGGTTGTGCCAATGACGCCGTTTTGGGTTCCCATGCGGATGGCTTCCATTGGTTTTCCTCGGTAGCAGGTGGCAAGTTGCAGGTGGCAGGTGCTGTTGCACTGTTAGTCTACACAAGCTGATTGTGGCGGGGTTGTGTGGGGATTGCTTCGCGTACTATTACAGCGCGACGCAAATAACTACGCGCTTCGAGCGCTCTCGCCGAGTCCGTGACTCGGCGCTGTCTGGTACGCAACCGCCCGCCGGTCACGGACCGGCGGGGAGCGGTAACCGTGGAAGGGTTTACGACGTCGTGCAATTGCTTTCCTCTGCGTCTTTGCGTCTCGGCGGGAGATTATATCGCCCTATGCCGCAACCAATTCGCGTTGCCAATACTCCAAACGCGCCCCATAGCCCTCTAACTGCTCCCACTCGATCAATTCTTCCCAGGCCGGATGGGAATAGACCTGACGATTCTCGATCTTCATTGCGAGTTCACTGGCCTGTTGGACGCTGTAGCGATCCTGCAAATCGGCAACATCCATTTGCGTGAGCCTGCGTTAGCGTTCGATAAACGCCAGAAGACTGCGGCGTTCCAATTCCTGCGCGGAGATGACAAGCTCGTCTGCGATCATTTCTAGTACGGGTGTCATTTGTCTTCCCTGCTTTGTTTGAAAAGGAGTATCATTTGGTCATGTGAGATAACCCAATGATACTCCCGTACCATCCAATCGGCAAAGTAGCATCGAGAATACTATCGAGTTGCCTTGCCAGACAAATCGCAGTACAATGCGCCTAATCCTGCGCATCCGGCAATCCTCTTGCATTGGGCGTCCACCCCTTATGGACGCACCCGCAACCGCCGTACCTGTCTGATCTGCCCATCCCGCGCCGGCAAACTGGTGTTCGTCAATTCATTCGCTTCCCTTCAGGAGTCGCTGATGGCTGCTACTTTTGACGTAGAATTACGCGCTGTCACCAAACGTTTTGGCAATTTTCTTGCGGTCAAAGAGGTCTCGCTGGGCATCCGCCAGGGGGAGTTCTTTTCCCTGCTCGGCCCCAGCGGCTGTGGCAAGACGACAAATCTGCGGATGATCGCCGGGTTTGAACTGCCCACCTCCGGCTCAATTCTGCTGGGCGGCAAGGATGTGAGCCAGCTTCCCCCCTTCAAGCGCAACGTCAACACAGTTTTCCAGAACTATGCGCTCTTTCCCCACCTTTCCGTCAGCGACAATGTGGCCTTTGGGCTGGAGATGAAGGGGATCGAAAAGGGGGAGATCGCCAAGCGGGTTCGGGAAGCGCTGGAAATGGTGCGTCTGCCCGATGCGGGCAAGAAGAAGCCCAATCAGCTTTCCGGCGGCCAGCGCCAGCGCATCGCCCTGGCGCGAGCGATTGTCAATCGGCCCCAGGTACTCCTATTAGACGAACCGCTGGGCGCGCTGGATTTGAAGCTGCGCAAGGCGATGCAGCTGGAGTTGAAGGAAATGCAGCGGGAATTGGCGATTACTTTTGTCTTTGTCACCCACGATCAGGAAGAGGCCCTGGTGATGAGCGACCGCATCGGCGTGATGGATCAGGGGGTGCTGCGCCAGGTGGGGACGCCAGAGGAGATCTACGACCGGCCCGCCGATCGCTTTGTGGCTGACTTTATCGGCGATACCAACTTTCTGCCCTGCCGGGTGCTGGAACATTCCAGTGGCAGGGCGCTGGTCCAGGTGGCCGGGATGACGATGACCGCGGCCAGCGACCGCACGCTCACCGCCAACACCGATGCCTTTCTCGCCATCCGCCCGGAGAAGGTGCAATTATACGCCCCAGACGCGCCCCGCAACCCGGACGAGGAGCGTTTTGCCGGGGTGATTGTGGAGGAGGTCTTTATGGGCACAGATACCCGCTATGTGGTGGAGTTGGCCCCCCAGACCCAAATCGTCGTGCGCCAGCAGAATATGAACATCGCTTCCAGCCGCTTCACGCACGGGCAGGCAGTAGACGTAGGCTGGGAAACCGTCTTTGCCCGGGTGCTGGTTTCGTAGTGAAGAAGTAATCAGTGAACAGTGATCAGTGCGCCGCGTGCCTTTCTGGTAACTGTTCGCCGCTCACTATCCCCATTTTCAGGGAACGGATCAATGACCCGACGACGCAAATCACTACTCGCCTTTCTGCTGGGGCCGGGCGCGGGCTGGATTTTGTTCTTCTTTCTGCTGCCCGGCGCGCTGGTAATTGTCTACAGCATTCTCACCCGCAAGGATGGGGGTGGGGTGGAATGGATAGTGGACTTTTCCTCCTACGCCAAACTCTTTAGCCCCACCGACGGCGCAGCGATCAACGATTTTATGGTGATCTTTGCCCGTTCCCTCTGGTGGGCGGCACTCACATCGGCCGTCTGTCTGCTGATTGGCTATCCCCTGGCCTATTTCATCGCCCTACAACCGGCCCACCTGCGCAGCGTTTATCTCTTTCTGGTGCTTATCCCCTTCTGGACCAATTTTCTGGTGCGCACCTACGCCTGGAAGTTTATCCTCAACAACAACGGTCTGCTCAACACCCTTTTGCAGGATTGGGGCTTTGATCGAATATCGATTATCAACACGCCCACAGCCGTGTTGATCGGTCTGGTCTACGGCTCACTGCCTTTTATGGTCCTGCCCCTCTACGCCTCCATCGAAAAGCTGGATTTCGATCTGGTGGAGGCAGCCCAGGATTTGGGCGCCAACTATCTGAGCGTCTTTCGGCGCATCATTCTGCCCCTGACTGCGCCGGGGATTGGGGCAGGGATTGTGCTGGTCTTCATTCCGGTCACCGGCCAATATATCGTCCCCACCATTCTGGGCGGCGGCAAAGTGGCGATGCTGGGCAATCTGCTGGCCCAGCAGTTTGGCCCCGCCCTCAACTGGCCCTTCGGCTCGGCGATTTCGGTTGTCTTTATGGTGCTTCTGATGGCGGCGGTGGTTTTCTATCTGCGCAGAGAAAGCCGGAAGGAGGAGGCGGGTCTATGAACGAGCGACAGCCCGTAGGCAATCGTTTCCTGCGTTGGAGCAAACGATTGCTCTGGGCCAATATGATTTTTTCCTTTTTGTTTCTATATGCGCCTATCGTCATTCTGGTCGCCTTCTCCTTCAACGACTCGGAGCTGGGCGCACGCTGGGTCGGTTTCACGACCCGCTGGTACGTCTCGATGGCGCAGAGCGAGGCTGTCCTGATCGCCCTGGAAAACAGCCTGATTGTCGCCTTTGTCAGCACGCTCATCGCCACGATTCTGGGCACGATGACCGCCCTGGCAATGGAGCGTTTTCGCTTTCCCTTCCAGCGCACCTACGACGGCATACTCTACTTGCCCATCATCATCCCGGATATTGTGATGGCTATCTCCCTGCTCGCCTTCTTCTCCCTCCTTTTGGGCGGGCTGAATGATCTGTTGGGGCTGGCGGGCACAGCGGCTCTGCGCCCCGGACTCGTGACAGTCATCATTGCGCATGTGGCTTTCAACATCTCCTTTGTGGCGATTGTGGTGCGCACCAGTCTGGGCGAACTGGACGCTGGCCTGGAGGAGGCAGCCCAGGATTTGGGCGCCAATGAATGGACCACTTTCCGCCGGGTGACGCTGCCGCTGATCATGCCGGGTATTCTGGGCGGCGCGCTACTGGCCTTCACCCTCTCGCTCGACGATTTTGTCATCACCTTTTTCACCACCGGGCCAGGCGGCACAACCCTGCCTATTGAAGTCTTTGGTCGTATCCGTCGGGCCATCAGCCCGGAAATCAACGCCATCTCCACTGTAATGCTGCTGGTTTCTATGCTGCTTGTCATCATCTCCCAGCTTGTCCAGCGTCGTTCCGCCACTCTTTCTTCCAGCCCTGTCAAGGAGGCACAATGAAACTGTCCGATCGATCCTCTCTGCGTCTGTTGCTTGTGAGCCTGTTTGTGGTATTGATTTTGGCCGGCTGTGGCGCGCCCGGCGCAGTTTCAGAACCACCGGCGTCAGCCGCTGTCGCACCGACGCCAGCCCCCGCCGCGGCCGACGCGCCCGCGGCCGACGCACCGACAGCCGACCGTTGCGGCGACCCCAGCCAACTCTCCGACGTTCTGCGCTTCTTCAACTGGGCCGACTATATGGACGAGGAGATTTTCGCCCAGTTTGAAGCCGAGTGCGGCGTCAAAGTGACCCAGGACATCTTCGCCAGCAACGAAGACCTGATCGCCAAATTGCAGGCAGGCAACGCTGGCTACGATCTGGTCATCCCCTCGGACTACGCAGTGCAGATTCTCATCAATGCCAATCTGCTGCGCCCCCTGGAAATGGCGAACATCCCCAACGCCGCCAACGTTGACCCCAATCTGATGGGGATGTATTACGACCCTGAGAATACCTACAGCCTCCCCTACCAGTGGGGCACGACGGGCATCGCCTACAACACCACCGCCTATCCGGTCGCACCGGATAGTTGGGCCGCGCTCTTTGACCCCGCCCAGGTCTGCGAACAGAAGGGTTTTGCCTCGATGCTGGACGACGAACGGGAGAGCATCGGCGCTGTGCTCAAATTCCTGGGCTTCTCCTACAACGACAGCGACCCGGATCACCAAGCCCAGGCGCGTGACCTGCTGCTGGGGCAGAAGGAGTGTCTGGCTGGCTACAACTCGGAGAATTACATCCAGAGTCTATCCGCCGAAGAGGTGATGATCGCCCACGCCTGGAGCGGCGGCACGGCCCAGGCCCGCGGCGAAAATCCGAACGTGGCCTATGTCATCCCCAAAGAGGGCGGCGCCATCTGGATGGACAATATGACCATCCCGGTGGACGCACCCAACGCCTACACCGCGGAAATTTTCATCAACTATCTGCTGGATGCGCAGATCGGGGCGCAGTTGTCCAACTACACCTACTACTTCACCCCCAACCTGGCCGCCCAGTCCCTCCTGGACCCGGACTACTACGCCCTGCTGGAAAGCGGCGGTATGCTGGTGGATGAGGCTATACTCGCCCGTCTGGAATGGATCAAGCGCGACGACAAGTCGATTGTCTTCTCCGACACGTGGACGGCTGTGAAGGCCCGGTAATCAGTGAGTAGTGAACAGTAATCAGTGGGCGTCCCCCGATCACCCACTGATTACTGTTCACTGCTCACTCTTCACGCATCCCCCCTCCCCCACAGGACCACCCAATGAACTTCCCAATTCTTGTCATCGGCGCGGGAATGGCCGGCATCGCCGCCGCCCGCACCCTCCATGACGCGGGCTGCGTCGTCACTGTGCTGGAAGCTCGCGAGCGTATCGGCGGGCGCACCCACACGGACAGCAGCCTGGGCGTGGATGTGGATATGGGCGCGGCCTGGATTCACGGGCCGACGGCCAACCCGCTGGTTCCCCTGGCCCGGCAGCACGGAGTATGCTGGGGGCTGACCGACTTTTTCAACGTCCACGGCGGCGCGGTGATGGCTTTCCACGCCGACGGCACGCCCATCGACGAGGCCGCCTATACAGAAGGCATTCAGTATTTCCCTGCGGGCTATGCCCACCTGCACAATTCCCTCCTCACGGTCAAGCCCGGCGACGACATCCGTTCGATGGCGTATCTGCTGGACCGGGGGCTGCCCGGCCAGGAGACGCTGACCGGCGACGCCGCCGCGGGCTTCTACTACACCAGCCGGGTGCGCATCCGTTACGAGGACGCCGCAGATTTGGATCAGGTGGACTGGCGCATGGGGCGGGAATATGTGAAGCTGCCGGGGGGCGATCTGCTCGTCTATGACGGGGGCTTCGGGAGGCTGGTGGCGGGGTTGGCAGATGGGCTGGACATCCAGACCGGCGTCGTTGTGGAGCGCATCGAATACGGGGAAGCGGGCTGCACTCTCCGCACCAACCGGGGCGACTTCGCCGCGGATCGGGTGATTGTGACGGTTCCACTGGGCGTACTGAAAGCAGGCGTCATTGATTTCGCCCCGCCCCTACCCGCTGAGAAGCAGACCGCCATCCAGCGTATGGGCTTTGGCCACTACGAAAAGCTGGCCCTGCGCTTCCCCCACATCTTCTGGCCGCTCGCCCCCCACCGCTTCAACTATCTCAGCGACGCCGACCCGCCGCTCTATATGGCCTGGCTCAACAACGCCCACTACACGGGCGAGCCGGTGCTGATCGCCTATCACGCCGCGGGGCTGGCCCAGCACAGCAACCGCTGGAGCGATGAAAAGCTGATCGCTGGCGCGCTGGAAACTCTGCGCAAAATGTTTGGCCCGGATGTGCCGGAGCCCGTCGCCTACGTGCGCTCCGCCTGGGAAGCCGACCCCTTCAGCCGGGGCAGCTACTCCTTTGCGCAAGTCGGGATGACGGAGGAAGACCGGGCTGCGCTGGCCGCGCCGGCGGGGGATCGGCTCTTCTTCGCGGGCGAAGCCACCCATCCCCACTACTGGGCCACCGTCCACGGCGCGTATGAGACGGGTGTGCGGGCGGCGCGGGAGGTTCTGGGATGATGGGATGGAGAGAATGAATAACTGTCCATTTTGACGTGGCGGTTTCGTCGCCGCGACTCCTCGAATCAGAGAGCGGATAGCAAGAGGCTCAAACCGCCAGCTTTGCCCGAATCGCCTGATAGTTCCGGTTACTCACCATCAGGAAGAGACAGCGCCCATTGCTGCGCTTCTCCCACACTTCGCCGATGGTGTTCTTTTCTCGCGAATCGTCGTTTGTGCTGTAGACAGCGCCTTTATACTCTATAGTCAGAAAGCGTCCATCCCTCAAGCGACAGACGAAATCGGGATAAAATTTGTCGGTTGAGGTTTGCAGCCAGAAAGCTTTGGACGAGCGCACCGGATTGCGCACCCACCGCTCTACTTCGGGCAAAGACTCGATGTGCAGGGCGCAGTCGTGCTCCTCTTGGCTGTCGAAATCCCCCACCGCCGGATAATAGTGCTTGGGGAACTCCTGGGGGCGGGGATAGGCCCGATTGATGGGGTATGCGTTGGGATCGTAGGTAAAAAGCAGTTCTGGCGTGACTTCCAATGGAGACGATTCAAAGAGCAATTGGGCAAAAGCCTCCTCGCTCACAGCGCTGCGATGTGCCTCTATTTTGGCAGCCACGGCCTGACGCAGCCGGTATTTGTCGTGGATCAGCCGATCCAGACTCTCCCCCCGCTCCCCAAGTAAAAAGCGTACCACTCCGGTAATGAAGGCCAGGCTATCTTTGGCGGTAATGTCGCGATGGGGGATACCCCGATCCAGCCAGAGGATCAGGTCGCTCTCGGCCCAACGCTGATCCCGCGCCAACAGCCGCATCTGATTGTGGATATGCTCCACAAAGCGATAGGTGATCTGCTGATCTTTGGCAATATCGATTTCTGCCAACTCAGCAGACGCCTGTTTGTGGGGAAAGTCTGCCTCACTCAGTTGCTTGTCCCGGTGGAAAAGCTGCCAGGGCCGGTCGAGAAAGTGGTTTGCCTCAAAGCGTTCCAGCAGGGACCCCTGACGATAGGCCAGCACAGGCACAGCGAAGCTCTCGCCCCGTTCCGCCGGGCTGACCGGCTGGGTGGGGAGGACATTTGACACCGCGTATACCCGCCCCAACGCGGCCCGATCGGCCGGATTGGTGTACATAGACTGGAATACGTCCCTGCTAGTCGCATCCATCGGACCGACAAAGACGAGCGAACCGTCATCCTGCGTCTGCACCCGAGCAGCGACAGCAGAAGGCAACGACGCCAACTGTTCGGCATCCAGCGGTGGCAGGGCGAAATTCGGGGCAGAGGGGTCCTGAAAGAGGGGGCCGAAGTCCTCCTGCAGGGGCTGGCGCGCCTGCACCATTCCCTCCACCTCGAAACGCTGGAAGCCGTTCTGCACCAGCCCTTCCTTCAGCGAAGCCAACACAGCCGCAAAATCCGCCGAGGCCACAAAGGCATAAGCTCGGTTCAATTGCTCGTCGCTTTTGCGCCGGGCATTGGGCAGGCGCATGACCCGGCCCAAAATCTGTTCCGCTGCGGTCGCCGAGTGGACTTCGGCCACGGAACAGAGAACGTAAGCAAAGGGGCAATCCCACCCCTCCTTCAGTTTGGAGACGGTAATCACAAAGCGAATCGGGCAGGTCGGGTCCGCGATGTCCACTCCGGCCAGGTCGTCGTACTCGTAGGCAGAGAGGGCAATCTGCTCCGGCGGGATGGCGAAGTCCTCCAGCAGCACTTTTTTGACTGTCTCGACTGTGACCGTCTCTCGCACGCTGGAGCGATTTTCGGCCTGAATCAGCATCACCGGGCGCAGATATTCGCCGCTGGTCAACTGCGCTGTGGCCGCGGCTTGCTGCAAACCGTTTAAGCGGGCGATGGCGTCGGCCAGCAGTTCCCGCCAGTGAGGGCGAGTCTCCAGCAGAATCGGCATTTTAATCATCTCCTCCGCTTTCAATTCCGCCGCGGAGACGCTGTAGAGCACATTGCTGGGCTGGCGTTCGGTGTCGGGCGTGGCGCTAAATTCGAGAATACAGGACGGCTCGAAGCGACTGAGGGTTTCAAAGGAGAGTTCTGTGCGGGCGTTGTGGGCCTCATCTACAATGACGAGAGGACGGCGCAGACGCAGCACATTGCACAGGGACGGGATCGGCTTGCCGTCTTCCCAGCGTTCCAATTGCTGCACAAGCGGGGCGGGGAGGTTCTCGAAGTGATCCATCAGATAGCCGGAGACGTCGTAGACTTTGCGTCCTTCGGTCTCCTCTACCCGAAAGGCCTGAATGGTCGAGACAATCACTGTCGCGCCGCTCTCCAAAGTGGGGCGGTTGACCCGCAGAGCTTCGGCCACAGTCAGCACAGTCAGAGAACCGCCCACAGCCTGTTCCACTGCGCGCCGGTAGGGGTGGGTGCGCTCCTTCAGCGCGTTGAGCGTCTGTTCCAGAATAGCATTGGAGGGGACCAGCCAGAGGGTCAACGGCTTGTCCGTGCGCAGAAGTTCCCGGGCCGCCAGCCCAACTGCGTGACAGGCGACCAGTGTTTTGCCGCCGCCGGTGGGGATGCGCACGCAGACGTAGGGCATATCCAATAGGCCGGGGGCGCGGCGATAGGCAATGCCCTGGCCGTGCATCTGCCGGGTGATGCGATAATAGGCGTCGTCCGCGCTGCCCATCTGCACAGTTGCCTGGAAATAGGCGGTGAGGGCATCCAAGGCTTTCTGCTGGTATTCTTTGAGTTGAAGCATTTGTTTCCCTCTTACCGCACCCGAATCTGATAGGGCGTCTGTCGGAAGTTGATCTGGTGGCGGGTGAGATAGTCTGCCGAGAGTGTGCAGCCCTCGGCGTAGATGACCTTCGGCCCGTCGTGGGCGGGCAGTTGGGCCAAGACCTGCCGGGTGAGCAGATTGCCCCCGTCGGGACGTTCGTCCCCCAGCACGCCGTTGAAGAGCAGATAGACGCCGCTCCCCTTGTGGAGACCCACCAGCGGCGGCTGTGCGGGCGTGCCGGTCAGCGGCTCCCCCGTCTCGCTGAAGAAGACGTGGCGGGCCAACTCCTCGTAGCTCACATCGCCGCGAATCTGCCCGTCGGCGTCGAAAAGGGTGGGGCCGAGACGACAGTAGCGAAAGCCGCCGCCGAGACCGGGTTCGTCTCTCTCCTCGCCTCTATAATTCCATCGATAGCCTTCAATCGCTCGTTTTATTCTCTCGCGTGTGATTGTTTGGGCAATTTCTGGTTCGATTTCGACCTGAATGAACTGCCGATTTGTACCTTCCGCTTTGTTCAATGCCATTACTGCGTGTGCCGTCGTTCCCGTGCCTGCAAATGAGTCCAAAATAATATCGCGATCTTCCGTCACCTGCTGTACGAGGCTTTGAATTAATGACCGGGGCTTTGGGAAAATAAATCGTTCGCGACCCATTATTCTTGAAACTTCCTCAGTGCCTTCGTTGGTATTTCCACTATCAAGGAAAGAGGAGTAACCAGCGAACTCGTTTTGCAGATCAGCAGAGAACTTTTTGTGTCGGGGTCTGCCTGTTTTCTTGGCAGGCCACAGGATGCGCCCTTCGGCAATTTTCTGCTGCATTGTCTCCTGTGAGTAACGCCATCCCTTATCCGAAGGGGGATATACATCACCTGTCTCTGGATTGATCAGGTCGTAGTGCAGATTGGGGCGGCGGTCAATTGTCGCCAGCCCGACCAAATTATCCGACATCCACGGACCTCTCGGATCGTTATCCGGGTTGCTGTATTTGGTCATATCTTTGTCAGTGCCACGAAAACGTCCGTCACCCATACGATAAACAATTACATACTCGTGACAATACCTTCGCCAGAGATCAAGTGAAGGGTTGAAACTGTTGAGAATGAATTGAACCAAGAGAAGGCATATTCTCAATCACTTGGTTGATAAGAATCGGGTCAACCAAATCCGGAAGCAGTTTTAACGCTTCCACGGCATAACGTCGGG
>CAMDQF010000092.1 GCA_945905745.1 Litorilinea aerophila
CGCCGACATTCACCCCGACGAGAACGCTGACGCCGACAATCACGCCGACGAGAACGTCAACGCCGACAATCACGCCGACGAGAACGTCAACACCGACACTCACAGCGACGCGGACGATTACGCCGACAATCACGCCGACGAGAACGTCAACGCTGACACTCACACCGACGAGGACGATTACGCCGACATTCACCCCGACAAGAACGTCAACGTTGACACTCACAGCGACGCGGACAGTGACGCCGACAAGAACGTCAACGCCGACACTCACAGCGACGCGGACGATTACGCCGACAATCACGCCGACGAGAACGTCAATACCGACACTCACAGCAACGAAGACGCTGACGCCGACAAACACGCCGACGCGGACGCCAACACCGACTCCGACACGACAGACATCCGGCAGCGTTGTCAGTGGCGTCGTCTTTGAAGATCGCAACGGCAATGGCGCGCAGGAAAGCCAAGAGCCGGGCGTCGTCTCGGCAACCGTAAATCTGAGCGACCAGCAAACCCGCACCGACGCCGACGGGAGCTATCGTTTTACGAATATCCCCGCTGGCGCATACGCATTGGGCATACAGTTGCCGCCCCAATACAATGTGGACGGATTCCAGTGGCTGGCGGTGGATGTAAGCGGGACAGGCGGCGCAACAACCGTGCAGCCGCTGGCTGCGCCCAAAGCCCAATGGCGGCTCTACCTGCCCGCTTTGCAGGCCAATCCGTCGTCGGCCAATCCACAAAGTGTGCTTGACACCCTGCGCTGGTGGATTTACCTCCCGGCTGCCAGTCGCTAGTCTGGGTTACTGGGGAGCATTCCCATTCACAACAAGAAGAGACCCGCAACCGACTGGTTGCGGGCCTTTTTTGATTGGCCTCAATCCCCCGAATCTGGTTCTATTCCTCCTCTTGCGGTGGATGCCACCCCGCGTCCACCCACAAGCGCTGTGCGTCCACCGCCTGAGGCCGGTTGAGTCGGAGAGTTTCAAACGTCGCTCTACCGGTGGCGGTCAGACCCAAAATCGATGTTCCGTCCGTACTAGAATTCCTCCTTCTCAAGACCGGCACTGTGTTCCACCCCTACTGTATCACTGCAAACTCCTACGGCTGAGTATACTCCCCGCTTTGAATGGCTTTCTGCCGCGCGTCTTCCAACAGAAGCTGCCAATCGGCCACTTCGCCCCGATCGGTCAGCAGCCGGTTGAGCACTTGCCCCAGCGCGCTGCCCATAGAATCGGGCAGGGAGAGCACCATCGGCGGGCCAAAGGCATCCGCATTCGACACCAGCGCCTCGGCCTGGCTGATACGCTGGCTGTAGAGGGAACGGTCGAACTCTTTGTGGACCGGAACCCAGGTCAGTTGGGTGGTGGTCTGCTGGGTGAGCACCTGGCTGCTCTCCGCGGACCCCATAAAGCCAGCAAAGGCGTTGGCCTGCATCGGATTGTCCGCGCTGGTGGGGACGACGAAGCCAAAGGTGATGCCCACCTCGCCTACGGGCAACGCCGGGTCTATCACCGGGAAGGGGAAGAAGTCCAACTCGTCCAGAAAGACCACCGGCAGATCGTTCAGCGCAAAGTTAGACCCCAGGGTCATCACCGCTTTGCGCTGCTCCACCGGCTCCGCCGCATCCCCCCGAATAATCGACATCACACTGTTCAGATCGTTCATTGTGGCCGGGCTTTCCACAAAGAAGCCCCGATCCATCAGATCGACCATTGTCTCGAGAACCGCGGCCACCTTCGGGTCCGTGTACTCTTCCTCGCCGTTGAGCAGCCGCCGGTGGAACTCCGGCCCGTTCAGCCGCATATTCAGGTAGTCAAACCAGAGAGTCCCCGCAAAGGGATTGCTGCCTGCGATGGAAAGGGGCGTCTCGCCGTTGGACCAGAGGGTCTCGCAGATGGTGATGAACTCCTGCCAGGTGGTGGGCGGAGTCAGACCGTAGCGCTGGAAAACCTCCCGATTGTAATAGATGGCCGTCCAGCCGTGGCCGCCGGGGACAAAATAGGGCGCGCCCTGGTAGAAGCTCATAGCCTGAATCGGCTCGGAGATGGTCTCATGGAAGCCCATCTCCTCCCAGACGTCGGCCAGATTGCCCAGCAGATTCTGGCGCATGGCCGTGTCCAGCAGATAGCCTGTCCACAGAAACATCACATCCGGCGGGCTGGCATTGTCCAGCAGATAGCTCTGGGGGTTCTGGTTATAGGGCGTGCGGGTGACCTGAATCGCCGGATATTTCTCCTGAAAGCGCCCGATGACCAATTCTTCGGACTGGGCTTCCGTGGCCTGGTTGAAGGTCATATACGTAATCGCCACCGGTGTCAGGGTCAGGGGATCGACCTCATCCGCTGGTCCGCAGGCCGCGACAAAGACGAGGAAGGCGAAGAGAAAGGGCAGTAGAAAGAGGGGTGTTTTGGATTTCATACGTCTGCTCCGAGGCTGGGGAGAACCACACGTCCGTCAACTCCATTATCGTTGAAAGATTGAGAATAACCAAGCGGGGGAAGAAAACCGCACGGCAACATTTCCGATAGATAGAAGGTCTATACTACAATCAAAGTGGTAGAGTGCACACGAATTTGTACTGATCAACGACAGCTTGAACTGCTGAAATTCAACGCAAAGAGGCAAAGAGGCAAAGGAGCAGAGAGGCAAAGCTGTTCTCTGTGTCTCTTGCGTCTCCCCGCCTCTGCGTTAAATTTCAACATCTGCTTGATCAGTACAGAGTTTGCACGAATTCCTCGAAAGTCTTGAGAAGGCAGATTTCGCAGATGGCCGCCGATAGCGCAGAGCAATTCGTATCCCAACGGCTTCGCCGGTTTCACCCAGTCGGCGGCCATTCGGCAGATATTCCGGCATTGACCGGATGGGAGGGAACTATGCGACGCTGGATAGTTGTAGCTGCTTGGGCGGTTATTGCCGCCGTCGGTCTGTTGCTTGTTTTGGCTGGCGACGCCCCGGTCGCCTTTTCCCGTGCAGATTCGTTGGATCTTTTCTCCCCCTGGCGTTCCAGCGGACCCACGGCTGACAGCCAACCCCTGGCGGTCAACAGTGTGGAGGCATCCCCCAGCTATGCAGCCGACAATACACTCTTCGCTGCGACGGATGGGGGTGTCTACCGTTCCCAGGACAGGGGTCACGGCTGGCAACTGGTCCTGGCTTCTCCGCCAGCCCACTGACCGCACCATTGACTGTGGCGGAGAGATTCAGCCACGTGCGCCTTTCACCGGATTTCAATGGGGACGGGATTGTCTTTGCCGTTCACCAGCAGAGTGACAGCGATTCGGCCCTGCTCAGATCCAGCGACCGGGGCGGGACGTGGCAGACCAGTGCAACCTTCACAGAAACGGTTGTAGCCCTGCGCCTCTCCACCGATTTCCCCATTGACAATACCCTTTTCGCCCTGACCGGCGACGGCACTGTCCTGCAAAAATCCACCGATGCTGGCCAAAACTGGACACGCCTCTTTCTCAATGTAGCCAATCCGCCCAACGGCATCGACATCGGCATCCTGCCCGATTTTGATACCAGCCAGGCGCTGATCGTCACCGGCTTTGGGGCAACCATTCGCAGCGACGACGGCGGTTCCACCTGGTCGCCCGTGCCCAACGCCGGGCCGAATTACGCCATCGCCATCTCGCCCAATTTTGCCGTGGATCACACGATCTGGCAGAGCTTTCGCTCTATCGAAGGCGCTGGGGACGGATCTCCGGAAGCCGATGTGGTCCGCTCGAACGACGCTGGTTTCACCTGGTTTTACTCCAACGCGGGTCTGCCCGGCGTTTACGAACCCTTTCCCCGCCATTTGGCCGTCTCCCCCAATTACGCCCAGGACAGCACACTTTTCACCGCACTCAGCGGTCAGTTTGTGGCCTGGCAGAGCCACGACCTTCTGTGCAGCTATGACGGAGGAAAACGCTGGCACAATCTGGGACCGGTTCCCAGCAACCCGGATGTGACCGATCTGGCCGCGAGCTACGAAGCAGCCAGCGGACTGACAATCCACGCGGCCACCAGCGCAGGTGTCTGGCATCGAGCCGTTGATTGCCAGCGAGAGGCAAACACTGCCTGGCTTCCTTACATCCGCAAAGACGAGGTCCCAACGCCGACGGCGACGCCGACCTCGACCCCGACCCGGACATCCACAGCAACTTCCAACCCGACAGCAACCCCAACGGCGACCGCTACGGCGACCGCGACCGCGACCGCGACCGCGACCACAGCCACCTGTTATGCCGCTTTTGCCAATGGCGGTTTCGAGAGCAGTGCCGACTGGGAGATTCGCCCCAACCCGGTGCTGGCGGCCTATGTGACCACCCCCGTCCACAGCGGCAGCCGCAGTATGCGCACAGGCATCCCCGCGGGCGGGACGAATCTGGAGAGCTACTCGCCCATCCAGCAGATAATCAACTTCCCGGCTGGGCTGGCCTCGGCGGAATTGCGCTTCTGGCGTTCCAGCGTCTGGGGCGACAGCGCACTGGGCCGGGCTGTGCCCCCCAACCAGGACGAGCTGCCCCGCCATCTGAACGATCTGCCCACCAGCGCTGCAGCCACCGACTACTTCTACGCCATCGCCATTCTGGAAGACGGCACCATCGACTTCCTCTTCACTGAGCGGGCCGACGACTCCACCTGGCGGGAAAAGGTAGTGGCGTTGGATGTGGCCCGTTACGCGGGTCGCTCCATCCGCTTCCAGTTCGGCACCTACAACAATGGCACGGGCGGCCTCAGCCGCACCTTCGTGGACGACGCCAGCCTCACCTTCTGCCCGCCCGCAGGCGCGCTGCTCCTGCCCGGCGGCTGGGCCAATCGTATCATCAGCCAGCCCAGCCTGAACACCCTCTACGCGGCGGCGGGAACCTCCCTCTACCGCTCGGACGATGCGGGCGCAAGCTGGCGGCTTTCTGGCACAGCCCGGGCCGAGCCTATGCTGCTCAGCGCCGACCCCAACCGGCTTTACGCCGGCAGCGGCTATCCCTGCGCGATGGGCGGCGACGACACCCCCTTCTGGCGTTCGATAGATGGGGGCGCCAATTGGCTGCCACTGACCGGCGGCACAAATCTGAAACCCCTGGCTGCCCATCCCACGCTGGCCCACCAACTCTACGCGGCGGGCTGCAATGGGCCGTATCTGAGTACAGACGGCGGCTTCAGCTTCACCCACCAGCCGGGCGATCTGTTCGGCCTCTACGATGCCCGCTACATTGCGCCGATCGGCAGCGATTGGAGCGATGTCTGGGTGGGCGGGATCAGCGAAGGGGGCGGCGGCGCGGTGATCGTCAGCCGCGATGGCGGTGCAAGCTGGGCGCGCAGCACGCCTCTGGAAGTAGAGATGGGCTGGCTGGGTGCTCTGTTGGTAGATCGGGCCAGCGCCGGGAAAATCTATGCACCCGGGGCCTTTGGTTTCTTCTTCACAGCCGACAACGGCACATCCTGGCAATTCTTCTCGGACGGCCTCTCCGATGTATTGGAACCCCAGCCTCCGCCACGCAGTGGGGGACTCACTGCGTTGATTCAGGAACCGGTGGCTCCCTATCGTCTCTTCCTGGGCACAGTCCGGGGATTGTATATGCTGACGCCCAGCAATGGGGCCTGGGAAAAGCTGACCGGCCAGCCCTATGACCAGAGCCGGGTGGTCGATCTGGACCTGGTGGATGGAGCGCCGGGGACGCTCTTTGTGACAGCGGACACGGGTGTCTTCCGCTTCACAATCCCCGCACCCGGGGCGACGGCCACGCCGACGCCAACCGTCACACCCAGCGCTACACAGACAGCGACCGCCACCGCCACAGCGACCGCTACGGCTACCGCCACAGCGACCAAACTCGCTTCGCCCACCGTTACGCCGACACCGTCGGTTACGCCGACACCCACCACCGCGCCGACGCCTGCGACCCAAAGCTGGCCCATGCCCTATCGACTGACCGAAGTTGCTCTGCCCGCGGGCAGCCATCCCCACGGGGTGGCCGTGAATGGCGCAGGTGACCGGCTCTACGTGACACTCCACGGCGACGAACACGCGGGCCGCTCACTGGCTGTGCTGGATGCTCCCAACTGGCAAGTCTCCGGTGTCATTACCCTGGCCGCGACGGCCACTGGCCCCAACGGTGTGGCTCTGGTCAACGAGAGCGGGCGGGTGGTGGTTGCCAACCGGCAGACGGCCAACGCATCGGTGATCGATGTGGCCCCGACCGTGGGCAACAGTCAGGTCATTTCGACAATTGCCACTAATCTGATGCCGAACGGGGTGGTGGTTTCCGGCGGCTATGGCTATATCGCCAACTACGGCAGCGACTCGATTACCGTCTTCGACCCGACGACACTGACCGTCATCCGCACCCTGAATAATGCGGGCAGAGAACCCTCCCTCTTTGCGGTGGACCCGACCAACGGCGATGTCTACGTCAGCAGCCACGGCTCCGACGAAGTAGCCCGGCTGCGCAACGGTCACGTATCCCAAACCTACCCGAATATCGCCGCTCCCTACGGTCTGGCCTTCGACCCGGCCAGCCGCTATCTCTACATCGCCAACCGGGGCAGCGCCCATACCGTGACGATTCTCGACACCGTAAGCGGGAACGTAGTCGGTGCGATCCCGGTGATTCTGGAACCCTTTGTCCTGGCCGTCAACCCGGACAGCGGCCATCTTTTCATCACCTTTGGCGATCAGGTGCGGGTACTGCGCACGCGGGACTGGAGCCTCGTCACCTCCTTTGGCGTGCCAGCCGGCGCGGAGGAGGGGATCGCCCTGCACGCCGAGACGGATCGGGTTTTTGTGACCAGCGGCGATGGCGATGCGGTGACGATCCTGCAGGACAGTTGGCCCGCTGAGATCATTTATGCCAGCGCGGGGACGCAGACGGAATTGTTCTCGATGCTGCCCGACGCCAGCCGCAATGCCCGCCTGACCAACACGCCCGGCAAATCGGAGAGCGAACCGGTGGGCTCGCCCGATGGTCGCTGGATTGCCTACATCCGCCGGGAGGAGGGCAAGAGTCCCGAAATCTGGCGCATGGGGCGCAACGGGCAGAATCCACAGCCGCTGGTGCAGAGCTTCGGCGAAGTGGCCTCGCCGGCCTGGTCGCCGGACGGGAGGCGGCTGGTTTTTGCTTCGCAGAACGACGGGGATTGGGAACTCTACACAATTCCCGTCAACGGCGGTGCCATCGCCCGGCTGACCGACAACAGCGTGGACGACCTCAGCCCAGACTGGTCGTGGGTCACGGGGCGCATCGTCTTCGTCTCCAATCGGGTGGGGCCAAATGCGGAGGTTCATTCGATGGCAGCCAACGGCAGCGACGTGCGCCGTCTGTCAGTCAACCCCAACGGCGACGCCACCCCGCGCTGGTCACCGGACGGCACGCAGATCGTCTTCTACAGTACGCGGGGCACGACGCAAACGCTGTATGTGATGGCCGCCGACGGCTCCGCTCTGCGCCAGTTGGTAGACATCAACCTGCGTCCCTACAGCCCGGCCTGGTCGCCCGACGGCAGCGTCATCACCTTCACCGGGTATCGTCCGGGCAGCGGATACAGCGAACTCTACCGGGTTAACCCGGACGGGACGGGGCTACGGCTGCTCACCAACAACGAATTGGAATTCGACTTCGCGCCGGGGTGGCTGCCGGGCCGATGACAACAACAGTTTGAGAGAGTTCAGCGTTGGCGGTATACTGCAACCCGGTTTGGAATAGGAGAGGAATCTGATGCGCGACTATCCCCGTATTCAATCGGTTGTCGCTGTTGAAAACAAGAATTTGTTGGTGACTTTTGAGAATGGCGTGACCAAACGGTACAACTGCGCGCCGTTGATAGCTGAAGATCCATTTTCTCAATTGCGGATCGAGCCATTCTTTCGCGCGGTGCAGGTGGACAACGGCGGTTACGGTATTCGCTGGAACGATGACATCGATCTCAGCGAGTCTGAACTGTGGCTGCACGGGACTGCCGTTGAACCTACTCCTCTGGTTTCCTCGATTGCTCCACGCCAGATTGAGATGTTGCGGCATGGCTGAATCAGCAGAGGAAGATCGATTGCCCCCGTTCAGTTATCCACGCCTCTGATGGCATAGCAGAAACGGATCAGACCGGCCAGGTTTTCCGAAACCTGGCCGGTCTGCGCGTCTACCCCATTTGCCCTTCCCGCGTTTCAATCGTATGATTGCCAAAGCATCAAATTATTCTCTCGCAAAGGCGCGGAGACGCAGAAGTCCCCGGCACTTCACGCACAACAACGGAGTGATCGTGACCTACCGACTCGCTTGGACAGAAAGTGTCGGGGACTTTGTCTGGGTAGATTCTGCTTTTCCGTAGTCTTATCCGCTTTCATCCGCCCAATCCGCGTCATCCGCGTTCTATTCTTCCCTCAAAAGGAGCCAATCCGTGACTACTCCCATCTACGCGCGTCCGTTGGAAATGCTGCAAACCCTCGTGCGCATGGATACCACCAATCCACCAGGCAATGAAATCCTCTGCATCCAATACCTGGACAGCCTGTTGCAAGAGGCCGGTTTGACGACAACAATTCTGGCGAAAGACCCCAACCGGCCCAACCTCATCGCCCGTCTGCCGGGTACGGGTGCAGCGCCGGGTCTGGTTTTGCAGGGCCACGTGGATGTGGTGACGACGGCCAACCAGCAGTGGGATCGGGACCCTTTCGGGGGCGAGATCGTTGATGGCTATCTGTGGGGACGGGGCTCCCTGGATATGAAGGGCGGGGTGGTGATGATGACCTGCGCGGTCCTGCGTGCCCTGGCCGAGGGCAAGCAGCCCGCCGGGGATATCATCCTCACAATTCTGGCCGACGAGGAGGCGGGCAGCGACTACGGCGCGCGTTTTGTGACGGAAGAACACCCGGAACAGTTCGCGGGCGCGGCCTATGCTGTCGGCGAAGGGGGCGGCGGTGCGCAATATCTGGGCGACAAACGCTTCTATCCCCTGATGGTGGCGGAGAAGCAGGTCTGCTGGCTGCGTACCCGCTTCACCGGGCCGGGGGGTCACGGCTCCACCCCTCTGCGCGACGGCGCGATGGCAAAGCTGGGCGCGGCACTGACCACCCTCAACAGCCGCCGCCTGCCCGTACATCTGACCGAAGCGATGGAATTTATGCTGGATGGGTTGGCTGGGATTGCCACGCCGGAGTTGGCAGCCGCGGTAGCCGGTCTGCGTGACCCGTCTACGGTGGACGCCACCCTGGACAGCCTCTACGCCAGCGGCACACCCCTGGCCCGCAGTCTGGACGCGCTGCTCCACAATACGGTCAACGCCACTGTTGTCAATGGCGGTTTCAAAACGAATGTCATCCCCAGCCACATCGAACTGGAACTGGATGGGCGTGTGCTGCCTGGCTTCACTGCTGACGACTTTATGGCCGAACTTCATGAACTTCTGGGCGACGATCTGCCCTTCGAGATGATCCGCCATGACCCCGGCACGGCGGTTGTGGATATGTCCCTCTTCCCCCTCCTGGCCGGGATCGTGGAGGAGATGGACCCGGAGGCTGTGGTCATCCCGTCGATGGTGGGGGGCTTCACCGACGGGCGGATGTTCACCCGGCTGGGGATTCAGAACTACGGTTTTCTGCCTGTAAAGATACCAAAGGGCGTCAATTTGGGTGCGACGGTCCACGGGGCCAACGAGCGGGTTCCGGTGGACGGGCTGGAGTTCGGCGTGCGCGCCATCTCGACGCTGCTGGAACGCTACCGGGTAGAAGAATAGAACGCGGACGACGCGGATCGGGCGGATAAAAGCGGATAGGAAAGGAAACCCAAACACAAATGACCGACCTCAAAACTTCTGTCCAGCAACAGTTCGACCGGGTGGCGGCCAACTACCGCACCAGCGCGGTCCACGCGGCGGGCGAAGACCTGGCCCAGATGGTGGCCCTGGCCCAGCTACGCGGCGACGAGCGGGTGCTGGACGCGGGCTGTGGCGCGGGCCACACGGCCGCTGCCTTTGCGCCAAATGTGGCTGCTGTCGTGGCCGTAGACTTTACAGAAGCGATGCTGCGCCAAGTGGAGTTGCTGGCGGCGGAGCGGGGGCTGACGAATCTTACGACCCGGCGGGGGGATGTGGAGGCCCTGCCCTTCGGCGACGCCGAGTTCGATCTGGTGGTCAGCCGCTACAGCGCCCACCACTGGCCCCATCCGGCCCAGGCCGTCGCCGAGTTTCGTCGGGTGTTGAAGCCAGGCGGGCAGGTCATTCTCAGCGATGTGGTGGGCTTCGACGATCCCACCTGCGACACTTACCTCAACGCCATCGAACTGCTGCGCGACCCCTCCCACGTGCGCGATTACACGGAACCGGAGTGGCTGGGCTTCTTTGCCAGCGCGGGTTTTGGGGCGCAGGTCGGCTTTCGCTTTCGCATAGTATTGGAGTTCGAGAACTGGACCCAGCGCATGGCGACATCCGCAGTGAACCGGGCAGCTATCCGCTCCCTCTACGCATCCGCGCCGGCAGAGGTGAAGGCGGCGATGGGGATCAGCGAGGCTGGTCACGAGTTTGCCTGCGCGGTAATGGTAGCAGAACCGATCAACGCTTGAACAGAGAGACTTGACGACAAGGGGAGCAACTACAGATGAAAATCCTTATTATCGGCGGCACAGGGCTGCTCAGTACAGCCATCACCCGCGTACTGCAAGAGCGGGGCCAGGAGGTAATCCACTACAACCGGGGGCGGGCCGACTCCCAACTGGCCGAGACGCCGCAGACAATCCTGGGCGACCGCAAGGAGTATTCGGCCTTTGAAGCGCAGATGGCCGCGGCCGGCCCCTTTGATTGTGTGATCGATATGATTGGCTTTTTGCCCGGCGAAGTGGAGAGCGCTGTGCGCGCTTTGCGCGGGCGCACCGGCCATTTTATCTTTTGCAGCACAGTCGATGTTTATACCAAACCCGCGGCCCGTTATCCGCTGACCGAGGAGGCCGCGCGCCAACCCCGGTCCAGCTTCCCCTACGCCTACGCCAAAGCCGAGTGTGAGCGCATTCTGGAAGCAGCCCACAGCCGGGGCGATTTCCCCGTCACGATCATCCGCCCGGCCTACACCTACGGCGAAGGGCGGGGGCTGCTGCACACCTTCCGGGGTGGGATGTACTATTTGCAGCGCATCCGCGCGGGCCGCCCGGTCATTGTTCACGGCGACGGCACATCCTTGTGGGGAAGCTGCCACCGGGACGATGTGGGGGTGACCTTTGCCAACGCCGCCGGCAATCGCCACAGCTTCGGCAAGAGTTATCACGTAACCGGCGAGGAGTGGCTGACCTGGAATCAGTATCACGAGCAGGTGGCCGCGGCGATGGGCGCGCCAGAACCCCAACTCGTCCACATCCCCACCGACACCCTCTACAACGCGCTGCCTGTGGAGGCCGAGTGGCTGCGCGAAAACTTCCAGCACAACAACATTTTTGACAATGCCGCGGCTGCCGCGGATTTGGGCTTCCGCTATACAATTGACTGGCAGACGGGCGTAAGGCGTGTCGTCGATTGGCTGGACGCGCGCGGACAGATGGACGCTGCCGACGAACCGGCTTTCTACTAGCGGCTTTTGGATGGGTGGCAGAATGCGGTTGCCGGTTTGCGGGAAGAACTGTCAACTTTTCAAAAATAAGGGTTTTGGCATAGACTGAATATCTCTTATCCGTACAAGCTACAGGAGATTTTGTTCGTGGAAAAACATACCCCCACCCCGCTGGAAGATTTTCTCTTCGACCTGCGCGGCTATCTGGTTTTGGAAAACGCAGTTGAGCCACAACTGCTCGACGAACTCAACGGAGCGATTGACGCGCTGCCACCCCTGGGCTATGGCGAATGGCTCGGCAATGCCCAACGCCGGGACTATACGGCATCCACCGGCTTGGAAATTCACAACTGCGTCGAACTGGGCACTCCCTTCGAGAAGTTGATCGATCATCCCGGCTGGATCGAGTACGTGCGCCACTATTGCGGCGAAGAGCAATCCTACGTGCAGGGACTCTTTATCGACGAGTGTATGCTCTCCGTGCGCGAGGCCGGCGGCCACCATCCGGTCCATTCCGGCGGCTTTCGCGGCGCGCTGCGCGGGGCCTACCACTACAATCACGGCGTCTTTCGCTGCGGCCAATGCAATATCATCCTGGCGCTGACCGATGTGGGGCCGGGCGACGGCTCCACAATGGTGATTCCGGGCAGCCACAAATCCAACTTTCCCCATCCCAACGCGGGGGATTACAGCAAGCTGGACCGCATGGACAATCTGGAGGGCGCGGTCGAACTCTATTTGAAGAAGGGGGATGCCCTGCTCTTTGTGGACGGTCTGATGCACGGGGGCGGCAGCCGCACGAATCCGGGCCAGCGGCGGGTGACCATTTTCCGCTACGGCGCAAGCTGGGGCAGTACCCGCTATGGCTATCATTATTCCCAGGCCCTGCTCGATCGCCTGACCCCGGAACAGCGCAAGATTCTGCAACCCATTGCGCCCCTGCGCCCACCCCAACCCGAAGGATAGACCGCCATGCGCTTTTCCTGCTGCATCTGGGCACTGACCGGCCCGGAAGATGAGAATCTACAGAAGATGTCCGAACTCGGCTTTGGCTGGATCGATATCCAGCCCAGTATGTTGGCCACCACCCAAAGCCGGGGGCTGGCGCAAAAATTGGGCCTTTCCGTCTCCTGCGTGGGCGCATCTTTTGGCCTGCCCGACGGCGCAGCCCTGGACAGCCCGGAGGCCAGGCCGCGGGCTACTGCCCTGGCCCATATGGAAAGCTCCCTGGCCCACGCTGCCTCGCTGGGCGCGACATCTGCTTACGTGATTCCGGGGATGGATGGGAGCAAAGCGGCTCTGGGCCACTACGGGGATTCGGTGGCCGCGGCCGCGGAGATTGCCCAGAAGCACGGGCTGACCCTGGGCATCGAGCATTTCCCCGGCAAAGCGTTGGACACAGCCGCCGCCACCCTGGAATTTGTGCGGGCTGTGGCCCACCCAAACCTCTACCTGCTCTTTGACAGCGGCCACATTCAGATGCGGGGAGAAGATCCGGCGGCTATCATCCGTCAGGCCGGGGACAGGCTGAGTTACGTCCATCTGGACGACAACGACGGCGTGGGCGATCTCCACTGGTCCCTGCTGGACGGGGTGATGACCGAAGCCTCTTTGCGGGGCATCTTCGCAGCCCTGGGCGACATCGGCTACGACGGCGGCGTCAGTCTGGAACTCAGCGCCCGCCTGCCCGACCCCTACGCCGCGCTAAAAGCCAGCCGGGAGATTGTGGCCCGGTGCAGTAGTTTGCGCTAAACGAAACGAGAAACGTGAAACGGGAAACGTGAGATCGAGCGGCAATCTCCCGTTTCCCGTTTCACGTTTCTGGATGCAGAGCACTACTCACCTCAGCATCCCAGTATCTCAACATCCCCGCATCTCAACATCCCCGCATCTCAACATCCCCTCTCAAATCGCCGTCAACCCCCCATCCACCGGGAAGAAGCCTCCGGTGCAGTAGGCCGATTCGTCCGAAGCCAAAAAGACGGCCAACCCTACCACATCATCGGCCCGGCCCAGACGGCCCAGCGGCGTGGCCGCGATCAGCGAGTTGCGGGTGGCGTCGTCGGCGAACAGCTCCCGGGTGAGGGGTGTCTCGGTGGCGCCGGGGATGAGCGCGTTGACGCGGATTTTGTCACGCGCATAATCGGCGGCCATCACCCGCGTCAGCCCATAGACCGCGCCTTTGGCCGATGAATAGGCGGTGAAGCCCGGTGCGCAGCCCAGCAGACCCGTGGGCGACGCCACATTGACAATCGACCCGCCGCCCCGCTTCAGCAGCGCCGGGATGGCATATTTGGCGCAGAGCCAGACACCCCGGATGTTAATGTTGTAGGTGCGGTCCCAGGCTTCTTCGCTCAGTTCGTGGGCACGGGCGTCCTTCCCCACCAGTTGCACCGCCGCGTTGGCGTAGAGAATGTCCAGACCGCCGAAGGCTTCCACGGCAGCATCCACCATCGCCGCCGCCTGCGCGCTGTCCGCCACATCGGTCTGGGCGAAGATGGCCTGGCCGCCTGCGTCCCGGATGGCCTGCACTGCGGCCTCCCCGTTGGCCCGATTGATCTCCGCCACCACTACCGCCGCACCTTCACGGGCATAGGCTAAAGAGACGGCCAACCCCATGCCCGCGCCGCCGCCAGTCACAATCGCTACTTTGTTTTGCAGTCGCATGGAAAATCTCCTCGCTTCTAAAAAATGGAACGCGGACGACGCTGATTTGACGGATTAGCGCGGACTAAAATCTGTGAAAATCTCTGTCTTCTGCGTTCAACTCATTCTGTACTCAATCGTTAAAAACTCCAGCGCCCTTCCCCGTGGCTGCCCCAGGCTAGGGCCTTCAGCGGATCGATGGCGATAATCGTATCGTAGCCGGGGTCCGTTCGCATATTCCAGTTGTATTTTGCCTGGAAGAGTGGGACCATCGTCGGGGCCATCTCTGGAGCAAAGCGGGCGATGCCCTCGATCACAAAAACATCCCCAGGGTCGGGCAGAGAGAGACTGACCGCCGGGTTGTGGCGGATGTTCTGGGCGCGTACTGTGCCGGCTTTGGTGACGACGTAGGCCGCGCCGTCATGCCAGACGTGCCAGATGGGGGCCAGGTGGGCGCGTCCGTCGGGCCGGGTGCTGGCGAACCAGCAGCAGTCGGACGCAGCAAACTTTTCCAGCAGCGTATCGAGAAGGGCGGGAGTGCTAGCGGGCATAGGGTCAGTCTCCGTTGTGTGAGTAAGTGGTTAGGAGATTGGGGGATTGGGAGATTAGATACCCCAGTCTCCTAATCTCCCAATCCCCCAATTTCTATCTTATCCCCCGTTGCGCCGGCGTCAGCGCTTCCAGCACCTGACAGGCCACTTCGTAACGGCCAAAGCTGGGCATCAGATAGACGCCCTGGACGTGGGGAGCGTCCACCAGTTGCAGCAAAAGCTCCTGGGCCATTTGCACCCCTTCCTGGCGGCCATCCGCACCGGCCTTGCGCATCCGTTCCAGCGCATCTTCCGTGAGGGTAATGCCCGGCACTTCGTGGTGCAAAAAGCTGGCGTGACGGTGGCTTTGCAGGGGCAGAATCCCGATCAGTACAGGCACAGGAAAGTCGCCGTGACGCTCCTCGTAGACCCGCAGAAAGCGCAGCCAGACCTCTGGGTCGTAGATGGGTTGGGTCATTGTGAAGTGCGCGCCGCCGCTCACCTTCTGGTGGAAGCGGTCGGCCTCTTCCTCCAAATTCGCTCGGGTGGGGTCACAGGCCACGGCAATCGTAAAGTTGCCCGGCTGCCCCATTTTGTTGTCGCCCTGGTCGTAGCCCTCATTGAAACGGTTGATAATGCGCACCAGACCAATCGAGTCCACATCGTAGACCGGCGTGCTGTTGCGGCTCTCGCCCAGAGAAGGCGGGTCACCGGTCAGGGCCAGGATATTGCGCACACCCAACGCCTGCGCGCCGATCAGGTCGGCCTGCAAACCCATCAGCGAGCGGTCACGGGTTGTGAAGTGGACAATCGACTCGATGCCCACCTGCTGCTGAATCTGCACGCAGAGGGAGAGCGCGCTCATACGCACCCGGGCCATGGGGCTGTCGGCCACATTGATGGCATCGGCACCCATGGATTTGGCGTGGCGCGCGCCTTCGATCTGCTTCTGGGCGTTGAAGCCGCGCGGCGGGTCTACCTCCACGCTGATCACAAACTTGCCTGCCCGGATTTTACGTAGCAGGTCGGTTTCGTCCTGGTATGGGTCGTCGGTATCGTCGTCCAGGGCCATGTCCAGGGCGATATGCATGGCGGGCAATTCGTCGGCTACCACAACTGGGGCGGTGGCCACACCTTTTTGGGCCAGATAAGCGTCCAGCGCGCCACGCATCTCCCGAATGTGCATGGGCGTTGTGCCACAGCAGCCACCGATCAGCCGCGCCCCGTTGTCCAGAAAGGGGGCTACGTGGCGAGCAAAATAGCCGGGGCCAGCCGGATAGGAGAAGCGGCCATCGATGCGGGCGGGGAAGCCCGCGTTGGGCATAATGCTGAAAGCCGCGGTCGGGTCGGCCCGGTGCATCTCCTGCAACACCTCCAGCGAAGGCGCAGGACCGACCGAACAGTTGATTCCGGCCACATCTGCGCCTGCGACCGCCAGCCGGTGGATCGCTTCGCCAGGCCCCACGCCCGCACCTGTGCGCCCGTCCTGGTTGTAGGTCATGGAAGCGACAATCGGCAGATCGCAGACCGCCCTGGCCGCTGCGATGGCAATCTCCAATTCGGCGATTTCGCTGAAAGTCTCGAAGAGGATCAGGTCTGCTCCTGCCTCCCAGAGGACTGCAATCTGCTCCTGGAAGGCGGCTTCGGCCTCTGCTATCGTGACTGGGCCATAGGGGGCCAGTCGTTTGCCCAGGGGACCCACATCCCCGGCGATGAAGATGCTGCGCCCGACCACTTCGCGCACATCCCGCACCAGCTTGACCGAACGGAAGTTCAGCTCCCGTACCCGATCTTGCAGGCCCACATCGGCCAGACGCACCCGGTTGGCGCCAAAGGTGTGGGTTTTGATCACATCTGCGCCGGCGGCAGCGAAGGTCTGGTGGATTTCAGTGATCCAGCCGGGGCGGGTGATGGAGAGATATTCCAGACACTGCTCGTCACTGGCGCCCATCGAAAATAGCATTGTGCCCATTGCGCCGTCGCAGAGCAGAGGTCGTTCGGATAGTTTTTGGAGGAAGGGATGCACCGTATAGTTTCGCTTTCGTTCATTGTATGAGTTAGCAGTGAACAGTTATCAGTGGGATAACGTGACGTTTACTGGTGACTGGTAACTTTCTTTTGTTTACAACTTTCGCCCCCCATTTATAGCACGAACCCGCGCTTTGGGGTAGAATGCAGAACGGTGTTTGCGACGTTTGTCGTCTATTCGCAGGTAGAGTTCATGGAATCGGAACCCAATCTTTCCCCGTTGCAGTTGCAACTGAATAGCGCTTTTGCCGCGGCCTACGGCGACGTCGCCAAAACAGCCCTGAGAATCATCGGCCAGGACATGGCGGTAGAGTCGATCCGCACACCGGAAGCGCCTGCCCCCGATAGTCTCGAAGTGCGGGGTCGGCTGCTGCGCCCCAGCGCGGATATCTTTTCCCGCTGGTTAGCTGAATTCAACGACAAGGGCTTCACCCCTTTTCTGCGCCAGGATGAAAGCGCCGGTTTACCAAATGACACGAAAGATGTAGTCTTGCAGGTGCTGACCGGTGTGGTTCCCCGCACAGAGTCCAACCCGTGGATCAATCTGGCGCTCTTTGTGGTGACGGCGCTGAGTACGCTTTTTGTCGGCGCCCTTTACGGCGTGGATGTGCCCTTGGACCCCAATGCTGGTTTTTGGGAACTGATGTGGCAGGTTTTGACGACGCCTGGCCTGCTGGTCAGCGGCTTGCCTTTCGCTATCACACTCCTGGGCATTCTAAGTGCCCATGAGTTCGGCCACTATTTTGCAGCCCGCTACCACAAAGTTGCTGTAACCTTGCCCTATTTTCTGCCCATGCCTTTGGGCTTTGGCACGTTGGGCGCGTTCATTCGTCTGAAGGAGCCAGTGCCGGATCGCCGCAAACTTTTTGACATCGGCGTCGCGGGGCCGTTGGCCGGGCTGTTGTTGGCCGTGCCTCTACTCATCTATGGGCTAAGCACCAGCGAAATGCTGATCCCCCAGGCCACAGCCGGAGCGATGCTGGAAGGCAACAGCGTTCTCTACTACTTCGCCAAGCTGTGGGTATTCGGTCAGCCCCTGCCCAATCCGGTCACGGGGATGGATGTGATGATGAACGACATCACCTTCGCCGCCTGGATCGGCCTGCTGGTGACAGCGCTCAATCTGCTGCCCCTGGGCCAGTTGGATGGCGGCCATACGGTCTTCGCCCTCTTTGGCAAGGGTGCGCGCATCTTCAATTGGGCCACGCTGATCGGGATGCTTCTGTTGGGCATTGCCGGGTTGGCAGAAGTGCAGGCCCGCATCCCCGGATTAGAAAACATCGGCTGGTCGGGCTGGTTTATGTGGCTGGTGCTGATCAATCTGCTGGGTGGCCCCTTCCACCCGCCCGCGCTGGACGACGTGACCGAATTGGACCCCCGCCGCCGCTGGCTGGGCTATGCGGTGATCGCCATTTTTGTGCTGATATTCATTCCCGTGCCCCTGCGCGCGTTGTGATAGAATGGGTGAATAAGGAGGTTTTTCTATGACACAAGCACGAGTAGCAACTGCGCCCCCGACGAGAGCCGCTTCCCAACAGCAGGCCAAAGCGCTCCCCGCCAAACGGTATCGGCTGGCCGATGTATCCGCGTTCCCCACGGAAAACGGCTATCGTTACGAAATCATTGATGGAGAATTGATCGTGACACCAGCACCGGCGCGACCCCACGCTGCATTGGCAGTACGCCTAACGCTTTGGCTATCCCAGACCCTCAGCAAACAACACCCCGACTGGTGTCTGATTACCCAGCCATTCAGCCTGGAAACCGAGACGGAGACGACTACCTATCACTGTGAGCCTGATTTGGGCATTTTCGATCAGCCGCTGGAAGCCTTTATCAGCGATGAGGAACTCCTTCCGGTTGTTGTGATCGAGATCGTCTCGCCGGGCAACCCGGAGAACGATTACGTGCGCAAAGTGAACGCCTATGCGGCTATCGGCATTCCCGAATATTGGATTGTGGATTCCCGCCATCATACAATTACCTTTCTGGCGTTGACAACCACAGGCAGCCAGCGCCACTACGCAAAGATCGACACCTCCCAGCTTTTGCCAGAGAACGAACTGGTCTTGGATGAAATTTTTGTTGGGCTGTAGCCGTTGCCCGGGGATCGTTGCCTACCCTTTTTATCAAAATTTATTGACACGAAGTGACCCTATGAACGAAATTCCCTCAATGCAAGAAGTAATCCGCCGTCTGCATGAATACTGGGCGGCCCGGGGCTGTACCATCTGGCAGCCCCACAGCGAGAAGGTGGGCGCGGGCACAATGAACCCGGCCACTGTTCTGCGCGTCCTCGGCCCGGAGCCGTGGAGCGTGGCCTATGTCGAGCCTTCCTTTCGGGCCGACGACGGGCGCTATGCCGAGAATCCCAACCGCATGCAGATGCACACCCAATATCAGGTGATTCTGAAGCCGGACCCCGGCAATCCCCAGGAACTCTACCTGGGCAGTCTGGAAGCCATTGGCCTGGACCCCACCCGCCATGACATCCGTTTTGTGGAGGACAACTGGGAGTCCCCGGCCTTGGGTGCGTGGGGTCTCGGCTGGGAGGTCTGGCTAGACGGGCAGGAGATCAGCCAATTCACCTACTTCCAGCAGGCGGGCAGCCTGCCCCTGGACCCGGTGAGCGTGGAGATCACCTACGGCCTGGAGCGGATTGTGATGTACCTCCAACACAAGAGCGAAGTCTGGGCGATTGACTACGACGGCCACCACACCTACGGCGAAATCTACAAGCAGCAGGAGATCGAACACTGCGTCTACAATTTCGAGCTGGCCGATGTGGAGCGCCAAAAGATGCTCTACCAGATCTACAAAGCTGAAGCCGAAGCCTGTATCGCCCGGGGTCTGGTTGCGCCGGCCCACGATATGGTTCTGCGCCAGAGCCAGACCTTCAACATTCTGGATGCGCGCGGGGCCATCGGCGTCACCGAACGGGCCAAATTCTTCGCCGACATGCGGGGCCAGGCCAAACGTATCTCCGAACTCTACGTGGCGAACCGCCAGCGAGAGGAATATCCGTGGTTGGGGAACGGGGATCAGGGATCGGGGATCGGGGATCGGGACGCCACCTCTTCCCAGTCCCCAGTCCCCAATCCCCAATCCCCAATATCCACTCCCCAGTCCCTCCTCCTGGAGATCGGCTCGGAAGAACTCCCCCCCAAAGATGTGACCGACGGCATCGCCCAGATTCAGGTGAAGTTGGGCGAGTTGCTGGCCGGGGCCAATCTGGGCTACACAAAATTGACCGTCACAGGGACAACCCGGCGTCTGGTTGCCTATGTGACTGGACTTTCGCCCCGCCAGCGGGATGAGACCGTCGAAAAGAAGGGGCCGCCTGCGGATCGGGCTTTCGATAGCTTTGGCGAACCGACAAAAGCCGCGCTTGGCTTTGCCAAAGGTCAGGGCGTGGAAGTGGCTGAACTGGAAGTGCGGGATAATTACATCTGGGCCGTCCAGCGCGTGGCGGGCAAAGCGGCTGCGGATGTCCTGCCGCAACTGCTCAAGGATCTGCTGGACGGGATGCGCTGGGGCAAGACCATGCGCTGGAACGCTTCCAACGCTGCCTGGCCCCGCCCCCTGCGCTGGATTGTCGCGTTGCACGGGGAGGTAGTGGTGCCAGTGGCCTGGGCGGGTGTACACAGCGGACGTATCAGCCGGGGTCCCCGTTTTGCCGACACCGCCGCTGACCTGCCCGCGGGCGAGTTTACAACCTTTGAAGTCGCCCACGCCGACGCCTACTTCGACGCAGTGGCGGCCCAGGGCGTTGTCTTGGACAGGGAAGAGCGCCGTCAGCGTATCGCCGAACTGGTGGCGGAGACCGCGGCCCAGGCTGGTGGCAGCATCCCTAACGACCCGGACCTGCTGGACGAAGTGACCGATCTCGTCGAGTCGCCCACGCCTGTCCTGGGCAGCTTCGAGGCCAAATATCTGGAACTGCCCACAGCGGTCCTCATCGGCGTAATGAAAAAACACCAGCGCTACTTCCCGGTGGAGAAGGTGGCAGGTGGCAAGTTGCAGGTGGCAGGTGACTCCCCAGTCTCCAATCTCCTCCCCCACTTCATCACCGTCGCCAACAGCAACGGCCTCGCCCACCCGGAAGTAGTGCGGGCGGGGAATGAGGGGGTCATCCGTGCCCGCTATGCGGATGCAGCCTTCTTCTTCCGCAACGACACGGCCCGCAGTCTGGAGAGCTTTACGCCCCGGTTGGGCACCCTGACTTTCCACGCCAAGTTGGGGTCTATGCTGGACAAAGTGCAGCGCTTGGAAAAGCTGGCCCCGGAGATTGGCGCAATGCTGGGCGGCACTGCGGCGGAACTGGCGACCGTTGGCCGGGCCGCGGCGTTGAGCAAGTCCGATCTGGTCACGTCGATGGTGGTGGAGATGACCAGTTTGCAAGGGATTATCGGCGAAATCTACGCCGCCCGCAGCGGCGAAAGCGCAGGTGTAGCCCAGGCCATCCGGGAGCATTACCTGCCCCGTTTCGCTGGGGACAACACCCCTGCCACTCTGCCCGGTCTGGCCCTGAGTCTGGCCGACAAACTGGACAGCCTGGCCGGTCTTTTTGCCGTGGGTGTCTCGCCCAGCGGCAGCGCAGACCCCTTCGGCCTGCGCCGGGCCGCACTGGGGATCGTCAACAATCTGATCAGCGGGCAGATCAATTTTTCCGTCAATAGGTCCCTGGCCCAGGCTGCCAGCCATCTGACCGTCGAAGCATCTGCCCAAAGCTTGGCCGCTGCCAGCGAGTTTGTCACCCGACGCTTGCAGGGTGTGCTGCTGGAGATCGGCTACGCCTTTGATGTGGTGGAAGCCGTCCTGGCCGTGCGGGACGACAATCCCGCCGCGGCGGAACGAGCCTGCTCTG
This sequence comes from Litorilinea aerophila, assembly GCA_945905745.1. GTDB lineage: Bacteria > Chloroflexota > Anaerolineae > Caldilineales > Caldilineaceae > JACQGT01. The sequence goes on from CAMDQF010000092.1 coordinate 21,584, forward strand.
CACTTTCCAGACTGGTGGCGGGGAATGGATGGGATGCAACTTTCACCGCCTATGCGCGCTGTGCCCGCATTGTGCGTAGCCTGGACGGGGCCCGTTCACTAAACCCGGCAGCCTACGAGACCGACGCCGAGCGCAACCTCCACGCCGCCTGGGAGCAGGCCCAGGCTACCATTGACGGTGCAGACGAACCGGCTGCCGTGCTCAATGTGGTTCTAAGCGGGCTGACCGCACCGATCAACGGATTCTTTGATGCGGTCCTGATCAATGCCGAGGACGCGGCCGTGCGTGAGGCACGCCAAGCATTGGTCCAGCGCATCGCCACGCTGCCCTCTGCGGTGGCCGACCTGAGCAAATTGCAGGGCTTCTAACGAACACTCAAGCGGAGTGGGTGGAGCGGTAGTGTACACGCTCCACCC
>CAMDQF010000093.1 GCA_945905745.1 Litorilinea aerophila
ACCTGATCCAAACATTGACTCAATACCTGAAGTAGCGCAATAATGTCCATGAGGAGCCTTTGAGTAGAGATAGAGTAACCAACTTGTCCGTTGCTAATCTATCTTACTTCTTGGCTCCGTTTTTTCATCAACTTGGCGAAGGTATTGGAAAAGAAATCTCAATAAATTCAAGAAATTGGTTGACGAATTTTACAAAAACGTAATCGTTGAGAAGTCATACAAATCCGAATTAACAATTAAATATCAAAATCGTTTCATTAAATACAGGGATAGCTTGTTTACCTTCCTTGAGCATAATGGCGTACCTTGGCACAATAATACTGCTGAAAGCGCCATCAGACATCTCGCTTTACAAAGAAAAGTATCACAATCCTTTCGCGAATCAACATCACGTGACTACTTGTTGCTTCTCGGTATTAGGCAAAGCTGTCGATTTCAAGGCAAATCATTTTTTAAGTTCCTTCTCTCTGGCGAAACAGACCTCGACGAGTTCCAAAAGTCGAAACGTTCGCACAAACTGACTTCAGAGGCCACAGGGCAGTCCGGTACTGAGTAAAACCATTGACACACTTATCGGATTGCTACCGAATGTAAACGGCTCACATTTCGCCGGGCAACTTTGGCTGTCGGCTCTGCTGCCCTATGCAATCCATTTACGCCTCGCGTAGCAGCCGCCAAATCTCCCCGATCTTTGGGCGCTTGCCGTACATCAGCAGCCCCAGGCGGAAGACCTTTGCCCCCAGCCAGACGATCAGCGGGATTGTGACGAGGAGTGTGGCGAGGCTGCCCACAATATCGATGACCGGCACTTCGGTCATGGGCAGACGCAACATCATCGCCGTGGGCGCGGTGAGGGGAAACCAGGAGACGAAACGGATGATGCCGCTGTTGGGGTTGGTGAAAAAGACCCCGGCCAGCATCAGAGGCACGCTCGCCATCATCGAAAAGACGCCCGCCAACTGCTGCGATTCCTGAAAGTCCGCGCCCAGCGCGCCCACGGAACCCATCAGCACCGCATAGACGACGAAGCCGAGCAGGTAGTAGACCACCGCCAGCACAAAGACTTCGGGCCGGGCAAAGAGAGGCACGGCCACCCCCAGCAGGGCCACAATCCCCCCGCTCAGCCCAAAGGAGGAGCCAACCCAGACGATCACCTGCGTCAGCCCCAGCGCGCCCAGACCGATGACTTTGCCCGCCAGCAGTTGTTGGGCCGTCACCGACGAGAGGACGATTTCGATGACCCGGTTGGTCTTCTCCTCGGAGACGCTGCGCAGGAGATAGCCGGAGGAGACGAAAATCGTCACGATCAGCAGAACGCTGAGCAGATAGGGGACGATAAAACCCAGCACTGACGCCAGAGCACCCCCGGCGGATTGTTCTTCCCCGCTCAAATTGACTACCTGCGCCCGGAAGGGATCGGCCAGACGGGCGCGCAATGTTGCGTCGGGGATGTCCCGCACCAGATGGTCGATGAAGAAGCCGCGCAGCGAGCCGGAATCTTCCATATCCAGGGCGGAGAAAGCGCCCTCGTCCGTCAGCACCCGGATGCGTCCGGTCGCCACATAATCGGCGGGGATAATGATCAGCCGCCGGGTTGTCTCCGCCTGGATCGCGGCTACCCCTTCGTCCTCGCTGGAGAAAAGGCGAAAGCCATTCGCGTATTCGGGCAGAAGCGGTGTAAAACGACCCGACTGATCCACAACCGCTACCGAACGATTGCTACCCGCGAAGACATTGACCAGCGCGTCGCCAGCCTGGCCGCCAAAAAATGCACCGATCAGCAGCGCGAGCAGCCCCAACAGGGGAATCAGCAACGTCATAATAATAAAGCCGGGCCGTTGTACATTGACTTTGTACTCGTGCCAGGCGATCAGCCAGATTTTGTCCACAGGAGAGTCCTTTCAAGTGGCAGGTGGCAGGTGGAAAGTGGCAGGTCGAAAGTGGTAGGTGGCAGGTGGCAGGTGGCAGGTGACTAGCTCCGGTTGAGCAGGCTGGGGCTTTTCCCAGCCATATCGAAACTAAGCGGGTGAGAAGGGTGGCCGTTACACCCGTTCGCTTGATTTCGATACGCCTCGAAGACGCAGAATCCTTCGGATTCTGACGGCTACTCAATCAGCGCTCACTAATCCACCTGCAACTTTCTACCTTCCACTCTTTATGTCACGTCCCCGCCCTGGCCCACCACCTGTACGAAAATATCGTTGAGGGGCACCGACGCCACCTCGAAACTCTGCACGTCCACACCCCGACGCACCAGCTCCGCCAGGACAGCCTGGGGTGTCGTGCCGTCCAGTTCCAGGAGCAGGGCATCGCCGATGGGTCTGATCTCCTTCACGCCGGGGATACCCGTCAGATCGCCGGAAGCGCTGTTGCTCGTCTTCACCCGCACCGCGTGGGGGGCGAAATCCCGTTTGATGTCGGCCAGTGCGCCGTAGAGTACAGCCTTGCCCCGGTTGATGAGGACGATGCGGTCGCATAGCTCCTCCACCAGATTCATCTGATGGGCGCTGAGGACAATCGTCTTGCCCTCGGCCTGCAACGCCCGGATCAGATTTTTGATCATCTCCACATTCAGCGGGTCGAGTCCCTGAAAGGGTTCGTCCAGAATCAGCAGTTCCGGGTCGTGGACCAGACTGGCGACGAATTGCACCTTCTGCTGCATCCCCCGGCTCAGGTCCTTGACTTTGTGTTTGCCCCAATCCTGCAATTCGACCCGTTCCAGCCAGGTCGTCGCATTGCGCCGGGCGGTCGTTTCATCCGTTCCCTTCAGCCGGGCCAGATAGACCAGCGCCTCGATCACCTTCAGATCTTTGTACAGACCGCGTTCTTCGGGCAGATAACCCACCCGCGCCCGCACAGCCGCGGGCCGTTCCCCCAGAACACGCACTTCGCCGCTGTCGGCTTTGAAGATATCCATCAGAATACGGATCGTCGTCGTCTTGCCCGCGCCGTTGGGGCCGAGCAGACCGAAGATCTCCCCGGCCTGGACGGCAAAGGAAAGGTCATTGACGGCCCGAAAATCGCCGTAACTCTTGGACAGATGGGATACTTCCAAAACTGTCTGCACAGGATACTCCTTTTCAGAAGCGGAAGCGTTAGCGACCGGATTTTCAGAAGCGGAAGCGTCAGCGACCGGCCCATTCATTCTGGGCCGGTCGCTAACGCTCCCGGTTCGGTTTTTCTTCCGCTCTTCGCCCCAGAAGGCGTTCGATCTGTGTGCGGATGGGGGGCGGATCGAAGCCCAGGGCATAGGCCCGGCTGCTGTCCAGGGAGACATCGGCGGCGCGAGCGGCCACCGCGGGCACATCCCGGAAGCTGATGGGTTCGGCCAGGGACGGCGGCAGGCCCAGAATATCGAGCATCTGCAAGCCCATTTCGTAGCGGCTGAGGCTCTCCCGCCCGCCCAGATGGAGAATCCCCCGCACCCGCTCCATTTCTTTGGGGTTGACCGTTATGTCCTCCAACCCACTGGCAGCCACTAGCAGCAGACCCGCCGCGGCCACTGCGCCAGAGACGGGCGTGCGCACTTCGTCGCCAAAGAGGGTCATCGGTCGCCCAGCCTGGAACTCCCCCGCCATGCGCTGGAAGAAAGGGATGCGTCCATTGGCCGAAAAGCCGAATAGCAGAGGCATCCGACAGATGGCCGCTTCGTCGTAGCGGTCTAAGGCGGTCTGCTCGGCCAGGGCTTTGTGTTCACCGTAAAGATTGAGGGGCGAGACCGGGCCGTCCTCGGCGTAGGGAGCGTGCGTTCCGTCAAAGACCAGATCGGTCGAAGTGAAGATGAAGGGAATGCGCCGGTCGCCGCACAGTCCGGCCAGATTGACCGTCGCCTGCAAATTGACCCGCAGGGATTCCTCCGGGTGCTGCTCGCAATAGTTGGGATCGGCCAGGGCCGCCGTGTGGATGACCGCCTTCGGGCGCACAGCGTCGAGCATATCCCGCACATCCCGAAAGTCAGTCAGATCGATCTTCCCGCTGTCGATCCCGGCCAGCAGCCGTTCAGCGTCCTCGCGGCGGGTGCGGTGAAAAGTACCCGCTACCCGCCAGCGTTTGCGGGCCGCAGCGATCAGATATTGTCCCAGAAAGCCGGTTGCGCCTGTAATGAGAATGGTAGGAGCCATCAGAAAGTGTCCGTGGGAAAGTTGAGTGATCTGATTCCGGGAATCGGCCAGACGTAGCGGGAGATTCGAGGGATTCTGTGGCCGATTCCCGGAATCGACGATTTACCAATGCCAGACCTGATTCCAGGCCGTCATCCAATCCTCGCCCTGGCTGACCACCCCATAGGGTTCAGTCAAAGTGAGACCGGGGCGGCCTTTGAAGTCGTTGAGATTTTCCGGGTTGCCGACGGTGAAGTGAATCGTCGTCGGCTGGGCAGGCATGTAGGGCTTGACCGCCTGAAGATTTTGCAGCGCGTCGTAGGCCCCCTTTTCGATCATCTGGCGGGCACGCACCGGGGGAATCTGACGGGCGGAGTAGCGGGTCAACCCCTTTTTGACAGCCACAGTCGTCAGCCCGTCGCCGAGCAGTGCGCGAGATTCCCGGCAGACCGCTTCGTCCCCTGTCACCAGCAGGACAGGCGCGCCGTAGTGACCACAGAGCGCGGCGTTTACCCCCACTTCCCCCACCAGATCGTCGTTGAACCAGAGGTCACGCCACTTGACTGTGGAAATCGTGTGGCAAAGAACGCCGTCCGGCGTGCCGGCGCGGGCGTGCATCCCCACCAGCAGCACCGCGTCGCAGCCCGTTTCCAGCATCTCCGTGTAGCGTCCCCAGGCGTGATGGGCCACCCATTCGCAGTCGGGATGCAGCAGTTCGGGGATGAAGGAGTTGAAGCTCCACGGCCCGCCCGCGCCGTGACAGTCCACCGCTACGATTTCCGTGGCGCCCGCAGCTTTCGCCCCCCGCACAGCGGCATTGATCTCTTCGGTGTAGAGCCGCCGCCCCTCCTCGTACATAGCCGCGCCGCCGTTCACCTGCTCCCAGACGACAATGCCGCTGACACCTTCCATATCGGCCATAATCAGAACACGCATAAGAACAACCTTTCAAAATGGGGTTGATGGGATGGTGGGCAGTGTAGAACCCCATCATCCCATTTTTCTGCACCAGCCGAGGCCGCGGAGAAAATGCACCCTACGAACTGAGATAAAAATGCCACAGAATGCGCGCCGCCACTGCCCGCCAGGGCCGCCACTGCTCGGCCAGGTCGTGGAGTTCGGTCTGGGAAGGGCGAGCAGGCAGACGCTTCACCCGCTGGGCCGCGCTCGCCAGGGCAATGTCGCCCCGGGGCCAGACATCCGGGCGCAGGAGAACCATCAGCAGATAGACCTCCGCGGTCCACGGGCCGATGCCGGTGATCTTCTGCAACTCAATACGCACACTGTCGTCGTCCCGTTGCGCCAGCCCGTCCACATCCAGAGAACCAGTCAGCACAGCCTCCGCCAGCAGCCGTCCATAGCGGGCTTTCTGGCGGCTGAAGCCCACAGCGCGCAGCGCCTCGTCATCCAGGGCCAGCAAAGATTGCGGCGTTAGTTCGCCCGCCACCCCCAACAGCCGGTCATAGGTCGCCTGGGCCGAAGCCAAGGAGACCTGCTGCTCCAGAATCAATTTCAAAAGGGTGGGAAAGCCCGGTTCTCTGGGCCAGAGGGGAGGGTAGCCAAAGCACTGGATGACCGCGGCCAAGTCAGCGTCCTGGGCGGCGAGGGTGTCGGCGGCAGAAATCAGAAGATCATTCGTTAGATTCATTGTTACTCGCTGCGGCAACTTGCGCTTTTGCCCACGAATCCATCGCAATGACTATCTGGTGCATTTCGGTAGATGTGATGAGGATAATTTCTGCATCGTCATAGCGAAATTCGACCGCATAGGGATTGAGCCGTTCCAAGTCGCTGTCTGGAATTGGTGTATTCATGCCGGCATTTCGCAGCAATCCGGTCAATTCGATCAGATTGTGGGTGCGGCGGAATTCGATTTGGCGTGTGAAGAGAACGGCCTTCAAATATTTCTCCACGGCCTGTTGTGCGTGGAAACAGACAATCGACAGATGAACCTCGCCCGAGTTCAGCAGAACATCGAAAGCGGTGCTGTCCCGCTCTGCCATACGTAGCGAACGCTGGGCCTCTTCAATGTGGGGCGGCAACTCCTCAATTGGTGCTGCCATACAACGCCCTCCCTTCTTTGCGTGCCCAAAAGAGCACAGTGCCCGGAACCTGACTGCGGCGCTGATACTCTTTTTCCGAGTAGAGCAGCAGATCCACACTCGTCCCTACACTACCGACAACCCGCTGCAAGCGGCTCATCTCCGCATATTTATCCTCTACCTCCGGGGCAATGACCATTAGGTCCAAATCGGAATCTTCAGTAGCATCGCCCCGGCCATAGGAGCCAAAAACGATTACGCGACTAGGCTGGGCCGCGGCTACAATGCGGTCCACAGCCTGTTTCAGTGTTTGTTCGTTCAGCATCTTCGCCTATCCTTGCGCTGTTCGTTTGACAAACCGTCCATGCCCGATTGTACCCACAAATTCCCCATCCTGCACAATCACTTTCCCCCGCAGCAGAACCGTGCGCGGCCAACCGCTGACGGTCATCCCATCGAAGGGGGTCCAGTCCGCGGCTTCGTGGAGGGTGTCGGCGGAGATCGTCTGCTCCTGCTTCGGGTCAAAAATCACCACATCGGCGTCGTAGCCGGGCAGGAGGCTGCCTTTGCGGGCCAGTCCCATCAGCCGGGCCGGGGCCGTGCAGCAAAGCTCCACCCACCGGGCCAGGGAAATGTGGCCCCCGTTGACGCCGAAGTGATGGATCAGCGACAGGCGGCCCTCGATGCCCGGTACGCCGCCGGGAACCTGGGCAAAGGAGCGCTGCATCTTCTCCCGCCGAGTCCACGGGCAGTGATCTGTGCTGATCAGATCCAGCCCGCCATCGGCCAGGGCACGCCAGAGCGCGGACTGATCCGCGCCAGCGCGCAGGGGCGGCGCGCAAATATAGAGATTTCCTTCCGGCCCGCCCAGATGCTCTTCCGCTGTAAGGAGCAGATAGTGGGGGCAGCTTTCACCGCTGATGGCGACGCCCCTCTGCCGGGCAGTCACAATCTCTGCCACCCCTTCAGCGCAGCCCACATGGAAAATATGCACCGGGCAGCCGGTCAGGTGAGCGATCTCAGCTGCCCGGTGGATAGCTGTCGCTTCCAAGCGGGCTGGGCGGGTGCGTTCGTGCCAAATGGCCCCAGTGTGGTCCGCGGCTACAGCCTCCCCCCGCAGGTGATCCAGCAGGGGGCCGGTCTCGCTGTGCAGGACGACCCCGCCACCCGCCTTCGCCACCCCGGCCAGCGCCCGATAGAGGGAAATATCGTCCAGTTCCATGCGGGCATAGGCCTGGTAGAGTTTGAAGGTGGCGCAGCCCTCCGCCACCATCGCCGGGAGTTCGGCCAGCCGTTCTGCCGACTGGGCGTGCCAGGTGGGGATGGTCATGTGCAGGCCGTAGTCCACCGCTACCTGACCGTCCGCCTCGGCCCGGCGCGCGGCCAGGGCGTCGGCCATAGACTGACCAGGCTGGGGATCGGCAAAATCCACAATTGTCGTCGTACCACCACAGGCCGCCGCAATAGTGCCGGATGCAAAGCTGTCTGTGCTGACCAACCCGCCCAGGGCCAGTTGTAGATGGACGTGGGGGTCCACCCCGCCGGGGAGGAGGTAGCAGCCAGATGCGTCGATCACCCGTTCACCGGCCAGCCCGTGGCCGATGGCCGCGATAGAACCCTCCACCAGCGCGACATCTGCCGCAACTGGGCCGCTGGGGGTAATGATTTGCCCGCCAACAATCGTGCAATCGTACAAGAAAGACTCCTACATTGAAAAGAAGTACACGGATTTACACGGATAGGACGGATTTACACGGATTAAATCTGCGAGAATCTGCGCTTTCTGCGAAATCTGCGTTCTGCTGGTCAGTCGCTAAATGTCCGCAGCTTCGCCCCACTTGCCGTTGAAGACGCTCTCCGGCAAGGGCCGACGGCTGCGGGGGTTGCGCTCTCTGGCCTGCAAATCTTCCGGCAGTTCGGACACATCGCCCAGATAGCCGACAGCAATCACCACCGCTGGTTCGTAGTTTTCGGGGATTTCCAGGGCGACACGAGCCTGCTCCTTGTCAAAGCCACCCATCTGGTGTAGGTACAGACCGGCGGCAGTGGCCTGGATGGAGAGATGGGCGACGGACTGGCCCAGATCGTACCAGGCGTGACCGTTGGGCCTGCCGGAGCTGCTGCGCAGCATCGAAGCCACACCCACAATCAGCAATGGCGCGCGGGATGCCCAGATGCGGTTGTTGCTGGAAAGCGTTTCCACTATCCGGCTATGGGCAACCTCATCCTTCCGCTGGACAAGGATGAAACGCCAGGGCTGTTCGTTGCTGCTGGACGGTGCCCAGCGGGCCGCCTCCAACAGACTACCCTGCACATCCGCCGGGATGGGTCGATCCGAAAAGGCCCGGGGCGACCAGCGCTCGGCCAGGAGTGGGTGAATTGGGTATTGGGTGACTGCGGTCTTGTTCAGTTCGGTGGGCATTGTTTCTCCTGTTGCAAATTGAACACGGATGAGGCGGAAAGGAGGGAAACGCAAGGATTCAATCTGCGGAATCTGCGCTCTCTGCGAAATCTGTGTTCCTGTTTTCATTGTTCTCATCGGCTGGCGTGATGACCCGCAGAAGCATACTCTGCTTGCTGGAGGCCAGGCTAAATGCGCCGAGCGAAGCGGGGAGCAGTACCCACGAGACGCCTGCCAAGTCCATCGCTCCTCCTGCCCATTCCAGCCGGACCGTTCCGGAGAGAAGAGCCCAAATTTCAAAAGTTTCCCCTGTGCATTCCCCGGTGTAGACCCGGCCCGCACCGACCAAAATCCGCTCGGTCTGGAAATAGGGGCATTGGGCGAGATGTTCGACTCCCACACCCTTCTGACCCGCGGGTGCAATCTGGGGAACCACCAGCCCTGGCTCCGTCTGCTGCCAGTCGATGACCTCCAGACCGCGGTCGATGTGTAGCTCCCGGGGTTTACCGTCGGCCCCCATCCGCCCCCAGTCGTAGAGGCGGTAGGTGGTGTCGCTGTTCTGTTGAACCTCGGCCACAACGATGCCCGGCCCCAGCGCGTGGACTGTGCCCGCGGGCACAAAGACGACGTCGCCTTTGCTCACAGCGACCCGCTGCAGCACATCTTCCACCCGGTTTTCGTCTACGGCCTGGACAAACTGCCCGCGGGTGACGTCCCGACGCAAGCCATAGATCAGTTCGGCCCCCGGCTGGGCGTGGAGAACCACCCACATTTCCGTCTTGCCGTATTCGCCTTCGTGAGCCAGCCCGTAGGCGTCGTCCGGGTGGACCTGTACAGAGAGCCAGTCGTTGGCGTCCAGCAGTTTGATGAGGAGAGGGAATTTGCCCGATTCCACCGCTCGCCGGTTGCGGCTACCCAGCAACGCTTCGCCCCATCGCCTCTGGGCATCCGTCAGCGTCTGTCCAGCCAGCAAACCGTTGGCGATGAGCGTCTGTCCGTGGGGATGGGCCGCGATCTCCCAGCTTTCCGCTACTCTGCCGTCGGGAATCTTGCGCCCCAGAACAGTTTCCAGAGAACGCCCTCCCCAAATAGTCTCCTTAAAGACAGGAGTGAATTGCAGGGGGTAGGGGGATACGGGGATGAACGGTTGATCGGCTGACCGCTTCTTCGAGGCCGGCCAGAGGGCACGCAGCCTGTCCAGCCAACCGGTCGGCGGCGACGCTGCTGCCGGTGGTAGAGTCACTTCGGGAAAGGGGGGCAGATCGAGCATTTTGCGCCAGGCGTAAAAGCCCACAACTTTGAAGGAGGCGACCACCGGCGCGGCCAGCACAGCCCCCAGCAGACCAGCCAAGGATGCGCCCATCACGACACTGACCATCACCAGCAGAGGGTGCAGGTTGAGCGCGTCGCCCACAATGCGGGGGACAAGCAGATTGTTCTCCACCTGTTGGATCAGCACCATCGCCACCAATACCACCAGGGCAAACTCGAAGGAGGAGAGGCCAAAGCTGGTTGTATTTTGCGTGAGGGCTACCACCACCGCCGCACCCGCTCCGAGCAGGGGGCCGATGACGGGCAAGAATTCCATTGCGCCGGAGAGCAGCCCCAGCCCCAGCGCGTTCTCCACCCCCAAAATGGCCAGGACAATACTGACGACAAAGAAGATGACTAGCCCCAGCACCACCTGCCCACGCAGATAGGCCCCCCAGACCCGGCTTACATCCACCATCAGCCGGTCGGCGTCGGCCCGGTAGTCGGCGTCGTGGGCAAAATCGCTGATGCCCTTGCCGAAGCGGGGAATGTCATTGGCGATGTAAATGGAGACGACCAGCACCAAAAAGAAGAGCCCCAGCACATTGACGGTGGCGCTGACAAAGCTGGCTGCAATGCTCCCGCCCTGGCTAAAGATGGGCTGCACCAGCCCAAAGAGTTGGGCTGCCAGCTCCTCCCAGCCGGGCAATTGAGGCAGGATCACATCCCGTTCCAGTACCAGCGGGCCGATGGCGAAGCTCTCCGGCAGCCGTTCAGGCAGGCCGCGCAGCAATTCCACCGCCTGGTCGAACCAGCCGGGCAGGTTTCTAGCAACGGTCACGGCCTGCTGAAAGGTGGTAACACCCACAAAGGAGAGCGTCACCAACAGGGCCACAGTCAAAATCCCGTAGACAGCCAGGACCGTCGTGCCCCGGGGCAGGCCCAGCCGGTGGCTGATCAGGCTGATCACCGGGTGCAGAATATAGGCCAGCAGGACGGCCAGCACCAGCGGCTGCGCCAAATCCCGGAAACGCCAGATCACCAGCACGACCAGGGCCAGAAAGCTGACGGCCACAATGGCTTTGGTTGCGGTTGTCCAGGGAGGTGATTGATTCATGGCTCTTGACATTCTCTGCATGGCGATTTATAATAACATCTGTAAGAGCGGCTGAATACTGCCCTCACGGTGGGTTCCCTTCACAGGGATAGGCCGTGCCCCCTATCCACGGGGGCATTTTTTTACCTCAATTCGACTAACCATCCGCTGGATAACGCTTTTTCCAGTAGCGCGGTCATTTCTCTGTTCCCGTCTTTTCCCTTGCGTATAAAACCACATAGAGCATCGGCCAACCGAATCAGTGGTTCGCTCTCGTCGTCTACCCCTCTTACCTTTTGCACGGGCAAGCCAGAACGACGCAAAAGCCGCCCAACTTCACGTTCCGAAGATCGCGACAGGCCGTCAATCAAAATTGTGGCCTTATACTCGTTTACCGCAAAATAGTCGAGTGCTTGAGTAATCGTTTGGACTGTGACAGCCAAATAGTCTTGGGTCGATCTGTGTAAAGTGAAGTAAAACTTGCCCTGAAATTCCGAATGTCTTAGGAGTGCTTCCACATATCCCTGACGTCGGGCTTGATTGCTGTGTGCCCACTTGCGCATCCCTTTTCGAGAGTGCGCTTCTATCTCCAGACAAATCTGTCGTAACGCTTCACGTTCTTCACCGACGATGACGACTACAACGATAAATAGCTGGCCTTGGGTATCCTGACCACTTTCGTCCACATAACAATAGAGCTTCTGTAGCATTTTACAGTTTCGTCAGATTCGCCATCGACGCCAGAAACTTCTTAATCCCAATCCCCGGAAAGGCCACAGTCACCTCCTCGTCTCGCCCAACGACAATAGCGTCAATGACTGTGCCCACGCCGTATTGGGCGTGTTTCACGCTCTGCCTGCTGCGGTATTGGGTCACGGGTTTGGCCGTACTGCCACTGCTGGGGCGGCGAATCGTCTGGCCGCTGGACGGGTTGCTGGGCGAACTGCTCCCGCTGCTCTCCCCCGGCGACCAATTGCTCTGGCGGGTGATGGCGCGCTCCCGCCGGTTGACGCCGCCAAAGAGTGAGTCATCGCTGTCCCAACTGGTGGCCCGACCATAGCTGGCTTCCCGCCGCGCCTGTTTGTCCACCATTCCCCGCAGCAGATGGGTGGGGATGTCGGCCAGAAAACGGCTGGATTCCTGGGTCTGGCTGCTGCCCCAGAGGGTGCGGCGGAAGGCGTGCAGCAGATAGAGACGGCGCTTGGCCCGGGTAATGCCCACGTAGGCCAGACGGCGCTCCTCGGCCATCTCCTCGTCGTCACCGCTTTCGATGCTGCGGGCATGGGGCAGAATCCCTTCCTCCATCCCCACCATAAAAACCACCGGATATTCCAGCCCTTTGGCTGTGTGCAGGGTGAGCAGTGTCACCGCGTCGCCGCCGTCATCCAATTGATCCGAGTCGCTGACCAGACTCACTTCCTGCAGAAAGAGCGAGAGCGCATCCATCCCCGTCTCTGGGCCCAGACCAGCCATCCCCGGCGTGTACTGGGCGGCTACCCCGCGCAACTCTTGCAGGTTGGCGTAGCGATCTTCGCCCTCTTCGGTCCCATCCCGCAGCCGGTCGCTGTAGCCAGCCTCCTGCAAAATGTGATCCAGCAGGTCGGCCACGCTTTCGTAGTGCTGACCGACGGTCATCGCCACCCAATTTTCCAGCAGCTCGGCAAAGTTGACCAGCGCATTGACCGCCCGGCTGCCCAGTCCCGGATCGTTGAGAAGGACGCTATTGCCCGCGGCCTCGGCCACAGCTTTGTAGCCGTGATGGAGTACACGCAGGCAGAGATATTCACTGACTCCCGCCTCGGCGGCCCAATCTTTCATGGCCAGCCAGGTTTTGGCTCCGATGCCCCTGGGCGGTGTATTGACGATACGGTCCAGAGCCACCGAATCGGATGGGTTGTGGACGACGCGCAGATAGGCCAGCGCGTCTTTCACCTCCATACGTTCGTAGAAGCGGGTGGCCCCCACCAGCCGGTGACGCACCTGGCGGGTTACAAAAGCCTCTTCCAACGCACGGCTCTGGGCGTTGGTACGGTACATCACCGCGCAATCGCCCAGCCGAAAACCGGCCTCGGCCTGCAAGCGGGCGATCTCGTCGCAAACCCAGGAGGCCTCTTCGATTTCGTTGTAGGCTTCGTAGACTGTCACCTTCAGCCCTTCGCCGTTGTCGGTAAAGAGCTTCTTGGGCGTGCGGTTGACATTTTTGGTGATCACCGCATTCGCCACATCCAGAATTGACTGGCTGCTGCGGTAGTTCTGCTCCAGCAGAATTGTGCGGGCGTCGGGATAGTCGCGACGGAACTGGAGAACGTTGCGGTAATCTGCGCCGCGAAATCTGTAAACTGACTGGTCTTCGTCGCCAACAACGAATAGATTACGAAACCCCGCGGGTTTCCCCGCCAACAGTGTCACCAGCCGATACTGGGCGGTGTTGGTATCCTGGAACTCGTCCACCATCAGATACTGCCATTTGCGCTGATATTTCTCGCGCAGTTCCAGATTGTCCTGCAGGAGCAGCGTCGTGCGCATGAGCAGATCGTCGAAGTCCATCGCATTGTTGAGGAGCAGCACCTGCTGGTAGCGTGCGTAGATGCGCCCGCTGACCTCCTCGAAATAGGTGGAGGACTGGACTTTCGCCGGCTCGATCAGTTCATTTTTCCAACTGCCGATCTGGGCGCGCACGGCCTGGGGACTGAAGCGCTTTTCGTCCAGATTCATCTCTTTGAGAATCGTGCGGATCAGCGACAACTGGTCCGCGCTGTCGTAGATGACCCAGTTGCGCTGGAAGCCCGCGGCCTCCACGTCCATACGCAGAACGCGGGCGCAGATGTTGTGGAAGGTGCCAATCGTCAGCCCGCCCAGCCGTTGGCGCTGGCCCGGCGGCGGCGGCGGGAAGTTGTCGCCGATCAGAGCGACCACCCGCTCCTCCATCTCCCGCGCCGCTTTGTTGGTGAAGGTGACGGCCAGAATGTTCCAGGGCGCGACGCCCTTCTCCTGAATCAGATAGGCGATGCGGCGGGTGAGGACGCGGGTCTTGCCCGATCCGGGGCCGGCCAGCACCAGCACGGGCCCTTCGGTGGTCTCCACGGCCTGGCGCTGGGGGGGATTGAGGTTGTGTAAAATTTCTGACATAAGAAACTGGTATCCATTGACGGAAGGGAGGAAGGGAGGAGAATCACTTTGTCCTCCCTTCTTCCCTTCCTCCCTTCCTCTTTTTACCATTCATCCAACTGCAAATCTTCCCCGTCCAGCACGCGCAGATAGCTCTCGTAGCGTTCCGCGCTGATCGCGCCCCGCTCCACCGCAGCCCGCACCGCGCAGGTTGGCTCGTGGGTATGGGTGCAGTTGGGAAAGCGGCAGTCATGGATAAAGGGTTTCATCTCGACAAAATAGAAGGCCAACGAGCCGGGGGCGATTTCGTAGAGTCCCAACTCGCGGATGCCGGGCGTATCTGCGATGTACGTCTCTTTGCCGAAGGGCAGACGGATGAGATGGGCACCGCGTGTGGTGTGCTGGCCTTTGCCTTCAAAATCCCGCAGTTCCCCCACCCGCAAGTCCAGGCCAGGGTGGAGGGAGTTGATCAGCGCGCTCTTGCCCACACCGCTGGGGCCAGAAACGACGGTCAGCCGATCCTCCAACAACTCGTACAGTTCGTGCAGCCCTTTCCCCTCGGCCACACTGGCATAGAGCATCGGATAGCCCAGTTTCTCATATTCGCCAAAAATAGTCTTGGCCCCGTCTAGCCCGGTCAGGTCAATTTTGTTGACACAGATAATCGCGGGCAGTTCGTTGGATTCGGCGATGACAAGAAAACGGTCCAACATCCGGGTGTGGGGTTCCGGCTCGGCCGCGGCAAAGACGATCAGCACCTGATCCGGGTTGGCGAGGATCACATCCTCGGCAGGCCGATTGGAGCCAGGGCGTTGGCGGCTGAGCACCGAATCCCGCTCATCCACGGAATCGATCAGCCCCTTTTTCTTGCCTTCGGGCACAACCTCCACCCGATCCCCCACCGCGACGAGGGTTGTATCCCGGCTGCGCTCCTGAAGCAGCCGACCGCGCACCCGGCAGAGGCGGATGCCGTCGTCGGTCTCCACTTCGTAGTGATGGCCCAAGGCCCGCACCACCACACCGGGCAGGGTTGTCTCCACCCGCTTTTTGGGTTTGGGTTTACTGCTCACCGGCCCTTCGAAATTGTCGTCCTCATAGGCTTCGTCGTAGGCGTCGTAATCAATCGGGGTGTAGCGGGGCAAGCGTTGACTCCTTGGCTAAACAGGAATTGTTGAAGTCAGTGTATCAACCCCCAGAGGGACTGTCAATCTGGCAACACGCGAGACCAGTCAACGAACGGCAGACCTCCGCCAGAGGACAATCAACCGTCACGCCGAAGTGGGCCAACAGCGCCAGCAGATCGGCGACGGGCAGCCCCATTACCCCGGATGGGCAGCCGTCCAGTTGGGCGACGGGATCGAAGCCCCGGTGTTGGATGGCATAGGCGCCGGCTTTGTCCTGGGGATCACCCGTGGCGATATAGGCTACAATTTCAGCATCGGAATAGTTGCGCATTGTGACGTGGCTAGTGTTGACGACCACTCGCTCTTCCCGATCCGCCCCATCCACCCGGACAATCGCCAACCCGCTGTGGACCTGATGCACCCGCCCAGCCAGAGCCACAAGCATGCGGGTGGCCTCGTCGTCGTCGGCGGGTTTGCCCAACAGTTCTCCGTCCAGCGCCACCACAGTATCCGCGCCGATCACCAGGGCTGGTCGCGCGTCGTCGGGCAACGAATCGGCCACGGCACGGGCCTTGCCCAGGGCCAGACGCGCGGCCAGCGGCTCGGCCTCCTCGCCGGCCATGGGTGATTCGTCGATGTCTGCCGCGGCAGTGCGATGAACGATCCCCAATTCAGCCAGAAATTGACGACGACGGGGGCTGGCCGAAGCCAATATCACATTTGGTGGATTCATTGTATCTCGACTGAATATAAAAAGTAGATGAAACGTTGGTTTGGCACTTTCGATTGTAAGAGGAAGTCAGTGGCTTACAAAATTCTACTTGCTGAAGATGAACCGACCATGCGCCGGTTGATGTGGATGCTGCTGGGTCGCCAGGGGCATCCGGTCATCGAAGCGAAAAATGGTGCAATGGTAATCAATCTGGTGAACCAACACCAGCCCGACCTGGTTTGCTCGATGTGATGATGTGAGAATCCCTTCATACTCCCCCCAATTGGACATTCCACGCCAGATTTGGCAGCATAAGAGTCGGTCAGCGATATATTTGACCGACTCGTTTTGTTTGCCCCACACCCCCAAAGGAGAATCACCCATGACCTCCGTTCAAGAAACTGACACAAGACCAGTCCAGATGGCCTTTGTCGGCACAGGCGGCATGGCCCGCCATCACCTGCGCCGCATTGTCCAACAGCAAGATACGACGAATGTAGCTTTTGTCTGCGAGCCTTCCCCCAACGCCTACGAAGCATTCTGTGAGATTTTTGATGAAGCTGGGTTGACTCCGCCCCCGAATGTACCCGATCTGAGCGAACTGTTGGCAAAGCACGGGGATGCCCTGGACGCAGTCTTCATCATCACACCCCACGTCCTGCATTTCAGCCAGGCAAAGGCATGTCTGGAAGCCGGGCTGGATGTGCTGCTGGAAAAGCCGATGGTGATGAACGCCCAGGAGGCCAGGGATCTGATCGCAGTGCGGGATCAGACAGGCCAACTGCTCGTCGTCTCCTTCAACGGCAGCCTCTCGCCCCAGATTCGCACGGCCGAGCGCATCCTCCGCTCCGGCGAATTGGGCACGATTCTGAATATCCACGCGGTGGCCTATCAGGGCTGGAAGGCCGGAACCACGGGATTGTGGCGGCAGGTCCCCGAAATCGCCGGGGGCGGCTTCCTCTTTGACACAGGCGCACATATGCTCAATACCGTCTCCGATCTGGCCGGGGAAGACTTCGTGGAAGTGGCGGCCTGGCTGGACAACCGGGGCGCACCGGTGGACATTCTGGGCGCGGCGATTGGCCGCCTGGCCTCGGGCGCGCTGGTCACCCTGAGCGGCTGCGGCGAGATGCCACCCAAAATGATCGGCTCGGATGTCTCTGTCTTCTGCACGGGTGGTCTGATCCAGACAGGCATCTGGGGCGAAAAACTGCTTATGCAGAAGGCTGGGGAAGCCATGCCCGAAGCGGTGGAAGTCCCCGCCTCTCTGGGCCAGTGGCAGCAGTTCCTGGCGGTGCGCGCCGGGGAAATCCCCAACCCCTGCCCGCCGGAAGTGGGTCTGCGCATGGCGAAGCTGTGGGACGCCATTCAGGCGTCGGCGCGGCTGAACGGGCAGGTGGTAAAAGTGGGATAGGCAAGGCGACGGTCGAAAGTGGCAAGTCGAAGGTCGAAAGTTGCAGGTGATACGCGTCATTCGCCACCTGCCACCTGCCACTTTCCACCTGCAACCCTCAACACTCAATCATCACACAGGGAGTTTTACTATGACCGACATCCGCGTAACAGTCTGGAACGAATTTCGACACGAGAACGAGAACGAATATATCGGCGGCCTCTATCCCGAAGGCATCCACGGCGCGATTGCCGCGGGGCTGGGGGAGCACGGCTTTACGAATGTACGCACAGCCACCCTGGACGAGCCGGAACACGGCCTGACCGACGCAGTGCTGGCCCAGACCGATGTGCTGGTCTGGTGGGGTCACAAAGCCCACGAAGCGGTGAATGACGAAGTGGTGCAGAAGGTTCACAACCGGGTGCTGGAAGGGATGGGGCTGATCGTTCTCCATTCCGGCCACTTCTCCAAAATTTTCCGCAAGCTGATGGGCACGTCGTGCAGCCTGCGCTGGCGGGAGGCCGACGAGAAGGAGCGCATTTGGGTGGTCAAGCCCAGCCATCCCATCGCCCAGGGGCTGCCCCCCTTCTTCGAGAACGACGAGTGTGAGATGTACGGCGAACTCTTCGACATCCCGACACCGGATGATCTGGTCTTCATCAGTTGGTTTGAGGGGGGCAACGTCTTCCGCAGCGGTTGCACCTTCCACCGGGGCAACGGCAAAATCTTCTACTTCCGCCCCGGCCACGAGACCTACCCAATGTATCACAAACCGATCATCCGCCAGGTGATCGCCAACGCGGCCCGCTGGGCTGCCCCGACTGGCGGCCCGACCTATCCCTACACGAAGGAAGGTTCGCCCCGCCACATCGCCATCAACGAGCGGCAGTCGCTTGAGCCGATTACGCCCCGTGACAGCAAGCGGGCGCGGATTGGGTAGGTAACAAAAAGACCCGCCAGGTTTCGGAAAAGCTGGCGGGTCTCTTGCTCTTAGGCTGCTGCTCCGGCTATAATGCACTATAGACGTAGATTCTGTAATGCGAGGAGTCAGTATCGATGCTATACGAAAATGTGATTACCAAGCCTGTATACCGCGTATTGAGTAATCTGACCCAAGAAAATCGCCCAGAGATTGCCCTGCCATTGGCTTTGAAGGAATTGCTTCGGCTGAAACTCAACGAATCCAAAGAACGGCAGGCCACCTATGAAGAAAAATACGGCCTTCCATTTGAAGCCTTCAAAGTAGCCTGGGAAGCAGATGAAATTGCGGAACGCTATTCCTATCAGGTCGAATCGGACTATTGGGAATGGGAAGCCGCCGTGACTGATGAATCTCGGCTGACCGAGATGGCAATGCAATTGCTATGACCATCGACGATTTCGAGCGCGCAATTCATGCTGCGGCTCTATCTTCGACGATTTGTCATATACCTCAGGTAAGACGTTCATCCCCTTCCGCCGTTAATCTGCGAATCCAACTAACAAACGGCGATTTTATTGACGCTTTTCACAACGAAGTGTCAGCTACCACTGCGTATGCATTGATTAGTGGAAACAGACGTATCTACGGTGCTGACAATACAGGTGGCTGGCACTTTCATCCCTTCGGGAATCCATCTACACATATACCCCTGACCCGCAGGCTAACTTTTACCGAATTTCTGGCAGAAGTCGAAGCACACTTCCTGGGTAGATAAAAAGAGACCCGCCAGGTTTCGGAAAAGCTGGCGGGTCTTTTTGTTTAGTTCGGATCGTAGGGACACCCCTCCCCCGCCAGCCCCCGGAAATAGATGCACAACTCCACATAGGCCGGGCGCAGACGCAGCTCATCGATCTGGCTCGGTTCCAGAATCGCCCACCAATACTGTTCCTCGTCAAAGGGATCGCCATCCTCCAGCCAGTCCAGATTGGGCATTGTCAGGGCGCTCATCAGCCCAATCCAGGGCTGCCAGTTCTCCTCGGCGTAGACGTAGGCCCGGCGCAGATAGTCGGCCTTGACGAATTCATCGATGCCTGCACCCGCGCCGTGCCAATAATAATCCGGGTTGACCGGGTCGCTGGTCCAGCCGAACTCCAGAATGGCCATGCGTTTGGCGCTGTCCCCGTTGGCCTGCATAATTTTACGGATGTCCTCCACGTGGCGGAAAGCGAAGAAACGTTGACCGCCGTAGGCCGGGTTGGCCGCGGCCTCTGCCGGATCGATCTCTGGCGGCGCCGCGAAACCCGCAGCGTGGACGCCCAGCAGATCGAAATAGCCCTCGCTCTTGCCGCCCATGGCCCGGTACATCTCCGTATAGAAGCGGGTGTCGGGCATGGCACTTGCGTTGTCTGTGCCCGTGGGGGCCATCCCCGCACTAATCACCAGCGCGTTGGGGTTGGCCGCTTTGATGACCCGGTAGACTTCCTTGAGCAGGGCCGCGTATTGGGCCGGGCTGGGCCGCTTGCCCCCCCATTCCCTCGCCAGATTCGGCTCGTTCCAGACCTGCCAGGCCGCCACACAGCCCACGGCCTGGGCTGTGCAGTTGTAACGCCGGGCCAGGGCCGAGACAAATTCCACAAAACGGCCATTGGCTGTGGGTGGCTGGCCCGCCCAAAAATCGGTCATCTCTGGGTCCATTCCCAGCCGCACAAGCAGAGACAACCCGCGGGCGTTGACCTGTTCCACTACCCGATCCGCCCGCTCCCATTCAAAGCTGTCCGGCGCTGGTTGAATATCCTCCCAGGCAAAGCTCTGGCGCACCCAACGGAAGCCCGCCTCTTGCATCAATTGCAGATCCCGCTCTGCGATCTCTGGCCGCCACCAGAGAAAGGCATTGGCTCCGAAATCCGGGCTGGTCATGGCTGCCGGTGGCGCGTGGATGGAAGTCGGTTGGGGCAGAGGCGTCGCGGTGGCTGATGGGCTGGGGATCGGCGTCGGCGTACTGGAAGAGTCGCACGCCTGGATGGAGACCCCATCGGCAAAGAGCGACGCCACACCGCCCACTCCGTCGTTGAATGTGCCCAGGAACAGCAAGAGACGCTTACCGGCCAGCGGTGTCAGGTCAAAACGGACCTCTTGCCAGCGCTGGGAGTCCTCCAGCCCCTGGACAATGCGGGTCGTCTTGCCCTCCGCCGTTACCCAGAGATAGTGAAAATCCTTGCTGCCTCCGCTCGCACGCCAGAGCGACGCGGAAAGGGTAATCTGGGCCGCGCCGGTGGGCAGGTTGATCCACTGGTAGGCAGTGCTGTCGCTGTAGGTATTGGCTTGGCCGGGGACGATGCCCAATCCCAGGCTGCGGCTGCCAGCCAGAACCGGGTCTGTCACAAAGCGACCAGGCCGGGGTGTATTGGGGAGGGTCCAGCCACCGCTGGATTCAAAGCCGCCGTTGACGACCAGCTCGGTGCAGGCCGCCGAAGCAGCAGGCGTATCGGAGGGGGCTGGAATTGGCGTAGGCGTAGGTGTGAGTGTGGGTCCAGCGACATTGCGCACCAGCGAAATCAGGGGCAGCAGCAGGTTAAAAGGAGCGCTTGCCTTCTCCTTTACCTCCTTTGCAACCTCAGCCGGGCGTCTAAGCTCAGGCTGTTGGCAGGCATAGAGCCGCACATTGTCCACATACATCCCGGCCCGGCCTGGCCCGCCGCTGTTGAGCGTGCCAAAGATCAGTTCAGCCCGGCTGCCGGCCAGAAGGGTCAAATCGTAGGCCACCGCTTGCCATTCGGGCAGGTTGAGCGAGTCGTCGTAGAGCGGGTAGTGTTCGTCCCCCACCCGCACCTGGGCATACTGGCGATCTGCGCCGCGGCCTGCGCTGGTGCGCTGGAGGTCGGCCAGCAAGACCAGGGAATCGGCATCCGAGGGGAGATCGACAATCTGAGAGGCGCGGCTGTCGCTGTAGACTGGCTGGTCGTTTGGCCCAATACCCAGACGCAGGCTGCGGCTGCCGTTGCTGGCCTGCTCGTCGGTATAGGCAGCAGGACGGGGGCTTAGGGGAAGTAGCCATTCGCCAGGGCTTTCAAAGCTGCCATTGGCGACCAACTGGCGGCACGCCTGACCCGCGGGGTCAAAGCCCACCAGTCGGGCCAAAGAAGGTGTCGCTGCATCAGGCTGGGTGGTCTGCCCGGGCCATTGTTCGGAACTTAACGCGTCGGGTAATGGTCTGGCAAAAAAGCCCGGATTCGCCGAATACCAGAAGGCGGCTACAATCAACAGTGCAAAAAAAATCTCCCCAACGACAGTCAGGCGAGACTGGCTGCGGGCCAGACGACGGATGGGATTGGGTTTGGCAGCGCTGCTGGTGGTCATTGGTGGCTATCGAGAGGAACGGATGCGTTGTGGACACTATATCACCAGCAGGGAAGGGGGGCAAGTGGAATGCGGAATGGGAAACTTCCAATCCATTCACCTTCCGTTTCAGTTGTAACGTATCCCAGGCCACCTGTCAATTGCCGTCCAAACAGTGCCGGTTTTGTCCTGGTCAGAGATGCTGCAACTTAACGCAGAGGCACAAAGGCGGAGAGACGCAGAAAACATCTTTGCATCTTACAGGTTTAGTGAATTATTCAACGTTCTAATAACAATACCTTCGCCAGAGATCAAGTGAAGGGTTGAAACTGTTGAGAATGAATTGAACCAAGAGAAGGCATATTCTCAATCACTTGGTTGATAAGAATCGGGTCAACCAAATCCGGAAGCAGTTTTAACGCTTCCACGGCATAACGTCG
>CAMDQF010000094.1 GCA_945905745.1 Litorilinea aerophila
GTTGAGCATGGCTTCATACTCGGTTGTCTTGTTGGCTGTCTCAATTCGTTCCTGTTTTTTTGCATCGCCTTTGCCTCGTTTTTTACTTCAATTATGCCGCCAACTTAGCCTTCTAGGCTAGTTTGGCCGAAACGATGACCAAGGCCCAATATCCAATAGGAGCATTTCCCATGAACGGAAACAATTCCCCCGCCATCGCCGTACAGTTGTATAGTCTGCGCAATTACACGAAGGATTTTGCCGAGCTGATCGCCACCGTAGCCGGCGTGGGCTACAAAGCGGTAGAGCTGGTGGGAGCGCCCGGTCTGAGCGGCGCGGATGTGGCCGCCATTTTGAAAGAGAACGGCGTGACCGCCGTCTCGGCCCACGTGGGCATTCAGGGATTGCGGGATGATCTGGCCGGGGCCATCGCCTTTCACAAGGCTGTGGGCAACAGCCATCTGATCGTCCCTGCGCCCCCCAGCGAACTGCGGGAAAGCAGCGACGCCGCGGCCTGGCGTGCGCTCGGCGCGGAACTGGGCGGCTATGCCGCTCGTTGTGCAGATGCAGGGATGGTTGTGGGTTATCACAACCACTGGTGGGAGATGTCCGAAATCGACGGCAAGCGGGCCATCGACTGGCTGCTGGAAGGTGACGATTCCGGCGCGGTCTTCCTGGAGCTGGACTTGGCTTGGGCCGCCAAGGGCGGCGCGGACCCCGTGGCCTTGCTCAATCAGTACGCGGGCCGCTGTCCCCGGGTTCACGCCAAAGATTTGGCAAAGCCGGGCGAAAACGCCGACCAGATGGGTCTGGCCGATGTGGGCTATGGCACGCTGGACTGGGACGCGCTGATCCCCGCGGCCAAAGCCGCCGGGGCCACCGCCTTCGTCGTCGAACACGACCTGCCCGCGGATGCAGTGGCGAGTGTGCGGCGCAGTCTGGAGTTTCTGCGCGGGCGGGTGTAGTGAATGAATAGATGATGAGATAATGGGATGATGGCGGTACTTCATCATCCCATTATCTCATCATCTTCCGTGTCTTTGTAACTGGTAACTGTGAGGTCAGTCTTGGCAGCAACAGCGATGTTCGAGGGGCTGGTCGTGGACCAGCGGGGCAATGCGGCCCCAGTCAAATATGTGGGCAAAGATGCCTGCTATGTGGTGGATGACGACGGCTTCCTGCGCCATATCGACGCGGCCAGGGTGGATCGGCAGGTGTTGGCCTTTCTCAAAGGCCAGGTGGACGAGCACCGGGAGATGGCCGTGGATGGCGTCCTGCAGATGATGGGTAAGGATGACCTTTTCACTAAAGTGGCGGTGGAATCCTCCATCGACAAAATGGACGAGGCTGTGGGTCAACCTATCCCGATGGAGGCGCGCCAGTGGCTGGGGATGCTGGGTTTCCGCATCGTCATCAACGATCAGGGCGAAGTTGTTGACATCGAAATGCCCGCGGGCGGCGTTGAAGGAGATGGGGACGAGTATTGATGAAGTTGCCGGAAGGTCTTTCAACTTTCGCTTTGGAAATAGAAAACGTGAAACGTGAGATTGGTCAATACTCTCACGTTTCACGTTTTATTTTATAGCGGCAAGAAGCGGAAACACCCGCTCTTGTCCTCCACCCTACATCTGATTCTCTTCGCCGTCCGGGGTGTTGATGCGGGTGGGCAGACAGTAGCCCTGGCCGCGCACAGTCACAATATAGCGGGGATTGTCGGCGTCCGGCTCGATTTTGCTGCGCAGACGGCGCATGTGGACCCAGAGGGACTCCACCGTGCCCCGACGTACCGGGTCCCACGCCTTCGCCAACAGGAAGCCCGGCGAGAGTACCCGGCCCCGGTTGTTGAAGAGGATGTGGACCAACCGGTTTTCCGTGGGAGTCAGGGTAATCTGTTCCCCGTCCAGAATGGCGTACTGCTGGGCGAAGTTGATCGCCAGCCGGTCGTCGATGGCCTGCTCCGGGTCCGCGTTCTGGTCCGTTGCTACCCGCAGGAGAACCCGGCGGATACGGGCAGAAAGTTCGGTGAAGTCAAAGGGCTTGGTGACGTAGTCCTCGGCGAAGCGGTTCAGCCCCTCCACTTTGGTTTCCGTGTCAGAGAGGGCCGACAGGAAGATGATAGAGATGTCGCCCATGCGGCGCAACTCCGAGGCGACGGCAAAGCCATCCATACCGGGCATCATAATGTCCAGCAAGACCAGATGGGGCAGACCCTCTTTCTGAATCGTCTCCAGGGCTTCGGTGCCACTGCTGGCGGTGAAGACCTCATATCCTTCACGCTGAAGGCGCAGGTTGAGCAAGAGGCGGGTGTCGGCGGCATCATCAACGACAAGAATGCGGGTTTTTTCGGGAACTAAAGGTACTTCATTCATGGGAAATTCCTTCCTTAAAGATAAAGCAGACGCAAATGGATCGATGTACTGGGACGTTGTTATGCGTTACTATGCTTTGCTTACCTATGGCATGGACGCCAAACACGGACTGCGGCCTTATGCAGAGAAACACGAATTGCCATAACTAAAAACTTGCAAAACCGTAAGAGGTGGCGATGATTTTGAGTAGTCTGCAATCAAATCGTTGTTCATCTTACAGCCATCACAATTATAGATCAACTAAGATGCAAAAGCAAGCATCAGAATTACAAAAATATTTGTTTTCGAGTCTGAAAGAGCTATTCTGTCCGTCAAAGATGGCTTTGATCTCCCCGGCTATCTTCCTTTCGTTGACGAATCGTATGATACATGGCAGGATATGGCATGGTTCATTTGAACGGAAACTCAACTTTGCACTTTTTGAGAGGATTGAGCAGCCTACGTCCGAATTTTCTGGGTACAAGCCGCACGTGGGCGTGCTCACTCCTTAGCCCAACTCAAATGGAACACACCCATTTGAATAGCTGGTTTGCACATTGTGTGGCTGGCTACGGGAAATAGAGTACAATAGGCTCATATTTGAACAATGAAAGTCCGAATGCACAAACTGTTGTGGGTAAAGTGGCATCCCGTGGCAGGCTGGCCTGCGCGGGATATAGTCAGGTGGTAATATAACAATGATCTGGACAAAATTGAAAACGCGTCTGCGGCATCTTTTGACACTTCTGTTGGTTCTTTCCCTCATGCTGGGATCGTTTTTGGCTGGGGGCATTACGGTCTCCTCCCTGCGCGCTGCGGAAAATCCGGCAGAATTCAAAGTCTTCTGGGAAGCCTGGGACCTGGTGGGTGCGCATTTTGTCGATCAGGACAAGGTAGACTTCAAGGCGATGACCTACGGGGCCATCGAAGGAATGTTGGCAACGCTGGGCGATGAAGGGCACACCGCATTTTTGCCGCCAGAGGCGCTGGAACAGCACGAATCGAGCCTGGAAGGTGAATTTGAGGGGATTGGGGCGTACGTCTCGCTCGAAGATGGATGGATTACGATTGTAGCGCCTATCGACGGCTCGCCGGCAGAAGCGGCCGGCATTCTGGCTGGGGACGTAATCCTGGCGGTGGATGGGGAGAATGTGGAGGGGCGCACCCTCAATCAGGTGATTGGGCTGATCCGTGGCCCGGCTGATACCGAAGTTGTGCTGACAATTCGCCATTTAGAGGCGGATGAGCCAGTGGAAATTGCCATCACCCGGGGCCGGATTACGGTGGCAAGTGTCAATTGGACGATGATTCCAGGTACGGACCTGGCCTATTTGTAGATTACCCAATTCGCAGCTAACACGGGTCAGGAATTGGAGGCCGCGCTGAAGGAGATCGCCGCATTGCCGCAGAACGGGCAGCCGGTCAGCGGCCTGGTGTTGGATCTGCGCAACAATCCCGGCGGCTACCTGCGCGAAGCAATCAGCGTGGGCAGTCAATTCTTGCCCCGGGGCGAGATTATTCTGCAAGAGAAGGATGCCAGTGGAAAGGTTGATTCCTACCGCTCCCGGGGCAGGGGTTATGCCCGGGAAATGCCAATCGTTGTGCTGATCAACAAAGGAACGGCCAGTGCTGGGGAAATCATAGCCGGCGCGCTCAAAGAAAATGAACGGGCCACACTGATCGGGGAGACCACCTTTGGCACAGGAACGGTTCTCAATCAATTCAATCTGAGCGACGGCTCGGCTATTTTGCTCGGTGTGACCAATTGGCTGACTCCCAAAGGCAATCTGATCAAAGGCCAGGGAGTTACTCCAGATATGGCCGTTGAACTGCCCGCGGGCGTTGTCCAACTCAACGCTCGCCGTCTCTCGGAGGTTGACCCGGAGGAACTTGACCAGATTGAAGATTTACAACTCCACGAGGCGATCAAATCCCTGCTCGAACAGTTGCAGCTGACGATGCCTACAGCCGCCAAGTCTGGCTTCCGCCCCTAGGCAGAGGTGGAAGCATTCGGCGAATCAAGCATAAAAGAGAAGGGCAGACCCACCCGGTCTGCCCTTCTCTTTTATGCGCTTTCCGAGAGGCGACACACGCTACGCGGCGACGATAGCTGTGTAGAGTTTGTGCTCGTGGATGTAACGCTCCACCAGGCGGGGAACCTGATAGCGGATGGGCTGGCCTGTGCGTACCCGACGCTGGATGATATTGCTGGCGATCTCCAACTCCGGCATATCCAGAATAATGACCTTTTCTTGCACACCGGGCAGGGCAGCGTTCAGCCGATCCCAATCAATCTGGACATCGTGGCGGCTGAGGGCAACCAGACGGCAATTCTCCACCAGCCATTGGGCCTCGCGCCAATTGGGAAGGTCACCCATACTGTCCATCCCCATCAGAAAGTAGAGCTCCACCCGGCTGTCCACCCGCTCACGCACCAGCCGAACCATATCTGCGGTGTAGTGGGGGCCAGGCCGGTCTGCGTCCACCCGGCTGACCCGGATATAGTCGCTATCCGCGGTGGCGAGCTGGGCCATGCGGATGCGATGCTCTACCCCAGCCAGGCGACGGAGTTGTTTGTGGGGCGGGTCCCCCGCCGGGACCAGATAGACCCGATCCAGCCCCAACTGAAACCAGGCTTCTTCGGCCAGGATCAGATGGCCGATATGGATGGGATCGAAAGTGCCGCCAAAAATGCCAATGCGGAGACTGCCCTGCTCCGGGGTCAAGGCACTCAGCCCATCCTCTCGGCTATACGCGCTGTTGATTATTTGCTGTGTCCCGGAGTCTGCCACAGTCCTGTCCTGAAAATTCTGTAGTAGGTCGGACTGTCGGTCCGACCTACATTACTCGTCGTAGGCGTTTTCATAGCCCCAGACCAGTTCCACACCAGCAATTTGGACTGTGTGTCCATCGGTCACGCCTGCCTCGCGCAGGGCTTCGGTGATGCCCATCGCCTTCATAATCCGCTGGAAGCGCATGGCTGCCTCGTAGTAGTCCCAGTTGGTCATTAGGGCATAACGCTCAATGGCAATACCCCGGACCTCCCAGAAGTCTACGTCCAATTGATGGACAGAGAATGCCTTTTCATCCAACCCCGGTGTAATCTCGACCATCTCGTCGGGGGTTACCACATCGACCGCGGGCAGGGCCTCCAGCATCTCTTGCAGCCGGTAAAGCAGGGCAGCCACATTCTCCCCTGTGACAGCGCTGATGGCCATCGCCATCCGTCCGGCCTCAGCCATCGCCTTTTCCACTGTCGGCCACAGAGCTTGGGCTTCGGGCAGATCCATTTTGTTCAGCACAACCAATTGGAGTTTGTGGATCAGCTTCGGATTGAAAAGCGTCATCTCCTGGTTGATAGCGGCAAAATCCCCCAGTGGGTCCGGGCTGGCTCCGTTGAGCAGATGGATCAGAACCCGGCTGCGTTCCACGTGGCGCAGAAAGTCCAACCCCAGCCCGACGCCCTCGTGTGCGCCCTCTAGCAGGCCGGGAATGTCGGTGACGACAATCTGTTGATGGTTGACCTCGGCCACGCCCAGGCTTGGCTCGACAGTCGTAAATGGATAGTCGGCAATTTTGGGCTTGGCCGCGCTGATGACGCTGAGAAGGGTTGACTTACCGGCGTTGGGCACACCAACAATCCCCACATCGGCCACAATCTTCATTTCCAATTCCAGCCAACCGGCTCGACCAGCCTCGCCGTTCTCAGCCACTCGGGGCGCATTGTTACGGCTGGATTTGAAGGCAGCGTTGCCCCGGCCGCCCCGGCCACCCTTGGCAATCAGCACTTCCTGCCCGTCGCGCAGAAGATCGGCCAGAACTTCGCCGCTCTCCCCATCCCGCACAATCGTTCCCACAGGCACAGGGATACGCAGATCCTCGCCCATCGCGCCGGTCTTGTCCGAGCCACCGCCATTCCCGCCCCGTTCGGCCAGAAAATGGATCTGCTTGTGAAAGGTGACGAGGGTATTCAGGTCGGTGGTTGCCACCATATAGACGTGGCCTCCCCGCCCCCCGTTGCCGCCTGCCGGTCCGCCTCGGGGCATAAATTTTTCCCGGCGGAAGGCGACAATGCCCTTGCCCCCAGTGCCCGCGCTCACATGAATTCTTGCTTTATCAAAGAACATATACACCCTTGCCCACTATCATTCAGGAAAACACATATCCCTCTATTGTAGCGGATGGCAGACGGAACACCAACTTGGACAGAACCGATTCTACTACAAGAAGAGTGCTGTCGCCGACTGATCTGGGCAGACGGTTTGGTGTGCGCACAGCCAAGCAAGTATAATAAGGCGCGGGCCTTCGGATGCGCGGAGGCCTTTCGCTATCGCCTACGGGGCAGGCAGGGCGTAAGTACGTGATGGATCATGGCAAATTTTCCACGAAATCTCTTTGGATTTGGGCTGCAATCGCTGGCCTGACATTTGGCATCACCCTTTTCTGGTTCTGGGATGTTCTTCCTTTCGGCGGCTGGCTGGCAACCCTTTTGCAGGTGCTGGGCCAGACCGAGACCCTTGCCCGTATTGTCAAATGGTTGGGATGGGCTGGCCCCCTGGGGTTGATTCTGCTCAATGCGGCCCAGATAATCATTGCACCTCTCCCCAACTACGCCATTTTTGTGGTGGCCGGTCTGCTCTACGGGCCGTTTTGGGGTGGTGTTTATGGGCTGATCGGGATGCTGTTGGGCGGTCTCTGTGCTATGCTGCTCACCCGACGCTTTGGCCGTCCCCTGGCCGAGCGAATGGTGGGCGCGGAGCGGCTGGAGCGCTGGAACCAGATGCAGGCTACCCAAAGTATTGTGTCGTGGAGCATCCTCTTTCTGGCACCTGTGGGGGATATCCCCTACTTTTTGGCTGGTCTCGCCCAGATAGGTGTGGGAAGAGTCATGGCAATTTCAGCCATCACCCGGGGTCCCACGATTTTTCTGATCGCGGCGGCCTCCAGTGGAACCACGGGGATGAGCTGGACCCAACTGGTACTGATTATTCTGGCATTGGTGATCATCTTTGGTCTGCTGGCCTGGTATCAGAAGCAGATATTGGGATGGTTTGACCGACATGTGCTGCCTCGTTTTTTCCCGTCAGCCCGCCCCAGCCTGCCAGATAAAGTGGAATAGAGCGACAAGGCAATACAGCCTGGCCGACGCCACCGGTTGAAACCGGTGGCTGGCACGGGAAACCTGCTTAAGCAGGTTTGGTTTAGCAGACGCCGAATTCATTCGGCGGTGTCTACCACATGCAATCATATTGAGCCTCCGTGGCCAGCCAAGAGCCTGGTTAAGAATTCCGGCTATCAGCGTTCTCGGCAGCGGATACTCAACCGGCGAAATCTGGACTTGGATTTGTCTCTGCGAATTCGTGTATATCAGTGGCTATTTTGAAACAGCAAGCCCACAAAAGGCAAGAGCAATGAGCGAACAAACATTGTTGGATCGAGTGAACAACGACCTGAAAGAAGCCATGCGCCAGAAGGACGAGACGGCCAAATTGACCCTTCGTTCGATCAAAAGTGCAATTCTGGAGGCCCAGAAATCAGGCAATTTCGAGGCGGGACTCAGTGCCGACGATCTGATACAGATCATCGGCAAAACGGCCAAGCAGCGCCGGGACACCATCGCCGAATACGAACGGGTGGGTCGGGATGATCTGGCCAGCAACGAATCTGCCGAACTGGCTATTATCGAACGCTATCTGCCCAAGCAGCTATCTGCCAACGAACTCGAAGCCATCGTCCGGGCTGTGATAGTCGAGACCGGCGCGCAGAGTGTGCGCGATATGAGCAAAGTCATGCCGTTGGCTATGGAGCGAATCGCCGGCCAGGCCGATGGACGCGCCGTCAATCAGATTGTGCGTCGTCTGCTTGGCTAGATGATCGGCCGATAGACTTTCGAGCAACCCATGCAAAGCCTGAACGCACTCCGCCGCCGCAAATCTAACTCCACGCTGGTCACCAACACGTTGCTGGTTTTGCTATCGGGTGTTGTCCTGGTGGTGGCACTCCTCATTCAATTCCCTCTGATCGGTCAGGTTGAGCTTATCGCGGGAGAGGTGGCCCAGCAGGATATACTCGCGCCCAGGCGGATTACCTACGAGAGCGCAGTACGCACCGAACGGGCCAGGGAGCGGGCCGTCCAGGCTGTGCCCGATTTCTACGATCCACCCCAAAGCCGCATCCGCCGCACACAGGTGAATGAGGCCAGGGATGGATTGGCCTTCATCGACACAGTGCGCCAGGATAGCCTGGCCTCTGTCGAGACGAAAATCGGCTATCTGCAAGCCATCAATGATATTAGCATCAGCCAGGCTATGGCCGAGCAAATTCTTGGCCTGAGTGTTGAGGCTTGGAGTGCTGTGCAGGTTGAAGTGCCGCTGGTACTCGATCAGATAATGCAGGAAGAGGTCCGGGAAACGTCCCTGACCAGCGCCCGGCGTAAAGTGGCCGTCCTCATCAGCCCGGACCTGGACGACGATGCCAGTGCCGTAACCATTGAACTGGCGCGTGCCCTGATCCGCCCCAATAGTTTTCTCAATACGGAACGTACCGATGAACTGCGTCAGCAGGCCAGAGAAGCCGTTCAGCCGGAGATCAATGTGCTGGAACAGGGCGAAATCGTCTTGCGTACCGGCGATATTGTCACTGCCGAGGACGTGGAAGTATTGGAGCAGATGGGGCTGACCCAGGGCGAACGCAGCCAGTGGACAGTGGTTCAGGCTATGCTGGTGGCAATGGTCATTCTGACACTGGTGGTGGGGGCTGTCTATCGGCTGCGTGTACACACCATTTTTGCCCGGCAAAAGACCGCGTTGCTGGTACTGCTGGCCTTTTTCGGATTGGTCGGGGCCAAATTGATGATTATCCCCGACAATTGGGTTCCCTACCTTTTCCCTTTGGCCGCGCTGGGAATGCTGGCCGCGCTGCTGGTGGATACTCAGGTGGCGATGACTCTGATTTTATCCTTCACCCTTTTCATCGCTTATCTTAGCCAGGGCGATGTTTTTCTGATCTTTTACGCATGTGCCGGGGGGATATTGGGTGCGCTGGTCGTGGGCAAAGCCGAGCGGTTGACCGCATTTCTGTGGGCAGGTCTGGCCGTCATTTTGGGCAATCTGGCCACCACTGCGGCCTTTTGGCCCCACCCCCTGGAATCCACCACCACCTCGCTTGTCCTGCAATCCATCACTATCGGCACCCTCAACGGAGCGCTGGCAACCAGCCTGGGGCTGATTGGCTATTTTGTGTTGGGCAATCTTTTTGGAATCACCACCAATCTGCAACTGATGGAACTCAGTCGCCCCACCCATCCCCTTCTGCGCCAGCTGTTGCTCAAAGCCCCGGGCACCTATCATCACACAATTCTGGTCAGCAACCTGGCCGAACGGGCCGCGGAAGCGATTGGGGCCGACGCCTTTTTAACGCGAGTGGGGGCCTACTATCACGATATCGGCAAGACTGTACGCCCTTACTTCTTTGTGGAAAACTTTGTGGACGGTGACAGCGTGCCCTACGCGGGGCTGGACCCCCGCACCAGCGCCCAGATTATCATCAGCCACGTCAAGGATGGGGTGGACCTGGCCCGCAAATATCGCCTGCCCGAACCCCTGCAAGACTTCATTCGCGAGCATCACGGCGCGCAGACTGTGGCCTATTTTTTGCGTCAGGCACAGGCTGAAGAGGGTGTGGAAAATGTGGATGAAGCCGATTTTCGCTATCCCGGCCCAGACCCGCGCACAAAAGAGGCGGCGATTATGCTCCTGGCCGACGTATGCGAGGCGGCTGTGCGTGCCAACCGCCCGGCCACCCGGGACGATCTGCAAAAGCTGGTGGATCGGCTGATCGCAGATCGGGTGGACGAGGGCGCGCTGGATTCCAGCCCCCTCACCTTCCGGGAGTTGCAGGTGGTCAAGAGTGTCTTCTTACAGGTGCTACAGGGCATCCACCATCCGCGTATCCAATACCCCCAGCCGGTGGTTTTCAAAGCCGAGGTCAGCATCGGAGCGCAGCCAAGCCCCCTGGCACAACCGATCGCATCGGTGGTCGTCGGGGGCGCAGAGAGTGCCAGCAAATCATAAAGAGAGTCATCTATGCCTGAATGGGAAATCACGGTTGATATTGACGAGGAATTTGCCGCTGAAGGTGTGTGGGTAGAGGAGAAGCTGACTTCCGCCATCTCGGCTGTGTTGACCCACGCAGGAATTGGCAACGCGGGGGTGGCTGTCGTCGTCACAGACAATGACTACGTGCAGCAGCTAAACCGGGACTATCGGGGCGTGGACGCGCCGACGGATGTTCTCAGCTTTGCTGCGCAAGAGGGGGACGATCTGGACATAGCCTTCGCCCCGGAAGCGGCAGAAGAGATCGACCGCTATCTGGGCGACCTGATTCTGGCCTGGCCCTATGCAGCGGCCCAGGCTGCCCGCTACGGCTACCCCATGCAGACCGAATTGCAACTGCTGGTCGTCCACGGCTGTCTGCATCTGCTCGGCTATGATCACGACACCGAAGAGAATCAGGCCGAGATGTGGGCCGCCCAGCAGTCCATTCTCACCGGCCTGGGCGTGACCGTTGACCTGACCCAACGCATGGCCGCGGAATGAATCTCTCTGTGTCCACACGCCCCTCCTCGGCCATGCCCCACCAATCGAAAAGCTCTTTTTGGCGCAGTCTGCGGGTGGCGCTGATAGGCGCGGCGACCGTTCTGCGCACAGAACGTAACGCCCAGATCGAAGGGATCATTGCACTGCTTGCGATCGGGCTGGGCCTTTGGCTGAAAGTCAGTGGCCCGGAATGGGCCATTATCTTCACCCTCATTGCCCTCGTCCTTGGCCTGGAAATGGTCAACACAGCCATCGAAGCCGTGGTCGATCTGGCTCACCCGGCGTTGCATCCTTTGGCAAAGAAAGCCAAAGATAGCGCGGCCGGCGCGGTTGTACTCTCCGCCATCGTCAGCGTGGCCGTGGGGCTGGTGATCTTTTTGCCCCGTCTCTGGCCGATTGTTTTGGATTGGTTACATTTGTAGAAGCAAGCCGTAACCCCTGGCGAATCTATCGCAAAAACCGATGGATGCAGACCAGTCAACCGTAGACCATTTCCTCGCGTCCAGTTGGCACGCGGGAGAGAGTGTGGCTCCCGGCCACCGGGCGATAGTAGCCCGACCCGGCACAGCTACGGCAGAGGGTTTGGCGGCCTGTCATAACCTCTCGCTCGTTGATAATCTCCTCACCGCAGCGGTCACAGTTGGTGCGTAGAATCGGTTTGCTGACAATCGCCACCACTGGCGTAGCAAGCGTCACCGTCTGGATGGTGAGTAGTTCGTCGTCGGGCATCACCTGATAAGCCTGCAACTGGGCGAAGTAATGGCGGTGCTCGCCGGGGGCATAAGCGTAGGCCCGCTCCCGCACATCCAGCCGGGGGGCCACCCGCACGGCCCGCTCGCTGGTCACATCCACAAAGACCGCCGCGATTTTGCCGTAATCTTCCAGGCGCAGAGTGCGGTGTCCCATTGTGCAGCCGGTGGCAACTTCCACGCCGTCGGCGAAGCAGCCGTCACTTTCCACAAAAACGAGCAGACGTTTGTCTGTGCGGGGCAGGTCCAGCCCCAGGGCCAGCCCACCGGCCAGACCGATGCGTGCGCCCAGCACCTGGCGGGGGCAGAGATGGCTATGGCGGGCCGAAGATGCGGCCAGCATAGCCGACAGATCGTGGGAAAACACTGGTCGCTCCATACCCTCAAATGTCGTTGATCAGCCGCCGGGCATTCCCCGCGTAAATCTTCGCCAGCACATCCTCGGCCAGCCCCAGACTGTCGAGCAACTCCTGCATCCGGTTGTCGAAATAGTCCCGCCCGTAGAGCATCCGGTCCTGAAATTCGGTGAGAAACTCCTGGCTGAACTCCACGTCCCGGCTGAGGGCGGTGAAAGCCGAGCCAGCCGACAGGTCTGCCCATAGGTTGGGGTAGCGGCGCAGCATCTCTACCGTCTTGCCGCCGGGCAGCACTGGCCCTTTGGGATAAGTTTCCCGGGCAAAGCCGTCGTCGCCGGAGATGTGCGCCCAGAAGCCCGGCGCGTGGCCGATGAAAACTGTGTTCGGGCAGGCGATCACAGCTCGCTCGAAGGCGTCGATGCCGCCGCCGTACCACCAGTCCGGGCGGGGATAGGCCCGGCCCGTTTCCACGCCGTACTCCACGTGGACCGTGACGGGCAACCCCTTCTCCCCGGCAAAGCGGAAGAGACGCAGCGCGTCCGGGTTGTCATACATCATCCGCAGTTTGATCTCCCCGCAGAGCTTCACCCCGTAGATGTCTATCGCCGCAGCCAGCCGATCGATGGCCTCTGGGCGGCGGGGATCGGGCGCGTAGCCCAGCACAAAGCGATCCGGCGCGGCCTGGGCATAGCGCAGGCAAGCTTCAAAAGGGACGGCATATCCCCGGCTATCGGGCATCATCACCCGGTTGTAGACCGGCGGATCGTATTCGTCCGCGGGTGCTTCCCAGGAGAGCAGCCACGTCTGGCGAATGCCATAGGCATCCATATTCGCCAGAAAGCGGCCCAGGTCGTGACCGTGCCAGTCCGGGTGGTTGTGGGCGTCGATGATTTCCATTGGGAAAGCAGCTCCTTTGTGGAGTGAAATTGAAGGATTGAGATTGAGAGATTAGGAGATTGGCTGATCGGCGACTCACCCAATCTCCTAATCTCTCAATCTCCCAATCTCTAGTCCCACCCCGTACTTCTCCGACACTTCCTTCAAATCTGCTACCGTCACCGCCGTCAGGGGAATGCCTTCCCGCAGGCGCTGCTGCTCGGTTTCGTGTTCGATCTCCCCAGCCACGTAAATGCGATCCTGGCCCTCTTCTTTGGGCGCGGCATGCAGCGCCTGGATCATTGCATCCATCCCCCGTTTGAAGCTATCCACCGGGCGGAAGGCGTCGATGCGGATGGCGCCGAAGAAGTGGCTGCCTCCGTTCTGCTTGTAGCCGTTGAAGGCCGCTGGGTCGTCGTCGTGGCCCTCGTCCCAGTCGCCCGAGAGGACGGCGCTCAGCGTCGCTACCATCATCGACAGTCCGTAACCCTTGTGACCGCCGTGTGCCCGGTCACCACCCAGAGGCCACATCTTCTTCATTAGTTGGGCATCCGGGGTTGGCTGGCCGTCAGCCGTCAACCCCCACTGGGGCGGCACAGGCAGGCCATTCTCCCGGTGCAGGACGACCCGATTGTAGGGCGCGATGGAAGTTGCCATGTCCAGCAGCCAGGGCGCTTCGTCCTGGGTGGGGAAGGCGACGGCGATGGGATTGGTAGAAAACATCGGCCGGGAGCTGAAGGTGGGCAGCACACCGATCTCCGTTCCCTGGGGGTTGAAATAACCAGTCAGGCAGATACCAATCATATCCCGTTCCAAAGCCAACGCTGGATAGCAGCCAGCCGCGCCCAGATGATGGGAGTTGCGCATAGTCACAAAGGCCATGCCACTCTGCTCGGCTTTGTCCATTGCCAGGCGCATAGCCCAGCAGGCCGCGGCTAAACCCAGCCCACCGCCGCCGTTGACCTGGGCCGAAACTGGCGTCTCGTGTTCCACAAAGAAGCTGGCGTCGGTTTTGATCTGCCCCGCCTCGATCATCCGCAGATAAATCAGCTTCAGATTGCGTATGCCGTGGGTGTCCACCCCTCTGCGGCTGGCCCACATCAGCACATCCGCGCCGTCCGCTGCTTGTTCAG
This sequence comes from Litorilinea aerophila, assembly GCA_945905745.1. Lineage (GTDB taxonomy): Bacteria > Chloroflexota > Anaerolineae > Caldilineales > Caldilineaceae > JACQGT01. Next base: position 14,039 of record CAMDQF010000094.1, read on the forward strand.
GCGAGAGACCAACCTTCTCAAAGACAGTTCGGGTGAAGGCGTGCAGTCTCTCCGCCGGGGCTGCTGCCACATACTCCATTTCTGCTTCCATTGAAATTCGTCTCCGTTGGGGATTGGATGATTCAACTCAGACCAAAAGATTTGAGGAAAGCCACGCAGTCGGGAGCCTGGGTCGCCGACAGTCCGTGGAGGACAATTGCGCCGTCAAAGCCGCTCTGTTTGAGCAGATGGATGTAATATCCGTAGTCCAACAGACCCGTGCCTGCGGCGGCATTGCCCGCTGCGCCGTCCCGGGTCAGGTCTTTGGCGTGGGCCATGCCGATGTGGCTGCCCAGCAGGTCGAAAGCCTCGTCCAGAATCTCCCGCTGGCGGGGGAGTGTACCCGCAGGGAAGATATTCGCGCCATCCATCACAATCGTCAAGCGGTCGGAACCCAGCTCATCCAGCAGACGGCGGGCCAGCCGGGGCGAAGCGACGACGTTGGCGACCTCCGGCTCGATCCCCAGCCGCACGTCGTAGGTTTCGGCGATGGCGATGGCCTGCTCCATTGTGGAGCGCATATCGGCCCAGGCTTCGGCACTGCTGTTTTCTGGGTGGAAACGCCACATGGATTCCAGGCTGCGGGTTCCCGTGCAAAGGGTGAGCAGATCCGTGCCGAAGGGGTGGGCGCTGGCGGCCAGTACCTCCAACTGGCGCAGACCCGTAGCCCGCGCTGCCGGGTCCGGGTGGGCCATATTAAAAGTGGCCGAGAGCGAGGCCATCCACTGGCCCCGGGCGGCAAAAGCATCCCGCACCTGGCCCACCTGGGCAGGATCGATGGCATCGGGCATCGACGCCAACCCCAGGCAGAGCGCGTCGTAGGAGATCGCGGCCACGCCCAGCGCCCCTATCTGATCCAGCGGTCCGTCCACATCGGGAATTGCGTCGTTCGGTTTCAGAAAAGTCGTGGCAAAAATGCCGATTTGCATAGGAGTCTCCTATTCTCAAGCAATTACCCAGACACAAAGAAAAGGTATAGACCGTTTGTTTCCCCTTTGTGCTTTTGTCTCTTTGTGGTTGAAGCTGTTCTTTCGCATGAATTTTGATGACGGGCATGCCCAATTCCGCATTCTGCACTCCCCGTTCCGCATTCCGGTCAGTCCACCAGCGCTTGATAGACTGTGCGTTGGAATTGGGTCGTCACCGGGTAGTAGCCGGAGGGCATAAACTGGGTCATAAAGATACCGATAATCTCCTCCACCGGGTCAATCCAGAAGGTAGTGGTGGCCGCGCCGCCCCAGCCGTACATTCCCGGCGAACCCAGCCGCCCGGAAGCCGCTTGATCGACCAGCACTTTCACCCCCAGGCCAAAGCCCGCGCCGGGGTCGGGGACGGTGACGGCGATGGGGATCAGTTCAGGCGGCAGATGATTCATCGTCATCAAATCGACCGTCTTGCGCCCCAACAGCCGCGTCCCGTCCAGCACGCCCCGGTTGAGCAGCATCTGGCAGAAGCGCAGATAGTCGGCTGTGCTGGCCACCAGCCCGCCGCCGCCGGAAAGAAAAAGGGGCGGTGTGGTGAATTTGCTGTTGGATGACTCCATTGACTGTAGGGTAGCACCCGGTTTGGGAATAGCAGAGAGAGTGCTGGCAAAATCCTTCGCGTCGGTGAGGGCATAGACAGCAGAGAATCGGTCGATCTTCTCGGCGGGGACGTGAAAGGCCGTGTCGTGCATCCCCAGCGGGCCAAAGATGTGGCGTTGGAAAAACTCGTCCAGACTCTCGCCGGAGAGAACCTCCACCAGCCGTCCCAGCACATCCGTGGCATAGCTGTAGCGCCAAGCCCACCCCGGATGGTAGGCGAGGGGCAACTTCGCCAACTTCTCCACCCCCTCGGCCAGATCGTATTCGGGATGGATTTTGATGCCAGCGTCCCGGTAGGTCTGATCGACCGGCGTGTCCTGAAGCCAGCCGTAGCTGAGGCCGGCGGTGTGGCGCATCAAATCCCGCACAGTCGGGGGGCGTTCTGGTCGGGCCAGCCGCATCCCAGCCATATCCATCCCCACGCAGACCTGTACATCGGCAAAGGCGGGCAGGAAGTTGGCGATGGGATCGTCCAGCAGGTAGTGGCCCTCCTCGAAGAGCATCAGAGCGGCTACACTGGTGATCGGTTTGGTCATGGAATAGATGCGGAAGAGGGTGTCTAGGGTCATCTCCGCGCCGGTCTCCAGATTGCGCTGGCCGTAGTCGTCGAAGTAGACGACCTTCCCCCGTCGAGAGACGAGGGAGACGGTCCCGGCCAGTTTGCCCCCATCCACGTAGCGGCGCATGACGTCGCCGATGCGGCCCAGACGGGTGGCGCTGAATCCGGCTTTTTCCGGGGCCACAATTTCGATAGGTGTCATTGGGTTTCTCCTGTGAAAAATTGTAGGACGGAATGGTATTCCGTCCGGGCGAATTGCCAATCCGCCCTACAGATCGATGATTTCTTCGGCCGCGGCCAGACCGGAAAGATAGGCCCCGTGGACAGTAGCCGGGTAGTCCTGGGAAGTAGCTTCCCCCGCGAAAAAGAGCCGGGCGTCCACGGACGCGGCCAATGCGTCCCGGGTCTGGCTGCCGGTTCCGGGCCGCAAATGGGAGTAGGAGCCGTAGGCATAGGGATCAGACGCCCAGCGGGTGATCTGATAACTCTCCGGCTCTGGGATGTCTGGGCCGAACATCGCAGCCAGTCGCTGCATCGCCCCGGCCACAATCTCGCGGTCCGACAACTTTTCGAGAGACCGCGCGTAGGTGGCTGCATTGAAACAGAGCAGAACCGGCGCGTCGGTGTAGAAAGCAATGTTCAGGGTCTCGGCCCATTCGCCCTTTTTCTCCGCGATAAATCCGAATAGTTCGGCCTCCTTCGGCCAGAAGATGCGGGGAAAACGCAGGTAGACTTTGTTGAGCAGCCCCATACCCAGGCTGTCGATAGCCTTCTGCTTGGCCGCGGGCAGGGGCGGGTCAAAGTCCACCACGCCCTTTTGCAGCACGCCCAGGGGCAGGGTGACGATCGCCCGCTCACCCGTGAACGAACCGGCTCCAGTCTCCACCCTCACCCCATCTTCGTCGTAGACGATCGACTCCACAGGCGTTTCCAGCCGGATGTCCAACCCCTCGGCCAGGATGTGGGCGATCTGGTCGTAGCCGCCTGGGAAGAGAACATCCCCGCCGCCGAAAGCCTCGCCCTCCTCCCAGACGGTGAGGGAAAGCTCAGCTACGTCCGCGGCGAATTCGTGCTCTGTCATCGCGTTGACAAAGAAGTCGAGTATCCGCCGTTGGGCCGGGGAGAGGGGCTCTTCGGCCAGGAGATCGTCCAACGCCTGCTGGATTGATACATCGTCGTCGTAGTAGTCGGCGGCCTCCGCCAGCGCCTGCTCGAAGAAGGCTTCGGCCTCCGCTTCCGCCGCGTTCTGTTCGTCGTCTTCCATCAGCCCGTCGCTGGTGTAGAGCCAATGATTGTCGTAGTCGGTGGGCAATGTGGCAACCCCAGCCTCCTCGGCAATGGCGGTGATGGGGTTGCCCTCTATGCCGTGAATCCACGATGCGCCCATATCCAGCGGCATATCCGGCCAGGTGCGGTTGGTCCACACCCGCCCGCCGATTCGGTTGCGGGCTTCGAGGACAATCACACTGTAGCCCGCCTGGCGCAGGGCCGTTGCCGCGGCCAGCCCGGAAATCCCCGCGCCGACAATCAATACGTCTGCGCGGCTACTCTTCGTCCCTCCGGCTTCGGCTTGCGGCGTGGCCTCTGGTTTGGCCGCATCCGAAGAAGCGGGCGGCTCATTGGTTGTGTCGGATTCAGCGACGCAGGCAGCCAAACTCGTCGCAAGCGAGAGCAGAAAACTCTGCTTGAGAAAGTTGCGGCGATTGAACAGTCTGTTCTTCATCCTTTTCACCTCTCGATTTGATCTATCTGACGGTTTTCCTATTATCCGGGAGAGCAGGGCAGATTGCAAGCCCAACCCAGCGCAAGGGATGTACTTCGGTTTTTGGGGGAATGTGCGGTTGGTGTGCCCGCTCCCGGATGAAGTCCCGGAGCTACAGTACAGCGCCGGATGAACTCCGGCTGCGGTGGATCGTCGGGGCGACACAAGCCCCACTTTAGGGGGCGCTGTTGTGGAGCCGGGGGACTTTATCCCCCGGCGGCGTGGCATACGATCCGGTTTGCGTCATTAGCGAAGGATGGGTACACTTCTACTCGCTTCCTGCATATCCACCAGCAACTCAATGGCAGAGGATACCCCAATGAGCGAACGATTTGTCATTCCCACCCCGACCCCTGGCCCCTATCTCCTGGGAGCCGATTCCCAGCGCCAGCCCGACGCACCCCAGGGCACTGTGACCCGGCACGAATGGCGCAGCGAGATCTTCCCCGGCACTGTGCGGGATTACTACGTCTACGTCCCCGACCAATATACGGGCGATGAGCCGGCGGCGGTGATGATCTTCCAGGATGGCGCACGCTACGCTGATGTGGAGGGGCCAGTACGCACACCGATTGTTTTCGACAATCTGATCCACCAGGGCAAAATGCCGGTGACGATCGGCATTTTCATCAATCCCGGCATCTTCCCACCCACCGCGCCGGACCGGGAACCGATTCGCAACCGCAGCTTCGAATACGACACCCTCAGCGACCAGTATGCCCGCTTTCTGCTGGAAGAAATCCTGCCCGCCGTCGGCGCAGACTACCGGCTGACCGACGACCCGGAGCAGCGGGCCATCTGTGGGATGAGTTCCGGCGGCATCTGTGCCTGGACGGTGGCCTGGCAGCGCCCCGATGCCTTCCGCAAAGTCCTCAGCCATGTGGGTAGTTTCACCGACATCCGGGGCGGCCACGTCTACCCCTTCCTTATTCGCCAGACCGAGCCGAAGCCCATCCGGGCTTTCTTGCAGGCCGGTTCCAACGATCTGGACCGTCCCTGGGGTGACTGGCCCCTGGCAAATTTGCAGATGGCCGCTGCCCTGCACTTTGCAGGTTATGATTACCGATTAGTATACGGCGACGGCGCACACAACTTTGAGCACGGCGCGTCGATCCTGCCTGAGTCGCTGGCGTGGCTTTGGCGATAGCCAGTAATCAGTTATCAGTGAACGGTGAACAGTAAGTAGTGTCGTTACGTCCACGACCGACTGATTACTATTCACTGTTCACTTCTTCACCCAACTCACGGAGCAATCACCCAATGACCGAACCCACCCGCCTCTTGCGCCACGTCGTTCTCTTCCAGTTCAAGGAGGAGACCACACCGGAACAGATCGCCGAAATCGAGAACGCTTTCCGTGCCCTACCCAGCCAGATCGACGCTATACATGGCTTTGAATGGGGCACGAATGTCAGCATCGAAGGGATCGCCCGGGGCTACACCCACTGCTTCTTCCTGACTTTCAAGAGCGAAGAAGACCGGGCCATCTATCTTCCCCACCCGGCTCACAAAGCCTTCGGCGCGTTGCTTGGCCCCCACAAAGAGCAGGTGTTGGTGCTGGACTATTGGAGCCAGCAATAACTCTGGCGTTGTTGGGTTCTCCCAACTTACACCAAAGCCCGACCCGTAGGTTGGGTTGTTTCGGCAAGGAGTGGTGGTTTTCGGGCAAAGGGTGTACCGAAACAACCCAACAATCAACCGAATGGCGTTGGGTTCTCCCGGCGTTCGTGGGAGCGCTGACGGCGATCTCTTGCTGGGAGAACCCAACCTACGGGGTCGGGACGCAGAGCGTCCGCCCTGCGTTCCCACGCGGAGCGATGGGAACGAGATAGCCACATCCTCCTGTCCTCCCTTCCTCTGTCCTCCCTTCTCTTCTTTACCGGTTAACCTCGTACTGGAATTTCCCCGGGTTCGGGTGTATGATGGTGGAATTGTTCCGCTTCCACACCGGCAAAGAGTCCCCCTATGGCTGAAAAGCACGATCCCTACGCCGCCTTTCGCATTTCCGATTATCGCATTTACGTCATCGGTTGGCTGGTGGCCCTGATGGGTACCCGCCTTCAGACCGTCGCCATCTCGTGGGAAATGTACGAGCGCACGGGCCAGGCTCTCTCCCTAGGGCTGGTCGGGCTGACCCTCGCCATTCCCACAATGCTCTTTGCCCTGCCCGCTGGTTATCTGGCGGATCGTTTTGAGCGGCGCAAACTGGTGATGCTCAGCTTGGTTGGGATGACGCTGACCTCCCTGGCCCTGGGCTATCTCTCCTATACCCACGGATCCACAACGCTGATGTATGCGATGCTTTTTCTGGACGCTACGGCGATTGTCCTGGGCCGCCCGGCGCGCACGGCGATGTTGCCTCAAATTGTGCCGCGCGATGTCTTCCCCAACGCGGTCACATGGAACACCAGCCTGATGCAATTGACCGGCTTCATCGGCCCCGCCGTGGGCGGTTTTGTGCTGGTCTATAGCATCTCCGCGGCCTATCTCATCAGCGCTCTGGGATCGCTCTTTTTCATTGTCATTCTGACCCGGCTGCACTATCGGCCCGGCCCCCGCCCCAGCCAGCCGCGCAACCTGGACACACTTCTGCAGGGCGTAAAGTTTGTGCGCGACGAGCGCATTCTGCTCACGCTGATGTCTCTGGACCTCTTCGCCGTTTTGTTGGGTGGCGCAACCTATCTGCTGCCCATCTTTGCCAAAGATATCCTGAACGCTGGCGTGACGGGCTACGGTATCCTGCAAGCTGCGCCGGCTGTCGGCTCATTCTGTATGGCGATTTCGCTGGTTTTTCTGCCGCCGATGCGACGGGCGGGCCGCGTTCTGCTGGTGGCGATTGCCGGTTTCGGTCTGGCGACAATCGTCTTTGGCTTCTCTACTTCGTTCCCTCTCTCGTGGGCAATGCTTTTTCTCACCGGAGCGCTGGACAATATCAGTATGGTGGTGCGCCAGACGTTGACCCAACTGCTGACGCCGGATGAGATGCGCGGGCGGGTCTCGGCGGTGAGCAGTATTTTCATCGGCGCTTCCAACGAACTGGGCGGGCTGGAGTCGGGTCTGGTGGCTCAATATTTCGGGCCGGTCTTTTCGGTGGTCAGCGGCGGTATTGGCACACTGATTGTCGTGGCGACCACCGCGCTCTTCTCCCCCAGGCTGCTGGCAGTTGACAGACTACATGAGACAAAATCGGAGCGGGTGGGGTAGAAAGAGAAGGGGAAAGGCAAAAACAAAAGCAGAAGGCAAAAGGGGTTTATGAAAATTTCTCAGATTTTCGCGCCTGCCCAAACAACGAGGAGGGCAACCGTCGCTAGCGAATGGAATCTACGCGGACTGCTTCTTGGGCTGACGATTCCTGTGGCGATGATGACCATCAATATGGCAATGTTCGGCGTCGCCCTGCCCGCCATTCGCGATAGCTTTGTCCTGGCGCCCGACATTACGGCCTGGATTTCCACAGCCTACAGTCTACCCTTCGTGGTCTTTATGCCTCTCTACGGCAAGTTGGGGGACGGTCTGGGCAAGGCCAAGCTCTTTCTCTGGGGGATCGCGCTTTTCATTCTGGGTTCCCTGCTCTGTTTTCTCGCCAAAGATTTGACGCTTTTGCTGATGGGGCGTGTGCTGCAAGGGATCGGCACCGCAGGCATCAATCCCCTCTGCATGGCGATCATTACCGATAGATTCCCCGCGGACCAGCAAGGGAAGGCCATGGGCACTTGGAGCGCGGTTGGGCCAGCCGCCTCTATGCCGGGGCCACTGCTGGGCGGCTTTGCCGTAGACTATCTACTGGACGTTCGGTGAAATTGGACAGCAAAAGCGAGATTGATGATACTCGTTAGTTATGGCGAACATACCGGACGGAACCAAACCAACCATTGAGCGGGTGGATGACATACCAGTCATCTACGGGATGCTGGAACAGATGGGCATCC
>CAMDQF010000095.1 GCA_945905745.1 Litorilinea aerophila
ACTCCCTCCGCCACCACCAGTAGACCCCACCTACCAGCAGAACCAGCCCCACCAGCAGACCACTGAAGTCGCTGATAAATGTGCTGACGGCCTCCCACTGACTGCCGAAAAGATAGCCCAGCCCGCCATAGGCCAGCAGCCAGGTCAACTCCCCCGCAGCCGCGTAGGCTACAAAACCTAGCGGACGATAGCCGCTGCTGCCTGCGATCCAATTGGTGGGCACGGCAATCGGCGTGAGCAGACAGCGGGTCAAATAGATGGCAAGGCCGCCCCGTCGCTGAAAATATGCCTCCGCATTGCGCCAACTTTCCAACCCACCAAAGCGTCGCTGGATGAAACCCCGCAACAGACGCCCCATTCCATAACTCAGCGTATCCCCCGTCACCACAAAGAGCAGAGCCACTCCCAGCGTCGAGGGCAGGTCCAGCACACCCTGTTGGATGAACGCGCCGCTGGCCAGCACAAAGACAGTGCTGGGAAAGGGAACCCCCAGCGCGGCCAGCAGAATTGTCACGCCCAGAGCCACCGAACCGTAGGTGATGATATAACTGAGGATGTTTCCGCTCAGGTCGGCCAAGCTCATGGCCGACCTCTGCCCACTTCCAGGCCCAGCGCCTTTGCCACATCTTCCGTCAGACCCCGCGGCCCGCCGGGATAGTCTGTTTCCGCGGCCAGCAGGTCCAGGGGTTTGTCTGGGTTGAGGGTGGATGAAAGACCGAGCTGGACGAAGAGTTCGTCCAGGGGAATACCGCCGCTGTTGGAAATGTAGCGCAGGCTCATCCACCCGCGCACTTCGGGCAGACCGGTCGCCACCGGGTCGGCCTGATAAGAAAGCACCGCAGCTTTGGCCCGCGCCACAATCACTGTGCCAAAGTCGGGGATGGGTGTAGGGGGCGGGCCGTCGGTCGGGGTGGGGCGGTCTGGCTCGATGCGTCCGATGGGCCGGTCGGCGTTGCGCCGGTCAAAGGCCACATCCAGCGCGCTGTAGAGATACTCCTCCGGCACGGCATAGGCCACGGCGATGAAACGGATGGTCATCCAGGGCTGAATGGCATCTACGCTGGCCGTGCCCCGGTCCAATCCCTGCTGTTGAATGTACTGCACCTGGCGAAAGGAGCGGACGGAGCGCACGCCATAGAGAATCGTCACCACCAGGCCGATGAGAATTATAGCGGGTGGCAGAAAGCGCCAAAGTGTTGACCGATTCGGCTTCGATTTTTTCGGCTCTTCGGTTGTCTCTTCTGCCACTTGCCCTCCCGCGCCCCTGGCTTTACTGGCCGACGATCTCACGCCCTATCCGCACCGTCTCCCGCGCCAGCAGGTCAAAATCGGCCAAAGTGCTGCGGTAGTTGGCGATGGCAACCCGGATGCAGAAACGCCCGTTGAGCCGGGTGGAGGAAGGGGCGGCAATGCCCTGCTCCTGCAAGCGGATCAAAATTTCGCCGTTGAGCGCGTTGAGTTGAGTATCGTCCAACCCGCCGGGATTGAAGCGATAGCAGACAATATCGAGCCCGACAGGAGCTATTAGTTCCAGCGACGGGTCGTCGGTGATCAGCCCGGCCAGATAGTGGGCCTGCTCCACATTGCGCGCCATCATCCGCCCCAGCCGCCCCAGCCCGTGTTCTTTGATCGTCATCCAGACCTTCAATGCCCGGAAGTGGCGGGAGAGTTGCAGTCCGTAGTCGCTGAACCAGTGCTTGCCCCCGGCCAGCCCGCGGCTACCGTGTTCCAGATATTCTGGTGTCACGGAGAATGCCTTTAGATGGGCATCGCCGTAGCGCACAAGCGCCACACCTGCCTCGAAGGGTACGTGCATCCACTTGTGCAGGTCCAGTGCCACCGAATCGGCCCGCTCGATCCCGGTCAGAGAGGGGCGCACATTTTCGGCCAGCATCCCAATCGCGCCGATGGCCCCATCCACGTGAAACCAGAGACCTTCCCGCTGGCAAATGTCGGCCAGAGCGGTCAGGTCATCAATTGCGCCGGTGTTGACTGTGCCACCGCTGCCGATGATGCAGATGGGGCGCATCCCCGCGGCCCGATCCGCGGCCAGTTGAGCCTCCAGCGCGGCCAAATTTATCGTGTAGTCGTCGTTGACGGGAATCAGGCGCAGACTTCGTTTGCCCAGACCCATCAGTTCCACGGCCTTTTGGTTGCAGCTATGCACCTCCACCGAAGCGTAGACGGTCAAGCGCTGGGGCGCAGCGACCATTCCTTCGTTGCGTACATCGAAACCAGCTTTGACATTGCGGGCCACGGCCAACCCTACGAAATTCGCCATACTGCCGCCGCTCACCAGCAGACCGCTGGCTTCGACGGGGAAGCCGACAATCGCCTTCATCCACTCCACCACCTGATTTTCCACCAGTGCCGGCGCGTGGTTGCCCCCGCCCAGATTTGAATTGAGGGTGGCCGCCCACAGGTCGCCAAATGCACCCAGCGCGCTGCCATTGCCCATATACCAGGCCCAGAAACGGGGGTGGGTGGTCGCCATCGGATAGGGCTGGATCGTGCGCTGAAATTCCCGATAGACACTCTGCGCGTCGGACGGAGCGGACGGAGCCGGCGCGCTGAAGGTAGCCGCCACCTCTTCCGGGATGGGTTGCCAGACCGGGCGTTCCCCCGCGCTGGCGAGATAGTCGATTACATCATCGGTCATGCGGTGGGCCAGGGCGCGCATGGCTTCCCAGTCCTGGGGGTCAAGAGATTCCTGCGGGGTTGTGTTTTGCATAGGGATTTCCTGGGTGAAGATAGGACGCAGATTAGCGATGAAAAGATTGATTTGCACTGATTTTTTCCGCGACAATCAATCTTTTCAGCGAAATCTGCGTCCTGCTTTTTATTTTCCGGGTAAAAATTCTGCCTGGCCGCCCATCTGGGCTACAAACTGGCGGGCCTGGCTGATGTCGGCCAGTTCGCCCAGGCTGATCAGTTGCACCAGTGCGTTCCCCAGCACTGTCGCCTCCACCGGCCCAGCCACGACAGGCAGGCCGCTGGCGTTTGCCGTCATCTGATTGAGAAGCCGGTTCTGGCTGCCGCCCCCCACAATGTGAAGCCGATCCGCGGGCTGGCCGGTCAGGTCGGTCAGGCTGGTGAGGACATAGGCGTAGCGGTTCGCCAAGCCCTGCAAGACAGCGCGGATGACCTCACCCTTCGTCTGCGGGACAGCCAATCCCCGCTCCCTGCACCACTCCCGCACCCGGGCCGGATGATCCCCCGGCGCAAGAAAGCGGTTGTCGTTGGGGTCGATAGCGGTCACGTCCGGCAAGGCATCGCCCGCCAGACGGGTCAGTTCGTCGTAGCCCAATTCTTCACCAGCTTTGGCCCAGGTGGAGCGGCACTGCTGGACAATCCACAGCCCCATCACGTTTTTGAGCAGGCGATAGGTCCCGTAGACGCCGCCCTCATTCGTTACATTGGCGGCCAGGGCTGCCTCGTTGATAACCGGACGCTCCATCTCCAGCCCCACCAGACTCCACGTGCCGCTGCTGATGTAGGCAGAGCGGGGGGAGGCGAGGGGAGTACCCGCCACTGCACTGCCCGTGTCGTGGCAAGCCGGCGCAATGACCGGTATGCCATCGAAGGTGCCCAATCGGGTCCCCGGCTGTACAACCTCCGGGAAGATGTGGCGGGGGATGGCGTAGGCGTCGAGTAGCTCCCAGGCCCAATTGCCCGTGCGGGGATTGAAAAGCTGGGTGGTCGTGGCGTTGCTGAACTCGCAGACCTTCGCCCCGGTCAGCCAGTAGTTGAGCAGGTCCGGTCCGGTGAGGAATGTATGGGCCGCGGCCAGTTGGGGCGAACCGCTCTCCACCAGTGTGAGTAGCTGGTAGAGGGTGTTGATGGGCATAAATTGGATGCCGGTCTGGGCGTAGATTTCGGCCTGGGGAACGGCGGCGAAGGCCCGTTCTAACGCGCCGTCCGTGCGGCTGTCACGGTAGGTGACTGGATTGCCCAACAGGTGACCGTGACGATCCAACAGGCCAAAGTCGATGGCCCAGGTATCCACGCCCAGGCTGGCCGGGTTGTGGGCTTTGCCCAGGCCGATGCCCTGCTGGATGTCCGTCCACAGGCGCAGAAAGTCCCAGTGCAGAGTTCCCCGCACATTGACAGTCACATTGGGGAAACGGTGCAACTCTTCCAACTCCAGACCGCGTCCGTCGTAGTGGACGGCCATCACCCGACCCGATTCCGCGCCCAGATCGATTGCAAGTACAGTAAGTTTTTTCATAGGTCTCAAAGAATGGGAAAAGATATTGGGTATTGGATATTTCGTTGGGATGCGCCAGAGCCACCCTTACGAAATATCCAATACCCAATATTAACTATTTTCGTGTAGACAACACATCTTTCTCGTACTGGCGAATCTCCGTCACATAGCCCATCCCCGCGGGGACCTCCTGGCGTAGGCAGTGGTAGTCCCAGACCGCGCCGAAGGGCATTCCTTTCAACTCTTCGAGCAGGGCCAGCCGGGCGGTGAAGTCGCCGTCTTTTTCCAACTGGCGCAGTTCGTCGATGGGTTCCAGCAGGGCCAGGAGCAGAGCGCGCAGGGCGTTGCGTGTGCCAATCGCCCAGGCCGCCACCCGGTTGATGCTGGCGTCGAAGAAGTCCAGACCGATGTGGACCCGGTCCTGATAGCCGCCCCGGATGATCTCCTGCATAATCGCCTGTAAATCGTCGGTCAGGGTCACCACGTGGTCGCTGTCCCAGCGCACACCCCGGCTCACATGCAGGAGCAGGCGGGGCACAAAGAGGAGGGTGGAGGAAATCTTATCCGAGATGGTTTCTGTCGGGTGAAAGTGGCCGGCGTCCAGGCAGAGGACGAGCTGGTTGGCTACGGCATAGCCCATATAAAACTCGTGGGAGCCGACAACGTAGCTCTCCGATCCCAGGCCGAAGAGCTTGCACTCCACCGCGTCCAGATTATAGCGGCTGTCGATGGGCTTGGCGAAGACTTCGTCCAGCGCGTCCTTCAGCCGCTGCCGGGGCGCGGCCCGGTCTACGGTCATATCCTTATAGCCGTCGGGAATCCAGATATTCGTGACTGCGGGTGTGCCCGTCTCTTTGCCAAAGAAGGCCCCGATCTCCCGGCTGGCGATGCAATGTTCGATCCAGAATCGACGGATACTGGCGTCGGCATGGGCCAGGGTGAAGCCGTCGTCGGCCAGGGGGTGGGAGAAGAGGGTGGGGTTGAAGTCGATGCCGTGATTGTTGGCTTTGGCCCAATCGGCCCAACCCCGGAAATGCTCCGGCCCGATTTCGTTGCGGGCTACTTTGGCGTCGCTGTCCAGATAGCTGGCGTGGAGATTGAGCCGGTGGTTGCCGGGGATGAGGCTGTAGGCTTTGTCCAGATCCTGGCGCAGCTGGGCCACTGTGCGCGCTTTGCCTGGATAGTTGCCGGTTGCCATAATTCCGCCGCTCAGCCCCCGGTCCGGGTCTTCAAAACCCAGCACGTCGTCGCCCTGCCAGCAGTGCAAGCTGATGGGAATCTGGCTGAGCAGGGCCAGGCTGCGATCCGTATCCACGCCCAGATCTGCGTAGCGTTCCCGGGCCAGGGCATAGGATTTTTCAATAAGGGTGGGGGAGGGTGAACCGTCCATGGGGGTCTCCTTTGGGTTGAAATGGGCAAATAGCCACTCTCTGGGAGCTTTTGTTTGCCGATGAATGCGGTGGGTTTGTAGGGTGTTGTGGAGGCAGAAGGCGAAGGTCCCCGGCATAAAACAGCGCCGGGGACCTTCTCTTCTTGGAACCTTATACTGCAAAAACGGGCACGAGGACCTCCCGGGTTGCCTTTTGCTCCCCGCGGACGCTTTCCTCCATACGTTTCAAGACATTGGCGGCAAAGTAGCGAGTGCCGCACTCCTTGCAGACACCCGCTGGCACACCCTCAAAAATGAAATAATTCCCTCCAACGTGACGGTGAACCGTTACCTGCTTTTCAATGATAGGGCCGCCGCAATACTCGCACTCTTCGTCCTTCCAAAATGCGCCTACATTTGTATTGTCGCTCATTCTATGGCCTATCCTCATAAACTGTTATCACACACACTTTGCTTCCCTTTGTGATCCGACAAACAATACCAACTGTTCGTCCATCGAGAGCGATGCCGACGATTTCATACTTACTGTCTTTGGGCCAGGTTCGACGAATTTTACCGTTCAAAATGCAGTTTTCGACATCATAAATGGTAAGTTTGTCCTCCATAGCTTCCTCATTCGCGTGTTCCGTCAGATAGTATAATCCATAGCGTATCAATGCCTGGATCTCGCGAATTCTACTCACGATCTTGCTCTCCAACAAGCGGGCACGGCTACGCCGAGACTGGCGTAGCGCTTCGGCGTAGCTGTGCTTGAACGGAATCCAGGATACTCGGCACGTTTAGTTCTCGTCGCGGGTTGACTCCTGGAAATTGCGAATAACACGATTGAGAAAGCTCACGCAGTCGTCTATCTCTGCATAACCATCCAATTCTGCTTCCTCCATTTCAGAAAGCGGAACTTGGCGCGCTTTGTTCAACAAATCCTCAATACGGCTCTGCACCGAAGGCGATGCGCATAGGGTTGAGATTGCGTCGTCGGAGTGTGGCATTGCTGATTCTCCTAACCCAACTGCCGACCAGTGTTTCGGTGGTCTGCCGTCCACGAAGTATACTACACATCCACAGCCGTAACCAGACCCGCACCCGGCCCAGCAGAGCAGGGAAAGATCGTCGCTTCCCGTCCGGTTTCCCGGCTATAAACCCGGCCCACGTGGGTTGCGAATTCGTCCACTTGGGCCTCTGGGACAAGCGAAATCACACAGCCACCCCAGCCCGCGCCGGTGAGCCGCGCCCCCGCCACCCCGTCGATCTGCCGGGCGGCGACAGTCAGCGCGTCCAGTTCCGGTGTGCTGATGCGATAATCCTCCGCCGCGCTGGTGTGGGCGTCGTCCAGCAGAGAGCCGACCCGCGGGATGTCATTGCTTCCCAGCGCGTCTAGCGTCTCCAACACCCGCCGGTTCTCCGTCCAGACGTGGCGACAGCAGGCGCGCACGCGTAAAGGAGCGTCGTCGGGCACGTTGGGCAGATCCCCCAATTCAACGCCACCGGCCCGAAGCTGGGCTACACTGACCTCCTCCGGGAGTTGGGCCTCCAGCAGCGTCCACTCAGCATTTTCCACATCGCGCAGATGGGTGATGCCGGGCATCTCCCGGCGCAGAAGGGCAACCCCGGCCCGGCAGGCTGCTACCCGCTGGTTGAACTCATTGCGGGTGTTGGTGTGGCGTACGCCGCTGTCCATCACCAGCAGCCTGTAGCCAGCGGGCAGGGGGATGGGCCGGGTTCGGAAGTTCCCGGCGCTATCCGGGCGACAGTCGAGAAAAAGCGCGTGTCCCCGCTCCGCCAACAGCGCGATGAACTGGTCCATAATCCCGCCCCGAGTCCCCACATACCACTCCGCGTCTGAACAGAGCCGGGCCATCTCCGCCCCTTTCCATTTCCAATCAGCGAAGTGGGCAAAGGCCACGGCCATGGCCACCGTCAACGCCGAAGAGGAGCTGACCCCCGCGCCCCGGGGCACGCCGAAGGGCGGCGCGGCGCTCACCAGCCCGTCGAAAGCGGGCACGGGTGCTCCCAACAGCCGGGTCAACTCTTGGGCGGGGCCGCGGGCGTAGTTGCTCCAATCGCCCGCCACTGCGCTGGGGATGGCGTCGCTTACTGCGAAGCTGCGCGGCGTGAAGTCGCCTTCCACATTCGCCAGCCGCACCTGCCCGTCTGACCGCGGGCGGGCCAGGAGCAGCACGTCGCGGTCTAGGGCCACGGGCAATACGTAGCCGTGATTGTAGTCCGTGTGTTCGCCGATGAGATTCACCCGCCCCGGCGCGCGGAAGAGATGCACCGGGCCAGGGCCGTAGGCTGCCCGAAACGCATCCAACGCAGCGCGATAGCGGACCATCTGCGTAGCTGCACCACTGCCGTAAATTTCTGTCAACTCGCCCAACAACTGTGCCACTGGATTTGATCCCCTATTGTGTTGAAAAATTTTCGCGCTGGCCGACATCGCGACTCGGATGCCTCAAATCTTGATTGGCTTTCCTGTCCGCGCCGACTCATAGGCAGCCAGGGCCACTTCCAACGCCTTCAGCCCGTCGTAGCCGGTGATGGAGGGCTGCCGATCTTCCCGGATCATCCCCACAAAATCGGCCAGCAGAGCGGCGTCGGCGTTGCTGCCCCAACCGGCCCACTGGGTTTTGCCCGTCTTGTCCGATGAGACAGCGATGTGCTGGGCGAAGGCGTCCACACGCACCAGCCCGGTTTCGCCCAATATCTCGATTTTTACGTCCCCCCAGGTCGGATAGCTCTTGGGTCGGCTCCAACTGGTGTCCAGGGTGCCGTAGACGCCATTGCTCAGCTGAAAGCTCAGCAGCCCTGCGTCGTCGATGCCCAGGCCGGGGTGCAGCAGACTGTCGCCGATCTCGGCGTAGACTTCTGTCACCTCTGCGCCCCACATCCAGCGCAGGACGTCGATGACGTGGACCGTGTGGTCGATGACCGCGCCGCCACCCGCCAGGTGCTGGTCGGTAAACCAGCCGCCGGGCATGGAGCCGTGGTTGGTGCATTTGGCGCTGTAGATTTCACCGAGCGCGCCCGCGTCCAACTGGGCTTTTAGTTGGAGCACAGCCTGGGAGAAGCGCACGGGGAAGGCAATTTGCAGCTTCGTGTGGCTCTTTGCGCAGACGTCAATCATCGCCTGGGCATCGGCAATCGTCGTGGCGATGGGCTTCTCGCACAGGATGGCCCCAACACGCCCGGCGCAGGCTTCCACCAGTGGCCGATGGTTCACATTTTCGGCGCAGATGACCGCGCCATCCAGCCCTTCGGTCAGGAGCGCGTCAGCGCTGGCAAAGAAGCGGCTCTGCAACTTCTCGGCCCATTCCTCGCCCCGGGCCGGGTTGTCGTCGTAGATGCCCACTATCTCCACGCCGGGCATACTCTGTGCGCTGCGTGCGTAGCTCACCGCGTGCATATGGGCGAAAGAGAAGAAGCCGAGTCGGATTGTATTCATAGTTGTCTCCATGGATATTGTCGACCACTGGGGAGGGTGCGTACTGCGTATTCCGTATTTCGTATTCCAGATCGGGTAGCGAAATGAACGCGTCTCTCGAACTGCTACGCAATACGAAATACGCCGCCCCGTCACACTCTTTCTTCAAAGCCCTCGATCCGCACCGCCTCGCCCCGCCGCTCGGACTCGATGGCAGCCAGGCTGATTTTGACTGCCATCAGCCCGTCGTAGGCAGTGACGCCCAGGGGTTTGTTGTGCTCCACCGCGTCGATGAAGTGGGCCAGCTCCTGGTAGTAGGGATCGTCGGCGTCGATCAGCGGTGATGCAGAACCGCTGCTGGGCGGGCTATCGGCGTCGGGCTGAATGTGCCACTCCACCGGCTGCTGGTCCAGGGAATCCCATTCGATCAGCCCGGCCGTGCCCGCCATTTCGATGCGGGTGCGCCAGAGACCCGGCGGATAGGCCCAACTGCCTTCGATGTGGCCGATGGCCCCGTTGGCAAAGCGCAGGCTGATGAGCGCGTGATCTTTCGGGTTTTTGCCTGCAAAGCGCAGACCGCGCGCAAAGACCCGCTCCACTTCGCCAAAGCACCAGCGCTGGTAGTCGATGTCGTGGATGCTCACATCCAGGACGACACCGCCGCTTTTGTCAAAATCGTTGTAGTAGGAGCGTGCGCTGCCCGCGCTGCCCCAGCCGCCACCACCGGGTGGGCTGCCACCCCGCACCGTGCGGATCATCCCCGGGCTGCCGATGTCGCCCCGATCCAGCGCGGCTTTGGCTGCGGCAAATTGGGGGAAGTAGCGCACTACCTGGGCGACGAAAAGAGGCGTACCCGTGCGCGCCTGGGCCTCGACAATGGCGTAGCAGTCGGCCAGATGGCGAGCCAGGGGTTTTTCGACGACGGCAGGCACACCCGCTTCTAGGGCAGCCAGTACCGGCTCTCTGTGCGCGTTGGCTGTGGTGCAGATGTCCACATAATCCACATCCCCCAACAGCGCGTCCAGGGACGGATAGACCTTCCCGCCATACTGCTCCACCGCCCGCTGGGCCGCTTCCGGGAAGATGTCGTAATAGCCGGCCAGTTCAATCCCCGGCATTTTCTGGATGCGGTCGGCGTGGGTGCGGGCGATGGCCCCTGCGCCGACGATTCCGATGCGTTTCATTCGAGTCTCCTGTAGGGATTGGGGATTGGGGATCGGAGACTGGGGACTGGGAAGCATCCCGCTCCCCAGTCCCCAGTCCCTAGTCCCCGATCCCGTAGTGTTCGTCAATCTCCCGCTGATAGCCATCCACCCCACCCGACAGCATCTCGTCCAGGCTCACGGTGCGGCCCAGGTGGGAGGATTCGATAATGCCGAAGGCCGCGGCCAGGTCATACAGACCCTCTACGCCGCTGGTCTCTGGGTCCTCGCCCCGCCCGATGGCCTCCAGCCAGTCGAGTTGCGAGATGGCGAAGGCGTCGCTCAGGCCGTGGGGGAAGTGCTGTTCCCGCAGCGCCGCGGGGGCTTCGCTGCGATAGGCCGCCAGCAGGTCCCGCCGGGAGCCGTCGTCCAGGATAATTTCGCTCCCTTTGAGGCAGCCCTTGCTGCCGTAGAAGATTGGCCCGCCGGGGAAGTTGGTCGCCTCGCCCCGGCCTGCCCAGGACCAGAGCATTTGTACCACCGCGCCTTTGGCCGTCGTCACTGTCGCCATATAGGTATCGTCCACATTGGCCTCTACGCTGACGCCGGTGGACGGGTCGCCATGGAGGTGGCGTACCGGCTCGAAGGTACGCACTGTGCCGCTGACGCCGGTCACTTCGCCGCAGACGTGGCGGATCCAGTGCATCACATGGACGCCGATGTCGATGGCGCCGCCGCCGCCGCCCAGCACTTTTTTGTGCCGCCAGGGGGTCTCGGCCACAATCACATCCGGCGACCAGAAGCCGCCGATACCGCCAAACAGCGCCATTTGCAGATCACCGATCTGTCCGCTCTCCACTGCCCAGGCCGCGGCCCGCACCCGTTCGCCCTGGCGCACATTCTCAAAGACGCCCAGGGTCAGCCCCTTTTCGGCTGCTTTGTTCACCAGCAGTTTGGCCGCTTTCACCGAGACGGCCAGGGGCTTCTGGGTGAGGAGATGCAGGCCCGCGTCCAGGCTGGCCCCACCGATCTGGTGGTGCATGGAGAGGGTTGTGAAGTCGTTGACCGCATCGACGACGCCTGCCGCGATCATCTCGTGGTAGTCGCTGAAGACTGCCACTTCCGTGTCCGGCTGAAAGTCGTCCAGCCAGATGTGGGGCGCGCCGAGAGGGTCGCCGGAGTCGTTGGGCAGGACAGGCGGGCGGGGTGCCGGACCTTCGCCCCGCTTGCGGAACATATAGGCGTCGTCAATGTTGCGGGCCACCAGCGCGGTGATGCGGAAGTTGTCGATACCCGCCTCCCGCAGCTTACGATAGCCGTGCAGATGAGCGTTGAGGATGCGGCCACAGCCGACGATACCGATTCGGATCATTTGTCACCTCCTGGAGGAATGGAACGCGGATCACGCTGATTAGGCGGATTAGGCGGATGAATGCGGATAAAGAAGGACACGGATAGGACGGACTTTCACGGATTCTCTCCTTCTGCTTGGCGTCTTTGCTCCTTTGCATCTTTGCGTTAAGTTGTCTCAGGCGGCGACGACGAGGGCAGCCTCTTTCTCCTTCTTCTGCTGGCGACGTAGGAGGTGGAAGGCGATGGCGCTGGCCCCGGCCAAGATCGCACAGACAGCATAGAGGGACTGGAAGCCGAACACTTCGACAATTGTCCCGCCCAAGAGGGTTCCCAGCAGGCCGCCCAGACCGTTGGCTGTATTGTAGATGCCGCTGTTGCGGCCTCGGCGCTCCTGGCTGCCCCACTCGGACGCAAAAGTCATGCCGGTGGTGGTGAAGCTGCCAAAGGCGAAGCCCCGGACGACCTGAATGAGGAGCAGGGCCGGGACGATGGCGACCAACGTCATATAGCCGATGTGGACGATCGTGGCCAAAACACCCCCGGCAAGGAGCAAGGGCGCGCGCCCGATCACATCCGAGGCAATCCCGGCCACTGCCATGGAGGGGAACTCGACCAGCGCAGCCAACCCCCACAGACGGGTGATCTCTGTTTTTGCATAGCCAAGAGAATCCATGTAGTTAGGCCACATAGACGCTCCCGCGCCGTGGGCTGCCGTCCACAGCATCCCGCCCAGCAAGAAGAGGAGGGGCAATGAGCGTTCCGGGGCGGTAGCCGGCGGGGGCGTTTCGACCGTTTGAGGGGCGGCGACTTTTTGGGCCGGGGTCACTTCTCGCACAAAGAGGGTGAAGAAGGCGGCAACCACGTAAATCCCGGCACAGACGGTCAGCACAGTGCTGATGGAGAAGCGATCGGCCAAAGAGCCGCCAAAAAAGGCGCCCACAGCAAACATCATCGACGCGCTGCCCCGGTAGTAGCCCATGCGCCGTCCCCGTTGACCTGTCCCGGCCAGCATATCCCCCATCAGGGCCAGGCTGGGGGTGGCATAGGCAGCGGCTGCCATCCCTTCCAACACCCGGACACCCCAGGCGATGTTGGCGTCGGGAACCCGGCTCAGATTCCAATAGGCTACGCCCATCCCTAGCAATCCGGCCAGCAAAATCGGTTTACGTCGCCCGATGCGATCCGTCACCCAACCCCAAGCGTAGTTGCTGAGGAGCGCGGTGGCCGAAAAGCTGGTCAGAATCAGGGCGATCTGCTGGTAGCTTGCGCCCAAATCTTTGAGGTAGAGGGTGATGAGGGGTGAGCTAAATCCGATGGCGAGGTAGACCAGACCGATGATGCCGGTGAGTAGAAGCAGGTTGGACAAGGAAGGGCCTCGGAGGTGGAGATTTGGTATTGGGTATTGGATACTTGGCAGTGGTGTGGGCTGGATATCCCAACGAAATACCCAATACCTGCTACCCAATCGGGTAGACCAGGGGGAAGGCATCGCCCTGCAACACTTCACCGTCGGCCACCGTCACGAAATTCTTCATCGGGTGGCGACCTGCTTCCACATAGCGGGTTTCGCCGGTCATGTAATGCAGGGCGATGGCCCGGCGGGGGCGTCCGCTGGTGTTGCGGTGGGAGCCGTGCCAGGTGAGCGCGTGGTGAAAATGGACTTCGCCCTTGCGCACTGGACAACGCACGACGTTGATGGTGTGGCCGTCGTGTTCGGCGGGCAAAGAGTCGTAGACCTCCACTGTGCGCAGAAAATCGATGTGATTGCCCCAGGTGTGGGAGCCGGGAACCATCGACATGCAACCGTTGCTCTCGTCCGCATCGTCCAGGGCCACCCAGGCGGTGACTTCGGTCATGGGCGCGATGATGGGCCAGAGGGGGGCGTCCTGATGCCAGTCGGTCTGACCGCCGATCTGGGGAGGTTTGTACTGAATCTGGTCATGCCAGATGCGCAGGTCCGACGCGCTGGTGAGTTGGGCGATGGAGGAGGTGATATCGGCGCGCATCATCAGCCGCTTGAAGGCCGGGCTGGCCTGCCAGATGTTGACGATCTGCCAGACCGGCTTGCTGTCGTCTTTGGTCAGGTTGCGCACGAAGACGGGCTGAGAAATGTCTGTGCGTTCCCGTTCGTCAATGACGCGCATGACTTCGGCGCGCAGTTCTTCCACCTCGGCGTCGTTCAACAGCCCGCCGCCGTTGAGAAAGCCGTCCCGCTGGAATTGGTCGATTTGGGTTTGGGTGAGCATTGGGTAGCTGCTTTCTTCAGGCGAAGGCTGGTTCGTAGATAAGTACCATCAACTGATCCGGGCGCACGCCGAGAGATTCGTATGTACGTCCGTCTTTGCCGCTAAATTCCACTTCAAAGGCCCTACCGTCGCTCAAAATATCTACGACAGTACCCACCTGACCTCTAAACAAGCCTGCGCCGGTGATGTCTTCCGTCAGCGCGACTACATCGAATAATTGAATACGCTGGTTCATAATCTCCTCCTGTCACCTATCGGGGAAAACAGGTCGTCAATCGTGGAGTTTGACTTCCCTGCTCAAGAATCCATCCACATCGGACAATGGCCTCCCTGCCTTTCCATTCTATCACGACATCCATTGTATACCGTTGGCCGTAGCCATCGCCCCGCCCCAATTCAACATCAGCCACAGTTGTAGCCGCCAATAGGATGACGCGCAAGAGTTCGGCATCGGCGCTGGTTATGCCGAGCGCAGCTACAAAGAGGTGCGCTTTGTGCTTCCCTTCGGGATGGGAAGGGTTGAGGCTATACTCGCGCAACTTGCGTATGTCAATTTCCGCATTCTCTCCAAACGGGAGTTTCATTTCCTACCGCGCGCCACACGCCTGCAGACACGCCTGCATATGTCCCCGGCTCTCGGCGGCGATGGTGCAGCATTGGGCAAGGCTGTATTCCTTGGCCCCGATTATTTCCAGATTGAGCGGGCCGGTATAGCCGCCTTCGTGTAGTGTGCGAACGTAGCCCACCAAATCGATGTCGCCCCGACCATTGGCCTGCATCTCCGGCTTGCCCGGCCCCTGCTGGCGGCCTTTGCAGTCCCGGATGTGGACGTGCTTCACCCGGCTGATGACCGCGGCGATGGCTTCCACCGGGTTTTCGTTGGCCCGGTAGATGTGGGAGGGGTCCATATCGATGCCGAAGTTGGGGGAGGTGATGGCCTCCATCACCCGCAGGGTTGTCGGGGTGTTGTAGACTGCGTTGCCCACGTGGGCCTTGACGCAGAGGACGACGCCGTAGCGCTCGGCCATCTGCGCCAGGCTGCCCAGATCGTCAATCGTCTGTTGGAAGGTGGATTCGTCGCCAGTCTTGCCGCCGGGACCGCAGTTGATGATAGGGATGCCGATCTCTACAGCGGCCTGCATAGCCGCCTCCATCTTGACCGGGTCCCGGCTGGGCTGTTCCATGGCCAGCAGTTCCAGTCCGTATGCTGCGCCCAACCGCTTGACATCCGGGGCGATCTCCCGCCAGCGGTCAATGACCAGATGTTCACTCATGCCGTCAATGGCCGAGACTTCTACGCCGTCGTAGCCAGCCATCGCCAGATGCTTGAAGGCAGTTTCCATATCGTAGCCGCCGAAAAGGACAGTGTTTGCGCCGAGTTTCATTGGGGTCTCTCCCGAAAGGTATTGGGTATTGGGTGGTGGTGCTGGTCAGGCAGTCGTTATAAAGTGGATCATTGGCTGACTAATATACCTCGTCGTGGGTGCCAACAGCTTCCAGTAGAATGGACTCTATACCTTCGAGCTGGACAAGCTCAAAAATAATTCGAAGATCGTACTCCACACTGCACGCCCAGAAACCAGAAAAATTGCCTTTGAGCTTGTGGGTTTTCAGGCTTGGGTGGAATGCATCTTCGGATAGCAATGAAAGAGTATCCTGAAGCGCTTGCGCCAGCATTCGATCTCGTTTGAGTACCTTTTTGGCGGAACGAACGAATGCACTGGTCTTGATAAGCGGGCGGCTCATGACAGGATATCTTCCATAATATCCGCAACATCTGCGATCTGCGCTTTGCCTGCCCGGTATTCTCCCTGTGCTTCGCGAATGTAGCCTAATAATTCATTCCGCCGGGCTTCGGCCAGGCGACGGCGCAGAATATCCACCAGCGCTTCCTGTTCGGCCATCGAAAGACTATCAGCTGCTTCTACGACTTCGTTAAAAACTGCTGCTTGGAGCATCGTATAACCTCCCTCAAAACTATCAAACTTACTAATGAATTAGGTGCAGCGAAGCTGACGACACTTCTGTCGGTTTACTGGCAACTGATTACTCCTTCTTCTTCCTGCGCGACCGCGCCTTCGCCTTCGGCTTCTCCTCCTGCGTGGACGCTTCCGCCGCTTCGGCTTCTGCCTTCAGCTTCTCCTGCAAGCGCTTAGCCTGGGAGGCGTTGCCGATGTGCAGCGTATCATACGCCTGCTGGCTGCTGGTGAAGGGGCCGACGCCCTCTTGTCCGTGCCAGTCGCCCTGGTGGTGGATGGGGTTGGGCAGACCCGTCTCGGCCTCCCGCTGGCGAATCCACGCCTGCATCCGGCTGGTCAGGGCCATCACCACATCCGGGTTCTGTTCGGCTAGATTGTGGTTCTCCTCCGGGTCCTCCACCAGATTGTAGAGTTCCACCGCGGGTTTGAAGTGAAAGTCCGGCTCAAGAGCCAGAATGAGTTTCCACTGGGGGGTACGCCAGCCGTGCTTGCGCATCCACGTGCATTCGGTGATGTAGAATTCGCTGGCGTGGCTGGCCACTTCGCCCCGGATCATCGGCAGCAGGGAACGCCCATCGAATGGGATTCCCGGATCGATCTCCGCCAGTTCCAGCAGTGTCGGCAGCAAATCCTTGTGCTGGTTGAAGCCCTTCACCCGCTGGCCCGCGGGCAGTTTGGCCGGGTAGCGCAGGATCAGCGGCACATGCAGCACATTGTCGTAGATGCCGTGATGGTCGAAGAAGCAGTCGTGCTCGTAAAGGGTCTCGCCGTGATCCCCGTTGACCGCCACAATCGTTTCGTCCAACACGCCCCGGCTCTCCAGGGCGGTGAAGATCGTCTGGATGGCCGCGTCCATATAGGCGATCGCGCCGTCGTATTGGGCGGTCACATAGGCCTGATCGGTGATGCCCGGCGGCAGCCAACTGGCGAGAAAGTCTCGGAAGGGCTTGAAGGCCAGCACCGGCTCCATCGATTTGTTTTCCGGGTCGCACTCGTCGCCGCTGTAGAAGATGCGCTCGTAGGGTTGGGGCGGCAGATAGGGCGCGTGGGGGTCCATATGGCGCAGGAAAAGGAAGAAGGGTTTGTCGTCGGCCAGCAGACGTTCCAAGGCAGGGATGGCCTGGTCGTTGAGATTTTGGGCTTTGGGCAGACGGCCCTCGTCCCAACTGCCCCAGGCGGTGTAGTCCAGATATTCGTCAAAGCCCCGGCTGCTGG
The DNA here is from genome assembly GCA_945905745.1 of Litorilinea aerophila. Lineage (GTDB taxonomy): Bacteria > Chloroflexota > Anaerolineae > Caldilineales > Caldilineaceae > JACQGT01. The sequence continues at coordinate 16,954 of CAMDQF010000095.1, forward strand.
GGTTGCCGCTGAAGCCGACGCAGACGGTTGTATAGCCCTGCTCTTTGAGGATTTCAGCCAGGGTTTTTACCTCTTCCCGCAGGGGGCCTTTGTGACGCAGGGCCACCACCTGTGTAGTGAAGATATCCATCCCGGTCAGCATAGAGCCATAGGCGCTGGTGGTGGGGATGTGGGCGCTGAAGGTGTTTTCAAAGAGTACTCCCTGCCGGGCGAAACGGTCCAGATGGGGCGATGTGAGCCGTTCGTAGCCGTAGCCGCTCAGATGGTCGGCACGCAGGGAGTCGATGCCGAGGAGGACGATATTGGGTTTGCGGTTGGATTGGGTCATGGGTCAGGTCCGTGGGGAGGGTGGATGATTGGGGCGGGATGTTTGGTTTGATTCGAGCCTTTGATTTCCTGTTCACAAGCGGGAGGCCAGGATTGGGAGATTCGATATTCGGCTTAACTCGCTATTCCATCCAAAAACTGGCGAGGCGTCACAATTGGAATCCCTCGAAATGGATGAAGGGATAACAGGTCAGCATCACCACTGACGATACATACCGCTTTACCACTGATCGCCAATTCCAGAAATTTGTTATCCTTCGGATCGTGACATTCGCTTATTTTCTCTGTGATTTCAACCAGACTTGCCTTCCGCACCAGGGAAGTGGCGAATTCGATGCGTTCTTCTTCGAGCAGATACTTGTTGAATTGCTTCCTTCGCAAGACTTCGTTTACCTCTTCCACTGTGGAGAGGGATATCAGGAGGGTTCCTTCCTCGCTGGCTTTGTCAAATGCCTGGCGCGCCACTGACTGTTTCAGCAACATCGCGCTGATGATTATATTCGTGTCTAGGATAAAACGCTGGTCAATTTTCATTGAGCAATGACTCGAGAATTTCGGGGGTCAGGCCACGTGCCTGGGCTTTCTCGCTGATTTCATCCATTACCTCCTGGATCGGACGTGGTGTACTGGCAAACTCCTGTAACCACAGACTTAAGAGCAGACGTACTTTCCTTTGATCCTCTGCTGGCGCGCTTGTGTAGATTCGTGCCGTCTGCGTATCCAGTGGGATAGTGATAGTTGCAATTGACATTGTTTTCTTCTCCTGCTCAGTGGCGTAGATAGGCGTATCAGAACCCGACTGGGGTGATTCGCACGAGTGGATTTGCTCGTAATCATTGCCACAATGAGTTGCGGCAATCCCGTTTGAAGATCACCTGCTTGGACAACCAGCGCGGGACGTGTTTTGGTGGTACGTAAATCCGAATGGGGAAATAGCACCAGTCGTCTGCGATTGAGTAAGTGTAGCCCTTTTTGGCTTTGGGTGCAAAGCCTGTTCGCTGGGTTCGGTGCGAGGGGGAATGTCGTGCTGATTCCGGGAATCGACCGGACGATCTCCCCTATGGCAAACCGGGCCTGGCTGATTCCCGGAATCGGGCAACACACCTACACACCTACCCCCGGATTGACAGCCACCCCCGCGCCAATTACAATTTTGTGACCAGAGATTGGGGACTGGGAACCGGGGACTGGGGACTGATCACCAACCCGCACAACCCGCAACTCATAACTCGCAATTCATAATTCGTAATTCGCAACCCACCGAGCCGAGCCAATGCCCACCACCCCCCAGCAATTCGTCCACAAATGGCGCGGCGTCACTCTCAAAGAGCGCAGCGCGGCCCAGGAACATTTCCTCGATCTCTGCCATCTGATCGGCCACCCGACCCCCGCCGAGGACGACCCCACGGGCCAGCGCTTCACCTTTGAAGCCGGCGCGGACAAACAGCGGGGCGGCCAGGGCTGGGCGGATGTCTGGAAACGGGGATTCTTTGCCTGGGAGTACAAAGGCAAGCACGCGGATTTGGGCAAAGCCTACCAGCAGCTTCTCCAATACCGGGAATCTCTGCTCAACCCGCCCCTCCTCGTCGTCTGCGACATCGAGCGGATTGTCGTCCACACCAACTTTACGAATACCGTCAAGCAGACCGTCGAGATCGGCCTGGACGATCTGCTCACCCCCGGGGGAATCGAGCATCTGCGCGCCCTCTTCACCGAGCCGGCGCGCTTCCAATCCAGCCAGACCGTTGAACAGGTGACAGAACAGGCCGCCCAGGAGTTCGCCAAGCTGGCCTCCCTCCTGCGCGAACAGGACGACGACCCCCAGCGCATCGCCCACTTCCTCATCCGCCTGCTCTTTTGCCTCTTTGCCGAGGACATCGACCTGCTGCCCAAAAATCTTTTTGGCAATCTGGTGGCCCGCACCCGCAGCCAGCCCCACGCCTTGACCGCCCAACTGGGCCAGCTTTTCGGCGCAATGGCGACCGGCGGCTGGTTTGGCGCGGACGAAATCCGCCACTTCAGCGGCGGCCTCTTCAACGATGCGGCTGTCCTGCCTCTGGACCGCACGGGGCTGGATGTGCTGGCCCGCATCGCCCGGCTGGACTGGTCGAGCATCGAGCCGTCCATTCTGGGCACGCTTTTCGAGCGCAGCCTGGACCCGGCCAAACGGGCGCAACTGGGCGCGCACTACACCAGCCGGGAGGACATTCTGCTGATTGTGGAGCCGGTGCTGATGGCCCCCCTGCGCCGCCGCTGGGCGACGATCCGCCAGGAGGCCGAGGACGCGGCCGCGGCCCGGGACGCAGCCATCGAAGAGATGCAGGCCCGCACGGATCGCACAGCCACGGCCAAAGCCGCCCAGATCGAGCGCATCCGCAGCCAGCACGACGGACGCATTCAGGCTGGTCTGCAAACTTTTCTTGGCGAGCTGGCCCAGATACGGGTGTTGGACCCGGCCTGTGGCAGCGGCAATTTTTTGTATGTGGCCCTGCGTCTGCTCCTGGATTTGCAGAAGGAGGTGATTGTGCTGGCCGCCAGTCTGGGCGGCGGCTACTTCTTCCCCACGGTTTCACCCCAGCAGTTGTACGGCATCGAAATCAACCCCTACGCCCACGAACTGGCCCAGTCCACGATTTGGATCGGCTACATCCAATGGCTGCACGAAAACGGCTACGGCGTTCCTGCCGAGCCGATTCTGAAGGCCCTGGACACCATTCGCAATCAGGACGCCATTCTGGCCTACGACGCCGCGGGCAAGCCGGTGGAGCCGGAGTGGCCGGCGGCAGAGGTGATTGTGGGCAATCCGCCCTTTTTGGGCGGGCACAAAATGCGTAATGAACTGGGGACTTCTTATCTGGACGATCTGTTTGGTTTGTATTCCGGTAGAGTACCCGGCCCATCCGATTTGGTTTGCTACTGGTTTGAGAAAGCAAGAGCGGGTATTGAACAGAAAATCTACAGCCGTGTCGGTTTGCTTGCGACTAACTCCATACGGGGCGGCGCTAATCGGCAGGTACTTTCTCGCATAAAGAAAACCGGTGGTATTTTCTTGGCTTGGGGGGATCGGGCATGGGTTCTCGACGGTGCATCTGTGCGTGTATCTATCGTTGGGTTTGATGATGGAACTGAAACTACTCGTCAATTGAATGACAAAACCGTTCTGGAAATCAACCCAGACTTGACCGCGGCAATTGATTTGACAGTCGCCAAAAATTTACACGAAAATCGTGACATTTCCTTCAGAGGAACTCAGAAGGGTGGTAAATTTGATCTGTCAGAAAGTCAAGCCAAACTATTATTAAGTTCGCCGGGGAATCCGCACGGCAAACCCAACAGCGAAGTGGTAGTTCCGTGGGTGAACGGGCAAGCGCTGCTCGGAAAGCCGAAAAGCACATGGATAATCGATTTCGGTGCAGAAATGACTGAAGAAGAAGCCAGTCTGTATGAAGCACCGTTTGAGTATGCACGTATTCACGTATTACCAGAGCGAGCAAAGAATCGGCGTGCGCGACGGCGCGATATTTGGTGGCTGCATTCTGAAACCGCCGTTGGGATGCGTCGTGCATTAGCCGGACTTAGCCGTTATATTGCGACGCCTCGAATTGCCAAATTCCGCGTCTTTGTTTGGGTTGAAAAAGGGACTCTACCGGACGACGGAATCTATATTTTTGCTCGTGACGACGATTATTTCTTCGGCGTCCTCCACTCTTACTTTCACGAAATCTGGTCATTGCGTCAGGGCACATTTCTTGGTGTGGGCAACGACCCCCGCTACACTGCCACCACCACCTTCGAGACCTTCCCCTTCCCCTGGCCGCCGGGCACAGAAGCCGCCGACGATCCCCGCGTCCAGGCCATCGCTGCCGCCGCCGCCGAACTGGTGGCCAAGCGGGACGCCTGGCTCAACCCGCCCGGTCTGGACGAAAAGGCATTGTCCAAGCGCACGCTGACCAATCTTTACAACCAGCGCCCCACCTGGCTGGATCTGCTGCATAAACGGCTGGACGCCGCGGTAGCCGCGGCCTACGGCTGGCCCGGGGATCTGTCCGACGAGGAAATTCTGGAGCGTCTGCTGGCACTCAATTTAGAGAGGGCGGTGGGCAGGTAGGGCGGTCTTCCGGGAATCGCATTTGTCGGGTTGCCGTCGGCCCGCTAAACTTAACGCAGAGGCGCAGAGGCAGGGAGTCGCAGAGAGGTCCTCTCCCGCTCTCCCCCTCTCTGCGTCTTTGCGCCCCTGCGCCTCTGCGTTAAAATCATTCCCACTGAGGAGAAACCCAATGGGCTACGGCATCACCAAAACCCTGCCGCAAACCGAAGGCTCCGGCGCGGTGGAGGAACTCTACAGCGTCTGCTGGCACTGAATTTAGAGAGGGCGGTGGGCAGGTAGGGCGGTCTTCCGAGAATCGCATTTGTCGGGTTGCCGTCGGCCCGCTAAACTTAACGCAGAGGCGCAGAGGCAGGGAGTCGCAGAGAGGTCCT
>CAMDQF010000096.1 GCA_945905745.1 Litorilinea aerophila
ATTCCAAAAGAGTCCGTAGAGTGTTATAATGGAGCAGGCCTTCCTGGCTTTCGCTTGCATGAGGTGAATGAGATGGCTGTACAACTCCAATCGACACAACTGATTACCGATAAAACTCATTATCCCGAGACGGACGGCAAGCCCATGGCTGAATCCGACTTGCATCGCGAATGTATGATTGCCCTGATCCATCTACTGCAACGCTTTTTCGCAGGTCAACAGGTCTACGTCAGCGGCAACCTGTTGATCTATTATGAGCAGGGCGACCCGCGCAAATCGGTGGCACCCGACTGCTTTGTCGTCTGGGGCGTCGAGCCACATTTCCGGCGTGTTTACAAGCTATGGGAGGAGGAGAAGGGGCAGCGCGTCGTCTTCGAGGTTTCCTCCAAAAGCACCCAACGGGAAGACCTCGGCGCAAAGATGCGCCTGTACGCCGGGCTGGGTATCGAAGAGTATTACATTTATGACCCCACGTCCGAATATCTGGACCCAGCGTTGGCGGCCTTTCGCCTGGTCGGTGGCGGCTACGTGCCTATGGAAACGCTCGATGGCGAGGTACGGCTGGGTGACCTGGCATTTGTGCCTGGCGCGGGTGAGCCACCGGAGTTTGCCAGTGCGCTGTTGGGGCTGCGCATCACTTTGGATGAAGAGAACCGGCTGATCTTCTCCCATTTGAGTACGGGCGAACGGTTGTTGAGCGACGAAGAAGCGCGTATACAGGCCGAGGAGCAGGTGGCTGAAGCCAGGAGTCGCGCTGATGAGGCCGAGAGTCGCGCCGATCAAGTCGCAGCCGAGAATGCCCGCCTGCGCGAGGAACTGGCCCGTCTGCGCGGCGTGTAGAGGGGACGTCCGGTCGGCGCTCTACGCCAGGAAGCCGTTGGGTCAATTTTGACTTTCCCCTCACTGGCGCGATAATTCCTCCAATCGAACTTCTCAGGCCCGACCCCTGCAACGGTCCTCTCGTTGACTGGGCCTGATTTCCCACGCGCATTCCGGTGCAGCGGTTCTGCTCTCTTTGTTTATACACCCGGCGTTGTCGAACGGTTTCCCTGTTGTCATTTTGGAGCGGGATTCACTCCAAATTACGCACTGCCGGGTGGAGCAGGGCCAGCCCGCCAAAGAGAATCGTCAGCCCGCCGCCGATGATAAACACCGGGGCCGGGCCAAGCACGCTGGTAGCCCAGCCCGCCACAATCAGCCCGACCGGCATGAGCAGGAAAGACCCGGTCTGGTCTATGCTGGAGACTCTCCCCAACTGTTCGTTGGGGATTTTTTCTTGCAGGAGATGAATCCAGGCCAGGGAACCGGCTTGCAGGGCAATCCCATTGACCACAGCGGCAATCAGCAGCAGCCAGAGCGGCAGATTCAGGCCAAAGAGCAACAGCATAGCTGCGCCGAGTATTGTCCCGGCCTGGACGAGTATCCCGCGCCGGGGCAGTTTGGGGTAGCGCCCCAGCCAGGCGGCCCCGATCACAAAGCCAATCGGGAAAAAGGAATAGATCAGCCCCAGCCGATCCACCCCGCCCTGTATGCCTTCACCGACCAGGAAGGGCATGGCGACGCTGTACGGGCCGATCAGGGTGACATTGATCAGCGCAAAGATGATGGTGTTGATCCACAACCAGGGCAGGGTTGCCACCACCTTGAAGCCCTCGCGGATGTCGTTGAGCAGGTTGGCGTGTTCGCTGACGGCAGGGGCGGGGATTTTGGCGGCAAACAAAGGCAACAGCAGCAGGGCCGCCAGCAGGAAGGACAAACCATTCAGCGCAAAGGCGGCTTCAGAACCAAAAACAGTGACCAGCCCCGCGCCAAGCGCTGGGCCAGCCACCCGCCCCAGATTAATGCTGATACTCGTCAGGGCGTTGGCGCTGCTCAGGTCTTCATCCCGCACGATTTGGGGGATGATGGCGGCGTAGGCGGGTTCAAAAAAGGCGGTGGCAATGCCAAAGAACAGGCTGGCCGCGTAGACGTGACCGATTTGCAGTTGCCCGCTCCAGGCCAGGGCGGCCAAAAACAGGGCCACCGCGCCGCAGCCAATGTCTGAAAAAACCATCAGCAGCAGGCGCGGCAGGCGATCCACCACTGCGCCGCCCAACAGCAGGAACAAGACCGAGGGGGCAATAGTGCAGGCCAGCACCAGGCTCATGGTTTCGGGGGAGCCGGTGGTTTCCAGTACCCACCAGGCCAGGGCAATTTCATAGACAAAATCGCCCACACGGGAGAGGGTATTGCCCACCCAGAGCAGAGCGAAGTTGCGGTTGTGAAGGGCGCCGAGGAGGGACATGAGGGAAGGTAGAATTCAGAATGGTGAATGCAGAATTTTGTAAAACGGAATACGTAGTACGATCTATCGTGAGTTCTGGGTCATACAAATTTAAAATTAGGGGCGGCTGTTGCGTGTTCCGCTGGTTCATCGGAAAAATGGTCAGGCGATGGCCGACAGGTTTTCTTTTGCCATTTGGGTTTTGGGGTGATCTTCGCCCAGGCGTTTGCGAAAGTCGCGCAGGGCGCGCTTGAAAAGCGGGCGGGCTTCTTTGCGCCGCTCCTGGGATTGCAGCAATACCCCCAGGTTGCTGACCGAGAGCGCGGTATCCGGGTGATCTGCCCCCAGGATATTCTCTTTGACGGCGATGGCGCGGCGATAAAGCTGCTCCGCTTCGGCGGGGTCGCCCAACTGCCAGCGGACGTTTGCCAGGTTGTTCAGGTTGACGGCGATCTCGTAATGCTCCGACCCATAGATTTGCTCAAAAATCGCCAACGCATGTCGGTAAATCGGTTCCGATTCGGTGTAGCGCGCCAGACCATCCAAAATTCCGGCGTAGGCGCAGGCGTCTTGCAGCGCGCTGGGATGCTCGTCGCCGAGCAGGGCGCGGTTGATGTCCCAAGCTTTGCGCCCGTAGGGTTCGCCCGCGGCAAAGTCGCCGCGCGCGTGTTCCAGCCCGCCCAGGTTGTGAAAAATGGCTGCCACAGAGGATGATTGCTCGCCCAGGCTGGCGATCAGTTGCGTCAGGGCTTTTTGGTACAAGGCTTCGGCTTTGTCGAACGCGGCGGTGTATTTGTAGAGCATGCCCAGGTTGTTGCGGGCCTCGGCGGCTTCGTCGCTGGCTTCGCCAAAGCAGCGGATGGATTGTTCCAGAGCGCGGGCCAGCCAGGTTTCGGCTTCGGTGTAACGCGCCAGGTGACGCTGGATGTTGCCAATTGTGGCCCAGGCTTGCAGACGGATCAGCTCGGAATCCGGGTCGTCGTCGCTCAGGGCTTCCATAACGGTGTGCGCCTGCCGGGCGGATGCGAGCGCGCCGTCCAAATCACCTTGCTGCTCGCGGACAATCGCAATCGCGTTGCGCAGGTTGGCAATATTGGTGGTGTTTTCGCCTTCGATTTGCCGAAAAAGCCCCAGGCAGGCCAGGTAATCGGCTTCGGCACGCGCAAAGTTACCGCTGTGCTGGGCGGCGCTGGCGCTTTGGAAGAGTTGCAGGGCAGATTCGAGCAGGTCGGTCATGGCAAATGCAGAATGTAGAATTCAGAATGCGCAATAACCGGTGAGAAGACATTGCAAAAGCGATGTCTTCTCACCGGTTGTTTTGTAAAAACTACTTGACGCTGGTCACGGTTTCGTTGTGGTTGAGGCTGATGCCTTTGCGGACGGTGGGCAGTTTGGCGGCAGTTTCGTTGTGGTTCTGCTTCAGCCCTTTGCGGACGATGGACAGCTTGACGGCGGTTTCGTTGTGGTTCGGCTTCATCCCTTTGCGGACGATGGACAGCTTGACGGCGGTTTCGTTGTGGTTCTGCTTCATCCCTTTGCGGACGATGGGCAGTTTGACTGCGGTCTCGTTGTGGTTCGCAGTAAACCCTTTGCGGACGGTGGACAGTTTGACTGCGGTTTCGTTGTGGTTCGCAGTAAACCCTTTGCGGACGGTGGGCAGTTTGACTGCGGTTTCGTTGTGGTTGAGAAACGTGCCTTTGCGGACGGTGGGCAGTTTGACTGCGGTCTCGTTGTGGTTCGTCTTCAGCCCTTTGCGGACGATGGACAGCTTGACGGCGGTTTCGTTGTGGTTGTTCCTCATGCCTTTGCGGACGATGGACAGCTTGGTGGTGGTCTGGGTGGTGTTCATGTTCTTTCTCCTTGGGCTGAATAAATTGGTTTGTTTGTTACTGATAGACCTATTCTATCCACCAATCGCTACAAAAGCGCTACAAACTTTATCCACTTTGTCGCGCAAATGTAACGGCTGCCTCGATACTCATGGCATAGCCCTGGGTCTGCGCGGCTTCAAAGGCCGAGCGGGTCAGCGCCGCGCGCGCCTGGGCCAGTTCACGATCCACATCGGCCTGCTCCACCGGCGGGCGGGCGTTCCCCACTACGTCGCGCAGCGCATCGGCCCAGGCATACAGGCAGACGGCGCGGGCAGATTGTTTTTGCGCCACCGCCAGGCTGGCCAGGCCCTCCATGGTATAGGCCACCCCAATCTTAAGCCCGGCCTTGTAAAAACCATCCTGCGCTTCGATGAACAAAGCCCGGGCGCGGGCATAATTGGCCTGCCGCAGGGTGGCATACCCCAAAAAGCTATAAATCCAGTAATTGGCGTTGGTCAACCCACCCTTGCGCGCCAGCAGAATGGCTTCTTCAAAATACCGGCTGGCTTCGTCGTACTTGCCTTCACGCATGGCTAACTCACCAAGCGCCTCGATGATAAAGCTCAGGTTTGTAATGCCCATGGAGCGATAAAGCGCAAGCGCTTCCGACAGGTGAACCCGCGCCGAGGCATAATCCCCCGCCCGGCAGTCAATCCGCCCCAGGTTTGCCAGGCGGGTAGCATACCCGGCGGGCGTTCCCAACTCACGAGAGAGCGTCAGGCTTTCGGTCATATAGCCGCGGGCGCGTTCGGGGTTTTCATCGTCAACAAAATTCCCCAGCGCGCACAAAACTTCGGCAACGCCCAGGGCATCCCCCAGTTTGCGATAGAGCGCCAGGCTCTCAAAGACCAGAGGCCGCCCGGCCTGGTAATCGTCGTGCCCGCACAGGGCGCTGCCCAACACCCACAGGGCAAACGCTTCGCCGCGCGGGTCGCCCAGAGCGCGGTATATTGCCAGCGCTTCGGCGGCATACGGCTCGGCCTGGGCGTTTTTAAGCTGGGCTTCGTAGATAAACCCTAGGGCGGCCAGGGCTTTGGCGCGCGCCAGACTGGGGTCTGCTGCGCCGGGTTGGGCCAAAAAGGCCATCAGCCAGTCAACCCCCTCTTGGAAGTCGCCCGCATTGATCCAGTAGTCCATCAATGCGCTGGACAAAAGCAAACCGGCCTGGGTATCCTGCCCAAACGCCCATTCCAAGCCGGCGCGCAGGTTGTCGCGGCACGTCACCAGGCGGCGCATCCACTCGGCAATGCGCGGGCCGTTCAGTTCCGGTTGGGCGCGCGCTGCCAGCCGGGCAAAATAGGCATAATGCGCTTCGCGCAACAGGGCGGCTTCGTTGCTCTCTGCCTGTTTTTCGCGGGCAAACTCGCGGACCGTATCCAGCATATCGTAGCGCAAACCATCTGGATCATATTCGGGCTGGATCAGCGCCTTGCGCGCCAGATTGTCCAGCACCTGGCGGGTGATCATTTCACCGGTGACAGGCAGCGGACTCACCGGCCCCTGCTGGCCGGGCGAGACGATTTCTTCTGGCTGAGGGTAGCCCCCGGCCACCACCGCGGCAGAGTCCACGCCCCAGCCGCCGCGAAAAACCCCCAGCCGCCGAAACAACATCTGCTGGGGGGTGGTCAACAGATCATAACTCCACTGAATGGTGGCGCGCAGGGTGGCGCGGCGGCTGTGATGGTTGGGTTCGGCGCTGCTCAAATCCAGGGTTTGAACGACTTTGTCCAGTTCCATCTGATTCAACTGGGCCGCCGCCAACTCAATCGCCAGCGGAATGCCTTGCAGGCGGGCGCAAACTTCCACCACCAGGGGCGCATTGGTTTCATCGAGTTGAAAGCTGTTGGCGGAGCGGGCGCGCTCCACAAACAGGCGCACCGCCTCGTTTTTGCGAATGGTTTTCAAATCCTGCCCGGCAGAGGGCAGCGGCAGGGTAGGCACCTGCCAGCCGACTTCGCCGGGCAGACCGAGCGGCTCGCGGCTGGTATTGAGGAAGACCAGGGCCGGGCAGCGCGCCAGCAGGGTTTCGACGCAATGGGCGCTGGCGGCCAACAGATGCTCGCAATTATCGAGCAAAACCAACAGGCGTTGTTCGCCAACCTGGGCGGCGGTCAGGTCAAGCAGGCTCTGGCCCGGCTGTTCGCGCACCCCCAACGATTTGGCGATAGACTGGGCCACCAGATCCGGCGCAGACAGGGGCGCCAAATCCACCCACCAGACGCCGTCGGGATATTCAAAGGCCACCTCGTCGGCGGCCTGGATGGCGAGACGGGTTTTGCCGCTGCCGCCGGGGCCGAGCAGCGTCAGCAGGCGGGTTTCGGCCAGCAGAGTCTCCACTTCGTTGAGTTCGTCTTCGCGCCCGATAAAGCTGGTCAGCGGGCGGGGCAGGTTGCCCAGGCGGGCGGCGCTGGCTTCGGGAGCGCGTTTCTGAATTTGGGAAAGCAGGGCCAGGGTCTCGGCGGAAAGCTCCACGCCGAGGTGCCTTTGCAGGGCAGCGCGGCAGGCTTCCACCTGTTGCAGGGCCGCTTCACGCTCGCCGCTGGCAGCCAGGCAAAAGATCAAGTGTTGATGCGCTTTCTCATTGGCCGGTTCGCGCTGGAGCAGGCTGCGCGAACCCTGGATGGCGCGGGCGTAGTCGCCCTCGGCGCGCTGACGTTCGATCAGCAGCAGGGCCGCCGCCAGCCAGGTCACGCTGAAATGTTCACGATGGGGCAAGAGCCACTCGTCGTACATCCCCTCCAGCAAGTCGCCGCGATACAGGGCCAGGGCCGTTTCAATCTCCTGGTTGGAGGCGCTTTCGGGTTTGCGCAGCAGGCTGGCAAAAGCCTGGGCGTCGAGTTCGGCCACGATGGCGGGATTCAGGCCCAGAGCATCGCGTTCCCCGGTAAAAGCCTCTTCTCCCAGGTTTTTGCGTAGGTCGGTGAGAACCACCCGCAAGGCGCGGCGGGCATCTTCATCCGACGAATCACCCCAAAACAGCCCGGCCAGCTTTTCGCGCGGCTGGGGGCCGGGGTGCAGGGCCAGGTAGGCCAGCAGGGATTCACTCTTGCGGCGGGCAAAGTTGATGAGTCGGTTCTGGTGGTGAACCTGGAAACTGCCAAACAGGGTAATGTGCATGATTCTTCCTTACAACCCACATTCCGTAGCGGAAAGTGGGGGTGGTGCAACAATTATGATGAGTGCGAAACGGGGATGCGTCTACTCGAATGTCTGCATCTGTGCGTCAAGGATGTGGACTTCGAGCGCCGCCAAATTACCGTGCGGGACACCAAAGGCAACGAGGATCGGATAACAATGCTCCCAAAACAATTAATGCCTATCTTACAGGAACATTTGCGCCACGTCAAACAGCTTTACGAAGCCGACCTCCAAGCTGGCTGCGGCGCAGTCTATCTGCCCTATGCCCTTCCTGCTGACGATACGCTACGCTAGTCTGCCGTCTGGGGAAGCGGTTGCGCCCTATCTCTACTTCTGGCAGACGCCCGCTGGCGGCTGGGAGCAGATCCCCGCTTTCCACAACGCGGCCAAACGCACGCTGACCGCCGTCCTGGACCATCTAACTGAGTTTGGGGTGATGCAGGAGGGAACTTTCCGGCTCTATCTGCCATCGGTGACAGATGGACAATAGAGACATCCGATTCCGGGAATCGACCGAGTGATCTCACGCATCGAGTCATTGGCCGGTCCATTCCCGGAATCGCGTAGCTATCGGCCCAGACAGGGCATTCGGCACAAATCATTTTTCAATACAAGAGTCAGCGCAACCGGCGCTGACTCTTGTATTGGGACAGTGCCGCCTCCGCCGCCTTTCCCCTCTCGCCTCCCCGCCCATCTGACCGGTGTAGATACTGCGCGCCTGTCCAGTGGCATCGGTTAGGGAAATGGCGTAAACTGGATAGCGGACGTATTGCGAATTGCGTATTGCGAATTGCGAATTGCGAATTGCGCTGTGAGTGACATTGGAGAGATCGGTCTACGCAATACAGAGTACAAAGCACAGGTCAACAATCATACGAGGAGAACCCAATATGAACTTTGGAGTCCCACGGGAACAACGCCCTCGAGAATACCGGGTGGGGCTGACCCCAGCCGCGGTGGACGCGCTGGTAAAGGCGGGCCATGCGGTATTCGTGGAGAGAGAGGCAGGCAGCGGTGCGGGCTTTGACGACGAGGCCTACCGTAAGGTGGGTGGACAGATCGTCTATACCACCAGCGAAGCCTGGCGTCGGGCCGAGACTGTGGTCAAGGTGGCCCGACCCACCAACGACGAATACACCCATTTTCGCACAGGCCAGACGCTTCTTTCTTTTCTGCAATTGGCGGTGGCCTCGGCAGATTTGCTGGAGGCCTTCCAGGCGCGGGAGATCACCTCCATCGGCTACGACACGATTCAGACCGACGAGGGACGGCTGCCTGTGCTGTTGCCGACCAGCGAAGTGGCAGGGCGCATGGCCCCCATTATCGCCGGGCAGATGTTGCAGAGCGCCGGGGGCGGACGGGGGATTTTGCTCAGCGGCATCCCCGGCGTGGCCCCAGCCACAGTCGTGATTATCGGCGCAGGTGTTGTCGGGCGCAACGCAGCCCGGGCTTTTCATGGCCTGGGCGCAGAGATTACGATTCTGGACAAAGACCTGCGCGCCCTGCAAGAAGTGGACAACATCTTCCAGGGGCGGGTGGCCACCCTTGTCGCCACCCCCTACAACATCGCCAAAGTCACTGCCTTCGCAGATGTCCTGGTGGGCGCCAGTTCGGTGGCCGGCGCGCGCGCGCCGATTTTGGTCACCCGGGAGATGGTGAAGACTATGCGCCCGCGTACCGTCATCCTCGACTTTGCCATTGACAGCGGTGGCTGTGTAGAGACAAGCCGTCCCACCACCCACGTCAACCCGACCTTTGTGGAGGAAGGGGTGATCCACTACTGCGTGCCCAATGTGCCAGCCCTGGTGGCGCGCACCGCCAGCTATGCGCTCACCAACGCGGTACTTCCCTATCTTCTTCGCATAGGGGAACAAGGGCTGACAGGCGCTCTGGAAGGCTGCGCTGAATTGCAGCGGGGCGTTAACACACGCGAGGGGCGGCTGGTTCATCCCGCGGTGGCCGCGGCTCTGGGTAAAGAGATCAGCAAGGAACGGGGGGGCGGGCAATGAGATGGCCTGACGTTTTTCGAGAAAAAATGACCGATGCTGCGGGCGCAGTGGGGAGAGTGGCTTCGGGCAATCGGGTCTATTTGGGTGGGGGCGCGGGTGTGCCTCAAACATTGGTGGATGCACTGGTGGCCCGCGCGCCGGAATTGCGCGGTGTGGAGATTATACACATGCTCCACTTTGGCAGGGCGGCCTATGTCCAGCCCGAATATGCCGAGAGTTTTCGTCACAATGCGGTCTTTATCGGCCACAATGTGCGGAGTGCTGTGCAGGCTGGTCTGGCCGATTTTACCCCTGTCTTCCTCGGCGAGATTCCCCGGCTCTTCCAGCGCCAGATTCTGCCTCTGGATTTTGCCTTTGTCCAGGTCTCACCGCCGGATGAACACGGCTTTTGCTCCTTCGGCGTGGAGGTAGGCTGTACGAAACCCGCAGCGGAAGCGGCCAAAGTCGTCATCGCCGAGGTCAACAAACAGATGCCCCGCAGTCTGGGCGACAGTTTCATCCACGTGCGGGACATCGACCTCTGCGTGGAAGCGGACTACGCCATCCCCGAAGCGCCCCAAGGCGGCGCGTCCCCTGTGCATAAACGCATCGGTGAGTTGGTGGCGGAGATGATTCCAGACGGTGCGACCCTGCAAATGGGCATCGGCAGCATCCCGGACGCTGTGTTGGAGAATTTGCGCAACCACAAAAATTTGGGCATCCACACGGAGTTGTTTTCCGATGGAGTGGTCCATCTGGTGGAGGAGGGGATCATTACGGGTTCGGAGAAGACACTGCATCCAGGCAAGCTGGTGGCGGGTTTTCTCTTTGGCACAAAGCGGCTCTACAACTTTATCGAGGACAATCCCTTTGTGGAGATGCACCCAACGGATTATGTGAATGATCCCTTTATCATCGCCCGCAACGACAAAATGGTGAGCATCAACAGTGCCATTGAGGTGGACCTGACCGGCCAGGTGGCCGCGGATTCCATCGGCCCGGCCTTCTACAGCGGTGTGGGCGGCCAGTTGGACTTCATCCGGGGCGCGGCCCGCTCCAAGGGGGGGAAGCCGATCATCGCCCTGCCCGCTTCGACCAAAGGGGGCAGCATCTCCCGCATCGTCCCCAGCCTGAAACCGGGCGCTGGGGTCACGACGACCCGCAACGATGTGCATTACGTCGTCACCGAATTTGGCGTGGCTGAACTTTACGGAAAGACCGTGCGCCAGCGGGTACAGGCGCTCATCGCCGTGGCGGATCCGGCCTTTCGGGATGAGCTGACCCAATATGCAAAGGAAGTACATTACCTGTAGCGTGTGGCGTGTGGCGTGTGGCGTGTAAGGTAGGTGGCCCACAATTTGCGGGCTGAAATGGGAAGCGTGAAACGTGAGAACAGTCGAGTACTGTCACGTTTCACGCTTCCCATTTTTTTTGGTTGTTGACGGATGTACTAGCGTAGAATCGTCATCAGCAGCGAACTGATCAGACTCAATACAATCGGCCCGATCAGCGCGCTCAGGCAGCCGCCTTTGATTTTGAAGCCATCTACCAGTGCCGAGGCCAGCCAGAAGATGGCCGCATTGACGACGACGCTGAAGAGGCCAAAGGTGAGAATAATCAACGGAAAGCTAATGAAGCTGAGAATGGGCTTCAGCAGCGCGTTGAGGATGCCCAACACCAACGCCACCACCAGCGCGCTGCCAAAGCTCTTGACCTGGATGCCGAAAAAGTCGATCTGTGAGATGATCAACAGGCTGATGGATGTGACCAGCCAGATGACGAGTAAATCGCCCACGGGTTTGCTCCTTTTGCTTGGGGACTCCAATGTGTGGCTGTTTCAGGCTTGCAAACAGTCTGTCCAAGAAAACAATACGGAGGCGGGGCGTGATAGTTGCGGGAACCTCTGTTGTGGGCTGCTCGGCAGATTCGTGAATACCCGTTCGCTTGATTTCGATACGCCTCGAAGACGCAGAATCCTTCGGATTCTGACGGCTACTCAATCAGCGCTCACTTTCCTAATGACTTAATAGTCACGCCAATAGATATTGACGTGGTGCGTAGTTCGTGAACCAGTTCACGCACCACGCACCACTCGTGTACCAGTGCACGCACCACGCACCAGGAAACCCACTAGCCGATTTACACCCCAATGTATTAGACAATCCCCTGGCTGGGAATGCCGGTCAGTTCGGCCTTCATCTGTTCCCACGCCTGGCGCGCCTCTTCCACCGAGCCTTCGTCTTCGATAGTGGTGATGTCGCCGGGGTCCCGGCCCAGCACCACCGCCTTGAAAACCCGCCGCATAATTTTGCCGCTGCGGGTCTTGGGCAGCATCGCCACAAAGTTCAACTCGCCGATGACAGCCACCGCGCCCAAATCCTGGCGCACCGTGGCCAGCAACTCCTGGCGTAGCTGGGGCGAGGGTGTGTAGCCCTGCTTGAGCGCCACAAAGGCCGAGATGACTTCGCCCCGCAGATCGTCCGGGCGGCCTGTGACCCCGGCCTCGGCCACCGCCGGATGTTTGAGGAAGGCCGTCTCGACTTCGATGGTGCCCAGGCGATGGGCGGCAATTTTGATGATCTCATCGGCCCGGCCCGCAAACCAGACATAGCCGTCCGCGTCCATATGGGCTGAATCGCCGGTATAGTAGACGCCGGGGATGCGCTCCCAATAGTCCCGGCCATAGCGTTCTGGCTCGCCCCACAGGCTGGCGGTGAGACCGGGAAAGGGGCGCTTGAAAACCATAATGCCCTTTTCGCCCACCGCCACCGGTTGCCCCTCAGGGGTGAGGATTTCGGCCTCGATGCCGGGCATGGCGATAGTGGCCGAGCCGGGCTTGATGGGCAGCAGGCCCAGCCCATAGGGATTGCCAAAGACCGGGCCGCCGGTCTCCGTCTGCCACATATGGTCGATCACCGGAACCCGGTCGTTGAGCACCCGCTTCTGCAGCCACTCCCAAGCTGGCGCGTTGAGCACTTCGCCCGCGCAGACAACCCGCTCCAGGCAGGACAAATCGGAGTTCTGGGCATAGGACTCGCCATAGCGCATGAGCAGACGCACACCTGTGGGCGAAGTGAAGACCCCTGTGATCCCCAGTTCCTCGATCAGCCGCCAGACCGCATCGGGGCCGGGGTGGTCGAGCGCGCCTTCATAGAGCACAGTCGTGCAGCCAGCCAACAGGGGCGCATAGACTATATAGGCGTGGCCCACTGCCCAGCCCAGATCGGAGGTGGCCCACCAGGTATCGGTCGGCTTTAGCCCGAAAAGCCACTGGCCCATACTGTGGATGTGAACCTGGTAGCCGCCGTGGGTGTGTACCGCCAATTTGGGCTTGGCCGTCGTACCAGAGGTGGCAAGGATGTAGAGGGGCTCGTTGGACTCCAGGGGAATATAGCCCCCCTGCTGGCCTTCGCCTTTGGCGAGAAATTCTTCCCAGCTCAGGTCCCGGCCCTCTGTCATCGGCATAGGTTGCGCCGTGCGCTGGAGGCTGATGACGTGCTCCACCGGACTATCGCCCAAGGCCAGGGCCGCGTCCACAATCTCTTTCAGACGCACATCTTTGCCTTTGCGGTAGATGGCATCGGCGGTGAAGACCAGCCGGGAGCCGCTGGAGCGCATGCGGTCGGCCAGAGCGCCCGCGCCAAAGCCCGCAAAGGTGATGGAATGAATGGCGCCGATGCGGGCCGCAGCCAGCATCAACACCACTGCCTCCACCGAATTGGGCATATAGAGGGTGAGCCGGTCACCCTTTTGAATGCCCAGACCGCGCAGGGCAGCCGCGGCCCCCTCCACCGCACGCAGAAGTTGGGTGTAGGTGAGAACCCGACGCTCGCCCCGCTCGTTGGCATAGATCAGCGCGGCATGGCCGCCCCAACCCCGACCCACGTGATGGTCCAGACAGTTGTAGGCGATATTGGTCTGCGCGCCCACAAACCAGCGAAAGGTCGGGCGATTCCATTCAAAGACCCGATCCCATTTGCGAAACCAGGGCAGACTCTCGGCGGCTTTGGCCCAAAAGCCGTCCGGGTCGATCTCGGCCTGATGACGCCAACGTTTGATGACAGGAGAGATTGTCTCCATATCGACTCCTTTTGCCCGACAGATGGATAATGCCAGCAATGCCAGCATACGGCGGCGTAAATCCCTGGTGCGTGGTGCGTGCACTGGTACGCGAACTACGCATCACGTCAATATCTATTGGTTTACCTGCGCCGGGCTGTGCTGGTCAGTGTACGAGTGAACGATCGGCCTGTCAAACGCTGAAAATGCGGAGGGGGCACCCGTTCCTGGCAGTTGCTGCTGCGGCAGTCGGCGACTTGGAATTGTTTCTCAGGCGGCAAACGCAGGCAGCGCGCCGGTGATGGGGCTGCCTGGGCGGCTGCCCCGTCAGCTGCTGGTGGCCTGGCCTGTGCCGTGTATCATCTGCAAATCGGGGTTCTCTGTGCAGTACATATGGACCCAAATATAGGCGTGTTGGAAGAGGGCTGAGGCCAGGGCGGCCTGAGAGCCGGAGAAGAGCGCGATAGCCCAGAAAATGAGGAAGGCGAAAGAGTACATCGCGTTGGAACTGTAGCGAAATGCTCCCTCCCGCACCAGGGGCATTGCCCGATATTCCGCCCGGAAATGATCCCCACCCAACGCCCGCCCCACGCCAAAATAGCGCTCAATCGACCAGATAGTATACAGTGCCGGGATCAGCAGCAACACACCGACAACGATCTGCCCTGTCCGAAAGGTTTCCAGAGAACCGGCATCGGCCATCCCTAGTCCCAGGAGGAGCAGAGGACGCAGAAGCAGCAGGGGGAAAAAGATGATTCCCCATATTAGCAGATCCTTTGGACCAAATAGACGCGTAAAAAGAGAAAAGACAATCTGAGTGCGAAAGACAAACCAGCCCACAAACTGCTGCACAACGGCCAGCAGCAGTGTGGCGTAGAACCATCTCTGGTCAGTGATCCCCAGCCAGGACGAGCCATCCAAGGCAGGTAGGGCCAGATGAAGGGCACCGGGAAGCAGACAGAGCAGAAGTAAGAGGTGTTGCATCTGCCCAGCGAAAAGATAGCTGACCGGAATTCTCGCTTTGATTGTATTCATCGAAGCCCCCCCCAGAAAACGCATTAACAATGGACTTCTACACGACGACGTAAATTCACCCACTACGGCAGAAACCATAGGGGCAGTTGGGCCGGGCTGTACTAGATATTCCGTTGTCGTAGCCCGTTGCGCCGCCGGCTGCGGGTAGCGGTGATGAAGCCGTAGATGACAAAGGAGAGGGAGACCAACTGTTGGACGGTCAGAATCGGCTTCTCCTGTATCAGCATCAACGCGGCCATACTGCCGTTCATCAGCATAAAAAAGAGCCAGCCCCGGTCATCGTCCTTCGCCATCAAATAGCTGCCCAGCAGGAAACCGAACATCACGCCGATCTCCAGGATTTGGGAGAGGGATGTGATGCCGCTCCGTTCCCACAGGCTGTAGCCCACGCCCAGGAGCAGGGAGGCGTAGGTGAAGAAGGAGGCCAGGAGATCGAGCCTGCGGGAGGGAATCTTCACCCGCTGGTAGACGTTGAAGAGGCCAAAGAGCATAGCCGGCACGCCCCCGGCTTCGATGGAGGCGGCGATCCAGTTGCGATCACCGACGAGGATAACAATCCACGCCGGCACGCCCAGAATGTAGACCGCCCAGCCTGCCAGCAGCCACTTTCGCTTCGCCTCCTCGCCCCCGCCTGCGGCCGCGGCGAAGAGTATTTTGTTGGCGAGATAAAAGGCCCCGCCCCAGATTTGGAAAAGAAGATTCATTGAGACTTTCCTGCGAGATTGTGGGCGTCTGGAAGAACGCGGCTTGGGAATATACGGAAGCTCCCATTGTACCCCAAATCACAGGAAAGAGGGGTAGCGGGATGGAACGCGGATGACCCGGCGTTGCCCTGAGCCTGTCGAAGGGATCGGGCGGATGCACGCGAATTCAGTAGTGGTCAATGGGATGGTCGAACAATTATTTTTAACGCAAAGGTGCAAAGATGCAAAGGCACAGAGGGAAAAGCGATTTCTTTGCGTCTCTGCATCTTTGCGCCTTTGCGCTAAAGATTCCATCGTCTTCTTGACTACTACAGATTGTCGCACAGGAAATCCGTGTTCCCTTTCATCTGTGTGTACAACCCCATTTTCAGGTGGAAACCTTTAGGTCGCCACGACCAGCTTGCCCTGGGCGTGGCCTTCCAGCAGATAGCCCATGGCTTCGGCGGTCTGCTCCAGAGGGTAGACCCGTTCGATGAGGGGTTTGACTTTTTCCGCCGCCAGCAGCTCGGCCAGAAATTCCAGGTCTGCGCGGTTGATGCTGGCAATGCCCATAAAACCCACCTGTCTGCCCTGCTTCTCCGACAGGAAGGGGCCAAAGAGCAGCGCCTGCAAAATCTGGGGAATTTTTCCACCCACTACCACACAGCGGCCCTGGGGCGTCAGCGCGTTGCGATAGACCGCGGGCGGGCGGTTGCCGTTGACAGCCAGAATCAGATCGTAGCGCTTGCCCAGGCTGGCGAAGTCGGTCGTCGTATAGTCGATCACCTCATCCGCGCCCAGGCGACGGCTATTCTCCACATTGCGGCTGCTGCATACCGCGCTGACTTCTGCGCCAAAGGCTTTGGCAATCTGCACGGCGAAGGGTCCCACCGCACCGGACGAGCCGTGGATCAGCACCTTCTGGCCTGGGGCGATGCCCCCCTTGCGCAAGCCCTGTAAGGCAGAGGTCGCCGCTACCGGTGTGGCCGCCCCCTCCTTAAAGGTGATATTGGCGGGCTTCGCTACCAGGCTCTTCTCCCTGGCTAGGGCATATTCGGCGCAACTGCCGCTGGTGGCCCCAAAGACTTCATCGCCGGGCTGGAAGCGGGTCACCGCCGGGCCGACTGCCACCACCTCACCTGCTACATCTGTACCCACAAACTTCTGCTTGGGCCGGAGCAGCCCCGCGCCCGCAAGCCGGGGAATGATGCCCCCGCTGACAGGCGCCTGATCGACGACATTGAGGGAGGCCGCGTGGACCTTCAGCAACACCTGGTGGTCGGCGGGGACGGGCCTCTCCACTTCCTGCACCTGCAACACTTCAGCGGGCTTTCCATAGCGGGTGATGACGACGGCGCGCATAGAGTTCCTTTCTGGCAGCGGGCGGACAATAGAAGGCAGATGGTAACGCGCAGAGCGGGGGAAAGATGTGCGTTGTGCTAGACTTCCACCCCGTGGAAGACCTCGGCGCGGATCACCAGTCCAGCCGGCCCGAAGATGTGATTCTCCGAGACCCACCGCTTGCGTTCGCCAGTCTCAGAGAGGTAGATGATCGTCAGCTCCTGGGCCGCCCCGTCCCACAGCACCCGCTCGACAGTGAAATGCAGGTGGCTGATGCGGGCCAGGGCCGTTGTCCAGTAGGCGCGCAGGGCGGCTTTGCCGTGGACAACGCCTGCACCGGTCACAGCTTTGGCGGTTGGGCTGGTAAAGACGAGATTTTCGTCGTAATGGGCCAGAACGGTTTCGATGTCCCGGCGATTCCAGGCTGCGGCCCACTCGGCGGCAAAGGCTTGGGCTTCGTTGTGGGTCATAGATTCTCCTTTGTCGGGCCATAGACGGAACCGTGCGCTCTGCTGTTGGCGTCGAACGGGGTGCGCTTTAGCCAAATAATACAGGCTCTCAGAATTGACTCACCAGTTCCCGAACAAAGGGTTTGGATGAGCCATAGCTGACAATTGCCACATCAAGCCCGCTATGCTGGAAAAGGCGCAAGGCCCGCTGGATCGCTTCAATGATCCACTCTGTTTCGTTGCCGAAGACACCGCCGCCCAGCAGCGTCAGAAAGAGCCGGTTGTTTCCCTGGCTCGCCGCGTTGAGCAGGGCAGCACAGAAGGTCGCTTCATAGGCCGCCTCCAGGACGAGCCGGGCAAAGGCCGCCCAAAGATGCATGGGATGGCGATTGTAGGCCACAGGCAGGGCAGAGCAATAAACTTGGGAAACCGTGTGCCGGGCGTCATCCAGTGTCACCTGGCTATTCCACTGGATGCCGATCCGCAGCAATTGGCGCAGGCTGTCCCGTTCATCTTCACTGGCGTCCCGCAAGCGCTGGTCAATTTCGGCCAGACCGCTCTGGGTTGCCAGGGTATAGCCGTTGCGCATCTCCCACAGGCGGCCTGCGCGGTTGCCCAAGGCCGCGCCCAGATCGGCCAGACAATCGATCTGGTTGGCAGCCGATTGGCCGATCTGTCCGTTGACCTGGGCAAAGTAGTTGCGATAGATCGTCCCTGCACCGGCGGCGATGGCGCAGGCCGGCCCCTGGGTAGGATCATTTTCATAGATGCCCACCCCCTGTTCCGGGGTAGCGTGGGGAGAGATCATTTCCAGCAGGTTGAACTGCGACGCTACTTGAAAGAGCACGCCTCCATTGGCTGGGTCTGTGTGCAGGTGTTGGACATTGGCAACGACTTCGCGTAGGGTCGTCGGTCCACTCTGCGCCCCGGCGGCTCGGAGACGCTGGCGCAGTTCGGCCAGGGAGGGGGTCTCCAGTTGACCACACACAAAAGCCTTTCCGTTTACCCGTGAGCGCAAAATTTGACCATCAACGGTGAGATTTTCGCGTACCTGCTCTGGATTTTTCTCTGCAAAACCGGTCAACTGTTCAAACCACATTTCGTGACTCCACTGTTGCGCGGGGAAAAGGAGATTGAGGGAACCGCCACGGTGGACGGTTTTCGTTGTTACCCGTGTCCGTCGCTGATGTTGCCTGGCAAAACTAGACCCGCAGCGAACTACGAAATCCGCGGGCGGCGTAGTAGGAATCCGCGCCGTTGTGATAGGTGAAGAGGTGATCGTAGCGGCGGTCACAGAAAAGCGATCCACCCCGCTCCCGGATGGCGGTAGGCGTCTGCACCCAACTGGAGGTTTTTGTGTCAAACTCGCCCAGCTTTTGCAATGCCCGATACTCTGCTTCCGTCAAAAGGGCTACACCCATCTCTGCGGCCATCTCCGCCGCACTGCCGACCGGTTTGTTTGCCTTTCTGGCATCCAGAGCGGCCTGGTCGTAGCAGAGACTTCTGCGGCCCGCAGGGCTTTGCTCAGAACAGTCACAGAAGAGATATTCTCCGCTCTCGCTGTCCATGCCTACCACATCCGGTTCACCGCCCGTGCGTTCCATCTGGTCCAGACTCCCCAGTTTGGCAGGAGTGGCGCGCAGTCTTGTTTCGATTGCCGTCCATTCCAGACCCGGATGGCGCTTGGGGTTCTCCTGGAAACGGGTTTTCAAGATTGTAAGTAGCGCTTCTCGATCCTCAGTTTTCATCACTCTTGCACTCATTGCTTCGATTAAGTTGGACAAAGTAGCCACCCACTTCTACAACTCCTATGATAATCAGTAGACCGCAGTGTGTTGGGTTCTCCCGGCACTCGTTGGAGTGTAGATGCTGATCGCTTGCCAGGAGAACCCAACCTACGATTGGGCAGTCCGCGGTCTACTGATAATAGTACAGCCCGGCGCGATTAAGCCAAGAGGTACTGATGTGGCGCGTAGTTCGTATACCAGTTCACGCACCACGCACCAGGAAAACCACTGACAGATTTACGCCGTAGTGTTTCACAATGGATTATCCGAATCCGAAGCTGTCAGACGGGTGAACCGCTGGTGGCAAGAAATCGGGCTATGTCGTCCAGGGATTGCACCGTCTGGGGTAAGGCTGGGTGAATCTGCCAAACATGCCACATACGCGGGTAAATCTCCAGCCGCACGTCAACGCCTGCGGATCTGGCCAATGCTTCCACACGCAGGGCATCTTCGCGTAGAACCTCCTTCTCTCCTGCGTGAATCAACAGCGGCGGCAATCCCTGCCAGTCGCCAAATAGTGGCGAAATCAGGGGATTGCGTGGGTCATTGTGAGCGGCATACGATCGAGTATAGAATTCCAGCACTTTGGGTGGCAGCACCGGGTCGCTGAACCCTTCCGGCGGGTTGCGCTTGTCGGCGCAATTTGCCAAAGGCGAGAGACAGGCCGCCGCAGCCGGCAGCGGGTCGCCGCTATCGCGCAGCTTCATCATCGTGGTCAGGGTCAAATTGCCACCGGCTGAATCCCCGGCCACCACAATATTCTGCGCGCCAATCCCCTGTTTCAACAGCCAATGGTAGGCAGTGAGGCAGTCGTCCAGGGCTGCGGGAAAGGGATGGTCCGGTGCCAACCGATAATCCACCATCAGGCCGCGGATGCCCATTTTTTGCGCCAGATAGGCCACCAACTCCAAGTGTAGAGGAGTCAATCCGAAGACGAAACCGCCGCCGTGCAGATAGAGCAGGACCCGGTCAGTCCGGCTATTTTGGGGGATGATCCATTCGCACCCCACGCCGTCGGCAGAGACGGCCTCCCGGTTGACATCGGCAGCCAAGTGCGTGCGTGTCACGCCTTGCGCGATCAGCCAGCGTGCGGCTGGGAGTGGCAGATAGCTTTGCATAAAACGGGTAACGGGCAGGGCGCTGCGAAGCCTGCGTTCCACAGGATGCACTGTCATTGGCTATCCTTACCAATTGAGGGCCCGCACAATTCGATCAAAGATTCGGACTGGGCAGACCGACGTCCCCGTCCAGGTCGACTGGCATCGCGCCGGGGTAAGGGACTTCCAGCAGCCACTTGCCCTCGGCGTCGCGCTTGGATTCGACCAACTCAATCGCTTCGGCGACGCGCTCGTCGGGCGCGACACCGGCCCGGCGCAGATAGTCCAGCCCCCGAAGTATATCGTAGTGCCACCAGGTGGGGAAGGCGAATGTGGCCTGGGGTTGGGGCGGATTGGTAGCCATCTGCCGGTGCTCTTTACGTTACTTCATCTGCCCAGATGTTACTTCATCTGCCCAGACTTTGAAACCGGTCAAAGTATTGGGGCCAAAGGTAGTGCTGAGGGAGGCATCGGCGGCATCCCGCCCCCGGGCCATCAATACGCGGCCAATGCGCGGCACGTTGTTGCGGGCGTCAAAGGTATACCAACTGCCGCCCAGATAGACATCGAACCAGGCCGAAAAGTCCATAGGGCCGTAGGGCGGCGGTACGCCGATATCGCCCAGATAGCCGGTACAGTAGCGGGCGGGA
This sequence comes from Litorilinea aerophila, assembly GCA_945905745.1. Classification (GTDB taxonomy): domain Bacteria; phylum Chloroflexota; class Anaerolineae; order Caldilineales; family Caldilineaceae; genus JACQGT01. The sequence goes on from CAMDQF010000096.1 coordinate 20,362, forward strand.
ATGTTCATACAGCGGCAAAAAGCGATGGCGAGATGTGCGTAATCGCGACAGACGCCAACCCCTTCGTTGAAAGCCTCCCAGGCCGTGCGGGTGGGGCGGGCGTGCTCGTAGCCAAAGGTGATGTGTTGATGGACGAAATCGCAGATGGCCTGGACCCGTCCCCAGCCCAACGGCGCTTGACCAAAAAGGTTCCACGCAATTTGTGAGAGCCGGTCCGTATCACAATAACGGCTCCCCAGCAGGAAGACCAGCGTGTCTTCGGGTAGCTCTTGCACCAGATGTTGCTGGGCAAAAGGCGCGATGACATCCGTCTCCCCGGAATCGTTGACAAGTGCATCGGTGGAAAGCCGTAGTTGGCCCTGGGGAGCGACAATCCGGCTGCACCAGTTTCCAAAACCATCGCGGTAGGCTCTGATCGGAATCGATGGCGAGGTGATCAGGTGGTCAGGCACGACGACATCGGAGACACGGGTAAAATGGATGTTCAATGTCAGGATCATCGGTGTCGGTTGGGGGCAATCGTAGACTAATTCGTAGCCAACTCGGATTTGCATGGGTAGACTCTTTCAGCGGCAAATGATTCTGTCGTGAACAGAATACGTTTCTTGAACGACCAGTGATACCTAAATCCTGCTGGCCTCTGCTACGGTTCAAAGATTAGGGCCGGTCAGACCGTTCATCCCCAGGAGCAGCGAGACTTCGCCGCCGTGATGCAGGTCGTGTTCCAGGACGTGATAGGTGATCCAACTGCGCGACAGCTCGTATACCTGACCGTCCCACTCATCCGGGAAGAGCTGCGCGCACTCGTCGGGGGTCCAGCGTTGCAGGCGGGCTTCGATGAAAGCCCAGGTTTCGTCGAGGCCCTGGGCCAGCTCTGCCCCGCTGCGGGGGCGGGATTCCCGTTGGCCCCAGTTCATGTAGGCGTCCATCGCCGCGTCTGCGTCCTGCAGGGTTCCACTGAACCAGCCGGCCCGGACAGAAATGATGTGCTCCACAATCTGCCCCAAAGGCCACATATGCGGGGCCGGTTGCAGCGCGAGTTGCCCATCGGTCAGGGGGGCGATGCAATCCCGCAGCTTTGCCTGATAGCCCTGCCAGTTCTCATAGATCACATCCAGCGTCGATCCGTTTTGCTCTTGCATTTGCTCCTCCTTGTGAATCAATGGCCTCATTGGATTGGCTGTCAAACCAGTGGTCGATATATTGCTTATCAGAGTTCGCTTATCTTTTTATTCAAATGTAAAATTGGCAGACGATTCCAAATAAATGCAAAAGGAGAAGGAAAGCGATGAAAGGCAAGTTTCTGTCCTATCAATACCTTCGCCAGAGATCAAGTGAAGGGTTGAA
>CAMDQF010000097.1 GCA_945905745.1 Litorilinea aerophila
ACGTTATGCCGTGGAAGCGTTAAAACTGCTTCCGGATTTGGTTGACCCGATTCTTATCAACCAAGTGATTGAGAATATGCCTTCTCTTGGTTCAATTCATTCTCAACAGTTTCAACCCTTCACTTGATCTCTGGCGAAGGTATTGTGCACCCAGAGTGGGTTGTTTCTCAAGCCGAAAAATGGTTTAGCGCAAATAAGTCCTGGGATGAAGAGGTAAGGGTTTGTCAATTTTGACCGCCCGACCCCATACCCCCCAACTGTCCAGTATCACACCTGCCCACCCTCCTGACGCCTAGCGTCATAATGACTGCCATACTGACACAGGTGGCAGTGGAAGGCCCTAAGTGGCAGGTGGCGTTTATCCTATCGCCTCATCACCTCTTAACCCCTTCTCTGTCCAAGCATCCCATCACCCACATTCCACACGGAAAGGTCGTGTATGGCTACCAACCTACGTCAGCCAGCGGTTGATCCCCCCTCGAATGACAAACGCTGGCGCATTGTCCAGGCGGCCATGCGCCGCAACGGTTTTCGTCGGGACGCACTGATTGAAACCCTCCACGCGGTCCAGGAATCCTTCGGCTATTTGGACGAAGAGTCCCTGCGCTATGTGGCCCGCTCGCTCCACGCGCCCCTCAGCCACGTCTACGGCGTCTCCACCTTCTATCACTTCTTCAGCCTGAAACCTGCCGGCGAACACACCTGCGTCGTCTGCACAGGCACAGCCTGCTACATCAAAGGCGCGCCGGGTCTGCTGGACGCAGTGGGCAAAGAGTTCCACATCGGCGACGGCGAGACCACCGAGGACGGCAAACTCTCTATGCTCACGGCCCGTTGTCTCGGCTCCTGTGGGCTGGCCCCTGCTGCGGTCTTTGACGGCCAAGTGGCGGGCAAAGTCAACCGGGAAGCTATCGTCGAACGGCTGCGCGCCTGGCGGAATGGCCCTGCTGGGGCCCAGGCTTCCCCGGAAAGTTCCCCCGAAAAAGAAGGGAGCGCGGTCCATGCGTGAAAAACTAGCCGAAATCAAAGCTACGGTAGAGGAAGCCCAATCCCAGTACACCCATACGGTCAAGGTTTGTACAGCGGCAGGCTGTCTCTCCTCTGGTGCGGCCCAAGTGAAGGAGGCCCTGGGCAAGGAAGTGGAGCGCAATGGCCTGGAGCGTGGGTGTCAGGTGAAGGGCGTTGGCTGTTTGGGACTGTGTACTGCCGGGCCGCTGGTCGAGGTGGAATCCCAATCCACAATGTACGGCCACGTCACAGTGGAGGACGTACCGGCGATTGTGGGCGGTCTCAACAGCAAACCGGTAGAACAGCTACGCATTCCCACGGGCACGCCCTTCTTCCTGCGCCAGAACCGGATTGTGATGGAAAACAGCGGGCGCATCGACCCGGAACGTATAGAAGAGTATATTGCGGCCGGCGGCTACAGCGCGCTCGTCACAGCCTTGACCGAAATGACACCAGCCCAGGTCATCGACGAAGTGATGACCAGCGGTCTGCGCGGGCGGGGCGGTGGCGGCTATCCCACGGGCCTCAAATGGGCGACGGTTTCCAAAGCCCCCGGCCCAGACAAATATGTCATCTGCAACGCGGACGAGGGCGACCCCGGTGCGTTTATGGACCGCAGCGTGCTGGAGAGCGATCCCCATCGAGTGATCGAAGGGATGATCCTGGCGGGCTATGCGGTGGGAGCCAATCAGGGCTACGTCTACGTGCGGGCTGAATATCCGCTGGCGATTGACCATCTGAAGAAGGCCCTCAGCCAGGCCCGGCGTATGGGTCTCTTGGGGCCCAGCGTGGCCGAGACAACCTTCGGCTTTAACATCGACATCCGCCTGGGCGCGGGGGCCTTTGTTTGCGGCGAAGAGACAGCTCTCATCGCCTCCATCGAAGGCAAACGGGGACAGCCCCGGCCTCGCCCGCCCTATCCTGCCCAGTCTGGGCTGTGGGGCAAACCCACCCTCATCAATAATGTGGAGAGTTTTGCCAACATTGCACCGATTATCCGCAACGGGGGTAAATGGTATGCGTCCATAGGCACGGAAAAGAGCAAAGGCACAAAAGTCTTTGCCCTGGCCGGGGCCATCGCCAATACGGGCATTATCGAAGTACCGATGGGAACCAGCCTCAAAGAAATCGTCTATGAAATCGGTGGGGGCGTGCCCGGCGGCGGGCGCTGCAAAGCTGTGCAGACCGGCGGCCCATCCGGCGGCTGCATCCCCGATGCCTATCTGGACAATCCGGTGGATTACGACTCCCTGCGCAGCCTCGGCTCCATTATGGGCTCCGGCGGGATGATCGTCATGGACGAATCCTCCTGTATGGTGGATGTGGCAAAGTATTTTATGGAATTCTGTATGACCGAATCCTGCGGCAAGTGTGTGCCCTGCCGGGTGGGGACGGTGCAGATGTACCGGCTGCTGGACAAAATCAGCACAGGTCGGGCGACGATGGACGATCTGGCCCTGTTGGAGAATCTATGTGATATGGTGCAGAATACCAGTCTGTGCGGTCTGGGCCAGACGGCTCCCAATCCAGTAGTCAGCACCCTGCGTTACTTCCGGGACGAGTATATTGCCCACATCGAGGAAAAGCGTTGCCCTGCTGGGGTCTGTAAAATTCATGGCTCGGTAGGTCGGGCTGGTAGTCCGACCGCTGACTCATCCCCCGCCAGTCGGACTGACAGTCCGACCTACAAATCTGTGGAGGTGGCCCAATGAGCCAGGGACAAGTACGCATTGTCACACTGAAGATCGACGGCAAGGATGTGGGCGCGCGGGAAGATGAGACAATCCTGGAAGTAGCCCGGGAAAACGGCATTGACATCCCTACCCTCTGCCATATGGACGGCCTCTCGGACATCGGCGCATGTCGTCTCTGCCTGGTAGAGGTGAAGGGATCGAACAAACTGCTCACTGCCTGCGTCACGACGGTGCAGGATGGGATGGAAGTGACCACCCATTCCCCCCGGCTGGATGGCTACCGGCGGATGACCGTGGAGATGCTCTTTTCCGAGCGTAACCACGTCTGTTCGGTCTGTGTCTCCAACGGTCATTGCGACCTACAGGACTTGGCGGTGAACGTAGGCATATCTCATATTACTGTGCCCTATCTCTACCCGAAGGTGGGCATCGACGCCTCCCATGATCGCTTTGTGCTGGACCACAACCGCTGTGTGCTCTGCACCCGCTGCGTGCGGGTTTGCGATGAGATCGAGGGCGCACACACCTGGGATTTGATGGGCCGGGGCGTGAAGACCCGGGTCATCACCGACCTGGCCGAGGCATGGGGCGATTCGGAAAGCTGCACCAGTTGCGGCAAGTGCGTCCACGTCTGCCCCACGGGCGCGCTCTTTGAAAAGGGCAAATCTGTGGCCGAGATGACCAAACGCCGGGCCTTCCTGCCCTACCTTACATCCATGCGGGGTGGGGATGAATGAGGCGATAGTGGCCTCAATCTCGCAATCTCCCAATCTCTGCCGTAAACTGGAGATTAGGAGATTGGGAGATTTTTCTTCCCATCCGTATCTTTTTGGAGCAACCAATGAGCGAGTCAACAAACGGCAAAGTATCACTGGCAACAGTCTGGCTGGATGGCTGTTCCGGCTGCCACATGTCTTTTTTGGATATGGACGAGCGGCTGCTGGAGATCGCCGAGCACGTCAATCTGGTCTACAGCCCGCTGGTGGATGTGAAAGTATTCCCAGAGATGGTAGATGTGACCCTCATCGAGGGCGCGGTGAGCAGCACAGACGATCTGGCGAAAATCCAGAAGGTACGCGCCCACACCCGGCTTCTGGTCTCTCTGGGCGACTGCGCGGTGACGGCGAATGTACCGGCTATGCGCAATCCCTTTGGCACAGAGGCGGTCTACCGTCGGGCCTATTTTGAGAATGCCCAGCTGAACCAGCGCATTCCCAATGAAATCATCCCACCCCTCCTGCCCGAATCCCGTCCGGTCCACGAAATCGTCCACGTAGACGTCTTCGTGCCGGGCTGCCCGCCCCACCGGGACGTCATCTATTACGTCCTGACTGAACTGGTGGCGGGGCGGAGGCCAGAGGTGGAGAAGCATACGCGGTTTGGAAAGTAATCGTTGTGCGTGGTGCGTAGTGCGTGAACTGGCATTCGAAATTGGCTTTGCAACGGGTCATTTCTTGTTTTCCATCAAACGAAAACGGCTCGTGACAAGCGGCCTTCGTCACTACCTGTTCACGCACCACGCACCACGCACCACTTGGAGACACAACTTATGTCGCGAACGATAATGATCGACCCCGTCACCCGCATCGAAGGCCACGCCAAAATTACCATTCACCTGGACGACAACGGCGCGGTGGAAGATGCCTTTTTTCACGTAACCCAATTTCGGGGCTTTGAAAAACTATGCGAAGGCCGCCCCTTCTATGAAATGCCCTCGTTGATGGCCCGCATCTGCGGCATCTGCCCGGTCAGCCATCTGATGGCGTCGGCCAAAGCCTGCGACGCGCTGCTGGCTGTGCAGATTCCCGAACCCGCGGCCAACCTGCGGCGGATTATGAATCTGGCCCAGATAGTGCAGTCCCACGCGCTCAGCTTCTTTCACCTCTCTTCGCCAGACCTGCTCTTGGGATTGGACAGCGACCCGGCCCAACGCAATATCTTCGGCGTGGCCCAAAATCATCCTACCCTGGCCCGAGACGGCATCCGTCTGCGCCAGTTCGGCCAACAGATCATCGAATGGCTGGGCGGCAAACGGATTCACCCAGCCTGGGTTGTGCCCGGCGGTGTGAGCGAACCCCTGAGTGTCGAGCGCCGAGAGCAGATTCTGGCGACGATCCCTGAAGCCCGCCAGATCGCCATCCGCACCCTGGACTGGTTCAAGACGGTCGTTGACAACTACCGGGAAGAGATTCGCACCTTCGCCAATTTCCCTTCGCTCTTTATGGGGCTGGTCAACAGCAAGGACAACAGCCTGGCCCTCTACGACGGCCATATACGTATCACCGATGCCACGGGCCATATCATCGCCGACCGGCTGGACCCCGCGGACTACAGCGCCTATATCGAAGAGGCCGTGGAGCCGTGGACGTATCTGAAGTTCCCTTACTACAAACCCCAGGGCTATCCGGGTGGCTTCTATCGGGTCGGCCCCCTGGCCCGGCTGAATATCATTGACAAGTGTGGCACGCCCTTGGCCGATCAGGAGTGGGCCGAATTTCGCAGCCTGGAACGGGGCGCGGTGCTCAGCTCCTTCCACTACCACTACGCCCGGCTGATCGAGATTCTCTACGGCGTGGAGCGTATCGAAGAACTGCTCAACACGCCAGACATTATGAGCAAGCATGTGCGTGCCCACGCCCAGCCCAACCGGCTGGAAGGGGTTGGCGTTTCGGAAGCGCCCCGCGGCACGCTGATGCACCACTACCGCATCGACGAGAACGGGCTGATCCAGACCGCCAATCTGATTATCGCCACGGGTCACAACAATATGGCGATGAACCGGGGCGTCAAGCAGGTGGCCCGTCACTTCATCCACGGCGAGAAGATCGAAGAGGGGATGCTCAACCGGGTGGAGGCAGTCATCCGCACCTTCGACCCCTGCTTGAGCTGTTCTACCCACGCGATGGGGAAGATGCCGATGCAGGTGGAGCTGATGGGGCCGGATGGACGGGTGTTGGATGTGATGAAACGGGAAGGGTGAGACGTATTGCGTAGTGCGTATTTCGTAGGTATGGGATGTTTGAGGCGCTAGTGGAGAGACGCCGGATGATGGCAAAAGAATTTACTGCTCTATACTTGCGAAACGGTATGCAAAATGAAACCAGCGCCACTACCTACGCAATACGCAATACGCAATACGTTTTGGTTCTCGCCTACGGCAATCCCCTGCGGCGGGACGACGGGGTGGGCTGGGTGATTGGGGAGCGGCTGGCGGAGCTTCTGCCAGAAGAGGCGGTGGATGTACGGGTGCTGCATCAATTGACGCCGGAATTGGCCGAACCCATCAGCCGGGCAGAACGGGTGATTTTTGTGGATGCGGCTGAACCGGCCCGCCGAATGAATTCGGCGTCTGACACGGAAAACCCGTTGAAACGGGTTGTGGCACCCGACGATTCAGACGACGAACCAGGCGCAATCCATTGGACGGAAATCCAGCCCAGCAGCTTCACAGCCCAGCCATTCACCCATCAGGTGGACCCCGCCTCGCTGCTGGCCGCGGCCCAGGAGCTTTTCGGCTATGCCCCCCCCGCTCATCTGCTCACCGTCACCGGCGCAGATTTCGGCTTCGGCGAGGGGTTGTCAGCAGAGGTGGCGAACGCTGTTGAGAAAGTTATCGAACAGATTCACCGATTGATCGAAAGGAGAAGATTGGGGATTGGGGAGTAGAGACTGGAGAGTAGGGATTGGGGCAAGCCCCCAATCCCCAGTCCCCAGTCCCCAATCTCCAATCCCCAGCCAATGCACGAAGTCAGTATCGTTCAAGCCCTTATCGAGAATATCGAAAGCCAACTGGTCGACCAGAATGTGCGCCGGATTTCATCTGTGCGCGTGCGCCGGGGCAGCACCTTCAGCGCCGACGCCCTGGAACAGTCCTTTGCCAGCCTCGCGCCGGGCACCCGGCTGGAAGGCGCGGCCCTGCTGGTGGACACTTTCGACACCCGCTTCACCTGCGCCCATTGTGGCCACAGCCAGACCATCACCAGCGACGACCTGACCGGCCACTTCTTTCTCTGCCCCGTCTGCGACGCCGTGCAGGAGATCGACGAGGCTCACGATTTGGAACTCATCGAAGTCAGAGCAGAAGAATAGAACGCGGACGATTCCTTCGGTTCAAATGCCAATGACCACCACAGCATCCCATCCCCCAGCATCCCCCCTCGTCCGCCGGGCGGTGACTGTGCGCGGGGCCGTGCAGGGGGTGGGCTATCGCCCTTTTGTCTATCGGCTGGCAACCGAATTGGGGTTGACCGGCTGGGTTCTCAATGGGGCGCAGGGACTTTTTGTAGAGGTGGAAGGTACGCCGGATGGGGTTGACAGCTTCTGCCGCCTTCTGCAACTGGAAGCACCGCCCCGGGCGATGGTGCAGAGTCTGCAAATCGAAGAGTTGCCTGTTGCTGGCTACACGAATTTCGCCATCCGCCACAGCGACGGCAGCGGTCCCCGCACGACGATCGTCCTGCCCGACATCGCCACCTGCCCCGACTGTCTGAACGAGATTTTTGATCCCCACGACCGGCGTTACGGCTATCCTTTCACCAACTGCACCAACTGCGGCCCCCGCTACGCCATCATTCGCCGCCTGCCCTATGACCGCCCCCACACGGCGATGGCTAATTTTGAGCTTTGCCCCGCCTGCCAGGCTGAATACGACAATCCGTTGGATCGGCGCTTCCACGCCCAGCCCAACGCCTGCCCGGTCTGCGGCCCTCAATTGGCCTTTTGGGACAAACGGGGCAAAGAGTTGGCTACACGCAGCGAGGCACTGAAGGCCGCGGCAGATGCCGTTCACCAGGGGCTGATTGTGGCCGTCAAAGGGATAGGCGGCTTTCACCTGCTGGTAGACGCCCGCAACAGCGATGCCGTGGAACGGCTGCGCCAACGCAAACAGCGCCCCCGCAAACCCTTTGCCGTGCTCTTTCCCAATCGGGCGCAGATTGAAGTCTGCTGCCAATTGTCTGAGGCGGAGGCGGCGCTGCTGGAATCCCCCGCCGCGCCGATTGTGCTACTGCAACGCAACGCCGCGACCGCTCTGCACGGCGAGAGCGTCAGCCCAGCAGTCGCGCCCGACAACCCGACGCTGGGTGTCTTTTTGCCCTATTCCCCCCTCCATCACCTGCTCCTGGCCCAGTTAGGCTTCCCAGTGGTGGCGACCAGCGGCAATCTCTCCGACGAACCCATCTGCACAGAAAACGACGAAGCCGTGGAGCGACTGGCCGCTATCGCCGACTGCTTCCTGGTGCATAACCGGCCCATTGAGCGGCCCGTGGATGATACGGTTGTACGGGTATTGGCCGGGGAAATGCAGATTTTGCGCCGCAGCCGGGGCTATGCGCCCCTGCCGATTTCGCTGGATGCCAGACCTGACAGGTGGGCGGTGCAACAGATTTCATCTGCCCAGACTGATTCTCCGCCCACCTGTCAGGTCGGTGAGGCCCCGACAATCCTGGCTGTGGGCGGTCACATGAAAGATACAGTGGCTCTGGCTGTCGGCGAGAATGTCTTTCTCAGCCAGCATCTGGGCGATCTGGAAAATACCCACGCCTTCTCTGCATTTGAGCAGGCAGTTCACAGCCTATCGACGCTATACGAAGCAAAGCCGGATACGATTGTATGCGACAGTCACCCGGACTATCCCTCGGCCTATTTTGCGGCGCGACTGGCCGCAGAAAGAGGCGTGGCTCTGGTGCGGGTGCAGCATCACTACGCGCATGTGCTGGCCTGTATGGCGGAAAATGGGCTGATCAACAGAAGCACACGGATTGGCACGGATGGGACTGATTTACACCGATTGTCAATTCCCGAACAGCAGACCGGTGCAGGCCAGGGAAGACAACGGCTGACGCATAGCTCAGGACGCCCGGTTCTGGGCGTGGCCTGGGATGGCACAGGCTACGGGTCGGATGGTACAATCTGGGGCGGGGAGTTTCTGCGGGTGGATGGGAGCGGCTTCCAGCGGGTGGCCCACTTGCGGCCCTTCCGGCTGCCCGGCGGCGAGGCGGCGGTACGTGAACCCAGGCGTTCGGCTTTTGGCCTACTCTATGAGTGTTTTGGCGAAAAGGCGTTGGGGTGGGAATGGCTGTCGTCCGTAGCGGCTCTGAGCGCAGACGAAAAGCGTCTCTTCAGCCAGATGATCGAACGGGGGGTCAACGCGCCGGTGACGACCAGCGCGGGGCGGCTCTTTGATGGCGTTACCAGTCTGTTGGGGCTGCGCCAAATTTCGTCCTTCGAGGGCGAGGCGGCGATGACTCTGGAGTTTGCCGCAAGCGGAGCAGAGGGCAAGCCCTACCCCTTCACTCTGCGCGTAGGGGAGGGGGAAGCGCTGGTGGTGGATTGGCAGCCCCTGCTGGAAGAACTGCTCACAGATATTTCCCGGCAAACGTCGGTCGGTCAATGTGCAGCCCGCTTCCACAGTACCCTGGCAGAAATTGCTGTAGCCGTGGCCCGGCGGGTCGGCGTCCCTGTGGTGGCCCTGACCGGCGGCTGCTTCCAGAACCGGCTGCTCAGCGAATTGACGATTGACCGCCTGCGGGCAGCGGGCTTCACCCCCCACTGGCACAAACAGGTCCCGCCCAACGATGGCGGTATTGCGCTAGGACAGGTGGTAGCAGGGATGGGAAGATGACAAGGCGATTGGGTGATTGGGTGACGCGTCACCTGCCACCTGCAACTTTCCACCCGCAACTTTCCACCTGCCACCTGCAACTTTGAGGAGAATTTCTATGTGTCTCGGCGTTCCCGGTCAGATTCTGACCATTGCTGGCGATGACCCGATTACCCGGATGGGCCGGGTCAATTTTGGCGGGGTGATAAAGGAAGTGAATCTGGCCTTCACGCCTGACGCTGCAGTGGGCGATTATGTGGTGGTCCATGTGGGCTTTGCCATCAGCCAGGTGGACGAGGAGGAGGCGCAGACGGTTTTCGAGTATCTGCGGAGGATGGATGAGTTGGACGAGCTAACCGCAGGAGAGACGGCAGACAGCCGACCGCAAACCGCGGGACTGTCGCGGTCTGCGGTCAACGGGCTGTCGTCCGCCGGGCAGGGGGCACAACAATGAAATACATAGATGAATACCGGGACCCCGCCGCGGCCCAGCAGTTCGCGGCGGCCATCCGGCGCATTACCACCCGGCCCTGGACGCTGATGGAGGTCTGCGGCGGCCAGACCCATGCAATTGTACGCTTTGGCATTGACGAACTCCTACCCGACGAAATCCGGCTGGTACACGGCCCCGGCTGCCCGGTCTGTGTGACTTCTCTGGAACTGATCGACAAAGCGCTGGAGATCGCCAGCCGCCCAGAGGTGATTTTCTGCTCGTTTGGGGATATGCTGCGGGTTCCGGGCAGCAGAGGCGATCTCTTTTCGGTCAAGTCCAGGGGTGGGGATGTGCGCATCGTCTACTCGCCGTTGGACGCAGTGAAACTGGCAAAGGAGAACCCCACGCGGGAAGTCGTCTTCTTTGCCGTGGGCTTCGAGACGACCGCGCCGGCCAACGCAATGGCCGTCTATCAGGCCGAGCGGGCGGGCATCCGCAATTTTTCGATTCTGGCCTCCCACGTCCTCGTCCCCCCGGCGATGGAAGCGCTGTTGTCTTCGCCCGAATGTCAGGTGCAGGGCTTTCTGGCTGCGGGCCACGTCTGTGCCATTATGGGCTATACCGAATACGAACCCATCGCGGCCAAATATCAGGTGCCGATTGTCGTTACCGGCTTTGAACCCCTGGACATTCTGCACGGCGTCTACTTGTGCGTCAAGCAGTTGGAGGAGGGCCGGGCCGAGGTGGAAAACCAGTACATCCGTGCTGTGACCCGGGACGGCAACCGCCCGGCCCAGGAGATCGTCAGCCAGGTATTCCGGGTGGTGCATCGGGGCTGGCGGGGGCTAGGCGAGATTCCCAGCAGCGGGCTGGGCCTGACCCCGCTCTACGCGGCCTACGACGCCGAGGTGAAGTTTGGCGTGGCCGGCGTCACCGCGCAGGAGGATGGCGAATGTATCAGCGGTCGGATTATGCAAGGCATCGCCTATCCCCACGAATGTCCGGCCTTTGGCACACGCTGCACACCGGAGAAGCCCCTGGGCGCGCCGATGGTTTCGTCGGAGGGCGCGTGCGCGGCGTATTATCGGTATAGAAGAATTGAACTCGCGGTGTGATGATGAGATGATGGGATTCTGTCCACATTCCATCATCTCATCATCCCATTCTCATCCCCTCAGTTGCCTATCCAGAGAAAAATCATGCCCAACCAGCCCTCCTTCTCCCTCTCCTGCCCCATCCCCCTCAGCGACTACCCGACTGTGCAGTTGGCCCACGGCGGTGGTGGACGGCTGATGAACCAACTGGTCGAGCGGATGTTCGGCGCGACCTTTCGCAACCCAGCGCTCGACGCCCGCCACGACGGCGCGCTGCTGGAGATCGGCGGCGCGCGCCTGGCCTTCACCACCGACTCGTTTGTGGTCAAACCCCGCTTCTTCCCCGGCGGCGACATCGGCTCTCTGGCCGTGCATGGCACTGTCAACGATCTGGCTATGTGTGGGGCGCGGCCGCTCTATTTGAGCGCGGGTTTTGTGCTGGAAGAGGGGATGGATATGGACGAACTCTGGCGCATCGTCCAGTCTATGCAGGCCGCGGCGGCAGAAGCCGGGGTGCAGATCGTCACCGGCGACACAAAAGTAGTGGACCGGGGCAAAGGCGACGGGCTATACATCAATACCAGTGGTATCGGCGTTGTGGAGGGCGGGCGCAGGATTGACCCGTCCCAGGTGCGGCCGGGAGATGTGGTGCTGGTCAGCGGGGATATCGGACGCCACGGCATTGCGATTATGGCCGTGCGCGAGGGGCTGGAATTTGAGACAACCATCGAAAGCGACTCGGCCTGTGTGGCCGGGCTGGTGCTGGAACTGCTCGACGCCGGGATTGACATCCACTGTCTGCGCGATATGACCCGGGGCGGGATGGCGAGCAGTCTGGTGGAAATCGCCGGCACATCGGGCCGCCGGGTTCACATCGACGAGACCGCCATCCCCGTGCGCCAGGACGTGCGGGGTGCCTGCGAGATTCTCGGATTAGACCCGCTCTACGTGGCAAATGAGGGGCGTTTTGTGGCTTTCGTCGCGCCGGAGGACGGGGAACGGGCGCTGGGCATTCTGCGGGCGCATCCCCTGGGCCAGGGCGCGGCACAGGTGGGCACAGTCGGCACACAGGATGACGGGCTGGTGACCATGCGCTCGGCCATCGGCGCCACCCGCATTGTGGATCTGCTCAGCGGGGAGCAGTTGCCGCGGATTTGTTAGAGGCTGAAAACGTAGCATATCCACCGTTTTAGGTTAGTGTCCATGCCCGATTGGGCACAATCAGCAATGAAAATAGGAACGCAGATGTCGCAGATTGAATCCGTGAAAATCCGTCCTTTCCGTGTCATCCGTGTTCTATTTTCAGGTTAGGCCAACGCCAGTTCCTGCATTTGGAGACTGTCCACACCTTTCAACTTTTTGCCGTAGCGCTCGCAGAAAAATCGGATACACTCTGGGGCGATGTCAATGGTGGTCTCGTCATAGACACCGGTCTCAGGATTGAGCCAGGCCAACGCGTAGTCGCCGACGACCAACCGAAAGCGCTCCGGATCGGTCAACACAGAAAAGACCCCGCCCGGATTTTCGGTTACAAAAAGTGGATAGAAGTCCAGTTCGTAGATGGAGACATCCATCTCTTCCTCAAACCAGAGACGCAGAAGATAGCCATCCACTACCTCAGCTTTGAGTAGACCCCGTTCCGCATTGCCACGCCAGTTTTCTTCGTTGTCGGCGTAGGAGTGCCATTCTTCCCAGTACATCGTTTACCTCACAATCATCACTTGCGCGTCGCAGCGCGTACAGTACCATTGCTCCAACAAATCTTCTTCTCACAAGGCCACCGGCCTACGGTTAGAGTATACAAGCTAAGCATTTACCAACACTATCCCGATACTTGAAATACTCTACTTCGTCTACGACCCAAGCAACTGGATCCGGATGAGAAACAACATTTTTGTTGCGCCTGTCGAAAAGACTTCGAATTGGCATATAAGTTGAAGTAGGGACACCTTTGTTTATCAAGAATGTTATGACTTTGTTTGCATCGTACTTATTTAGACTCCCTTTGTTCACATCCAGAGAATAGCAAATAGCATGAAACTCATTAAGCAGATGATTCAGGGCAACGGAGTACTCGTACTCGCTTTCTCGTAAGCGGCGCTGCCGAATTTGTTCAATCGCATCGGGAATACTCACAAGCCGCAGAATCTTAGTCGATGATAATCCAAAATATCCAGGCCTGCTAAGCGACAGAGTGGCTTTCTGAAAGGTGTCAATAATTTCTCTCATTTGTTCACTTTTGCGAAGAGATTTAATTAAGACGGTTGAGAGGAAATCAGTTTGACTCAAATACGATAAGATGAGATGCGTATCTCTTGAAGATAGCTTCTTTTTCGATAAGAGAAATTTCTCGAATGCCGAAGTAGCTACAGGGTCATTTAGGAGAAGGATAATAAGCGGCATAGGATCTGCATTGACCAAATCAAAATTGAAGTCCTTAAAAGCCTTGGCCAGTTTTCTTCGATTTACTGGCTTCGCCAATAGCTGTTGAACTCGATTGTCATAAACCTCCTTTAATACTTCCTCATCTAAATCCGTTCGCTGCGAAAATGACGAATCTATCCGAGACTTCTTTAACTTAGTAAGTTGTACAAATATTGTACTGATCAGAATGATAATAGAACAGAAAATGGGACGCTGATTCACGCAGATAGACACTGATCCAGAGCCAAAAATCTGCGTTTTCAGCGGTTATCTGCGTCCAGCTTTTTTCATCATCAGACTGATCACTACAAAGTTGTACAAATATGTTTGACAATTTATTGACTGGGTGTTCATCATTCTCCTCATCCTCTATCTGGTAATTCTGAGATACCTTTTTAAGATTTTTCTTAAGTTCGTTCAATTCCTGTGGATTACTCAGCCAGAACACCTTTGTCTTGTAATTCAAGCGCAAACCAAGCCTTTCGTATAAACAGTCACTAATTCTCGACGCCAAGTCGTGAATTAGCGTTTCTTTCTCGACAGGTTTGGTGGCTGAATCTAAAGCAATTGAAATATACACATCATCCATATAGCGTATGACTTTATAGGCCTTAATTTTATCCCTAAAACATAGAATCTCCTCCTCAATAAAAATGTCGCCAAAAATCATGTATAGATGCCCAATGTAGCTTGACACGATGTCATTGTCGGTCTGAGGAATACCCCCTCTCCCAAGTCCAAGAAACTCGAAGAAGTATTGAAGTTCTCTTTTCGTGACAGCATCAAAATTCGCGCCCTGTTGGATACTCGGCTTGATAAATTCAGTTAGATAACCGAGAAGACGCTGGACATCTATCTCATCGTAATAATTCTGTATATCCAGATGAAAGACAATTTTATTAGGTGTATCCTGCGCTATATTCTGACGAACAGTTTTTCTGAAATTCGAATAATGCGGTTTGTACCAAACTCGTTGATAAGCTATTTCTAACGCTTTAGTGTTCAGGTTAAATGCTAAGTTCCCCCCGTACCAGGAATGAATGTTCGGATGGAGAGCCTTATGTTCTATCAGAAATTCTTGGGAAAGTTCAACCAAGTAAAGACCAACAGAATAATACAGGAGTCTCATTGGGTAAGACAGGAATTTGTATCGTCGAAGCCCCAGGTTTGATTTCGGCAATAAGTAAGGACGCACTGCAAATTCCTGCTCAAGTCCGTAGAACAGATTACTTGCAATACGTTTCTCAAAATATGCTTCTCGTTCTATCTTTGAGGCAGAAGCCTGAACCGCTTCGTAATAGAACATACTGAGGCGATTGAAATGTCTATTCATCTTTTTGAGGGTCAACTGATACTTCAAAAGTTGTACTGCCGACTCCCAATATCGGTATTCAAGAAAGTAGCCTATATTTGCCATGAAATCAGTTGCCCAATACGGAATGTGTCAATAAAAGTGAAATACGAATAGTTGAACGATAGCTTACGCAACAATATCACATCCACATGCTTATATCAATCTCCTTAATCTCCACTTCAAAGTTGTAATTTAAGTTACTTGCTACCAACAAATCCATCAGAATCGCTGGGGCATTGTCCAAGCCATCATCAAATTTTCGTCGCCCGCGTCCCAATAAACATCTCCGTATACTCGTGCAGGGCCATCCCCGGCCAGCCATCCTCATAAAAACCGGTGATCGCCAGCCCGGCCTCGATCTGTCCGGCGATCTGGTCGGTCAGGGTGTGGCCGAACTCCAGCGCCTCCTCGGCCGCCATATACTCCTTGCGCTCCTCAGCCGCGATGCTGGTCAGGTCCGAATAGGGTAGGCGATGGCGTACTTCGAGTACGCCGTCGTCGGCCTTTTTTTGATCAAAAAGATAGAGAATCGGGTTGATGAAGCCGGAAAGAAGCACGCCGCCCGGTTTCAATACCCGCGCCGCTTCTCGCCAGACCGGGCGCACATCGGGCACGAAAAGGTTCGAGCAGGGGTGGACGATCAGATCGAAGGTGGCGTCGGCAAAGCGGGAGAGGTCGCGCATATCCCCTTCGACAGTTTTGAGGGGCAGCCTGTCCCGGCGAGCCACCTCCCGGTCCCGCTCCAACTGGCGGGGGGAGTTGTCGAAGACGACCACAGACGCGCCGGCGGCTTCCCCCGCCGCGGCCAGAACCGGCCCCTGCTGGCCGCCACCGGAGGCCAGACAGAGGATGCGGGCGTTGTCGAAGGGCGGAAACCACTCCGGGGGAATCGGCTTGACCGGCGTCAGCACGATTGACCAGTCGCCCCGGCGGGCCGCGGCGACGGTGGCCGCGTCTACAGGCAGGGTCCACTCACTGCCCAGTTCCACGGCCACATCCCAGGCCCGGCTGTTGTAACGGCGAACGTCGATGGGAGATAGAGAAGGATTGGCGGTCATCAATTGATTCGTCCTATGGTGGCGCGGATGTGGCTGAGCGCAGCCATCACTTCCCGTTCTTCCTGGGTGGGCGAGCGGTTACCCTCCCAGGCCAGGCCGGGCGAGCCGGGCAGAAAGGCGTCCGGTTCTGCCCAGAAGAGGTGCAAGCGGTCCCGGCGGGTGAAGTAGCGGCGCAGATCGTTCTCAGCCGCGAGCATTTGCCCGGTCTGGATATTCAGCAACCCTTTGTCCCGCCACAACTCCGGCTCGTTCGGCTCGACCAGCACCATATAATCCAGCACTGCCAGGGCCTGGTGAAAGATGTGGTTGGATAAATAGACGTTGCGCAGGTTGTTGAGCAGGCGCAAAACCAGCATGCGGGAGGAGACGGTGTAGCCAACCACCGCAGAATGGAGTTGGACGTGCTGATGAAAGAGGCCGGAAAGGTAGCCAGCGGCTTCGTCTTCCTGCACTGCCGAGCGGTGGAAGGGATCGAGCAGCCAAGTGCCGGCTTCGTCCTGATAGCGCAGCATAAAGTGGGCGGGGAAACCCATCCCGTCCAGCCGGATGCCCAGACGCCGGGCCACGGCCATATAGAGCAGGCTGAGGGTGATGGGCAGACCCCGCCGCCGTTCGATGACCAGATGCAGGAAGCTGTTGCCCGGATCGTAGTAATGGCCCAGATTGCCCTGAAAGCCCATCTGCTCACCCAGTACGTGGAGCAGGGCGTGGACCAGATCGCCGCCCCGCAGACCCGGCAGCAGACGGTCCTCAGCCTCCTCGGCCAAACTATCCAGTGCGGCCGAATAGTGGGCCACATCCAGTTCCGGATCGATCAGGCCGCCGATGTGCAGGGCCAGTCTTTCGGGCTGGGCTGTCTGGGAATCCAATTCCCGGGCAAAGTCACGCAGATGATCGGTCATCGGGCTGCTCCTCTCTGCTCGGTGCGGCGGCTCTGGGCCAATCGGGACTGGGCCAGTCGGGACGACTGGGCCAATCCCGATTGGCGCTCGATCTCCTGGCGCAGAATGCGGTTGGCCACGGGAATCGTCGTGGCGTAGGTGGCATCCACACCCATATAGCTCAGGCTTTTGCTCAGAAGTGTCTGACGGCGGCTGATGGGTGTGTCACTGGCGTAGTGCAGCAAGCCAATATCGTAAGGTGCATTGATAAAAATGTTGACAATCTCATTGAGCGGGTGACGCTTGGGGTAGATGTCCTCATAGATGGCGCTCAGGTAGGGGCCCGCCTCCATCTCAATATCCGTGTAGCTCTCCTCGTAGAAAACGTGCATAAAATTGCGGTTTTGCAGAAAAGTACCCCGCACAGTCACCGCTTTCTGGTTGTCGAAGACGGTGCCATAGCGCAGATAGGGAGCCACATCCATAGCTGTGAAGCAGTTGCGGAAGAGGAATGTATTCTGGGAATGTTCGTCGTAGACGACATTGGGAATCATCACATCCCCCACCCGCCCGTTGAGAGTAGCGGCCTTGCCGATGATATAGACGCCCAGCAGATCGCTGACGGCTGTGCTGACCTGGCTGAAGATGTGATAGGCGGCCATGCCCAAAGGATAGTCGATGTTGAGTATCAGCGCGTCGCTGGCTTGGAGCAGGGCGATCTCCTCGGCGGAAAAGCTGCCCAGGCGGGGGTCCAGCCAGTCCATGCGCAATTTGGAGATCTCCAGCACCTGGGCTTCCACATCCAGACAGTGGGGGTCGCGCATGCGCTGCATACCGATTACCGCTTCATTTTCGGCAAAACGGGCTTTGGCCTGCCGCCCCAACTGGCCGTGGCCCAGATAAAAACGGGAGGCGTAGTAGAGCAGATTGCCCACCTGCTCCGGCGCTTCTTTCAGCAGGCGACGGTATTCCTCGTGCAGCCCCTCTGGTCGCTCGCTCTCAATTAGTTCAATAATATGCTGGCCCTCTTGCCGAACAAAACCAGAGAAAAGGTTGGCCAGGCTGTGGGAATTGCTGCTGACAAAATAGACGGGACGTTCGCCCAGTCCAAAGGCGTCGTTTGCGTCCAGATGCTGCCACCAGTTTTGCACCGAGCGCCGATAATCGCTCAGCCCGCTGCCCAGCACATTGACCCGGGTATCCATGCGCTGGGTGGCGGCTTTGCGCAGATTCTCAACCAGCTCCCAGCCGGGCCACAGGTTACAGAGCATTGTGAAATCTGATTCGCTCAAATCCAGCGCCTTGCGAATGCGCTCTTTGTGTTCGTCTGTCAGAAACGCCCCGATTGCCAGCAGCGCTTTGTCGCTGGGCGGTGCGCCCGCAGGGGGCGCGCTTGCCAACTGGCCCAAATCAGCCATCAGCGCGTGGTGGTGGATGAGCTTCTGGTATAGTTTGTTCCACTCGATCTGATAGGCCACCATCGTGGGAACCATATCGTCGATGTCGCTGACGCTGGCAATAAAGGCGGCCAGAATGTGCTGGGTTTCATTGTAATAGAGTTTACGACGCCGGGCACGGGCCGGCACCGAGCGCCAACTCTCCACATCTGGGTAGCCTCTGCGCCGGAAGACCTCCTCCATCTGCCCCATCACCACCAGCGAGACATCCGGGAAGCAGGGGGGCAGACGCATGGCCGCATAAGTGAGCGCGGCCACGTCGATTTCCAGACTCTCAGCCCGGTGATGCAGGCTGGAATTGATGCCGGCGTGGCTCTCCTCCAGACTGCGCAGACGGATGGGTCCGCTGCTGCGCAGGAGAGAATAGATGGTGCGAATGTAGAGTTCGATCTCTTCGTTGCCGGCCGCGGGTGTGGTGCGATCCATAGGTGGGGTGTCCTGGGCAGAGTGGTAATTGTCTTCTGATAAACTACCACCAGAGACGGTTTCTGGCAAGGGGCGGGGATTGGGGATTGGGGACTGGGGATCGGGCAACCCAATCCCCGCTCCCCAGTCCCCAGTCCCTAAAAGAGCGTAAGCTGACCGGTGGAGGCGGAGTCGTCGTTCTCTGTCACAACCATCTCCGGCGACCAGTCGGGCAATGGAAAGTAGGCGTGGATGCGTTGGCGCAGGCGGCGCATAGAGGCGGGCGAGTGGCCTTCCAGGGTGTTGTGGGTGTAGCAGTAGACGGGCGTCCCCTTTTCCAGCAGGTCGGCGATCCGTTCGGCCCACAGATCCAGAATTTCCTCCTGGGGGCGCTGGATTTCCCTGTCATTGGGCAGGGGTTCGCTGTCGTTGCCGATCAGCCGCAGAAAGAGATAGGGCGCGGCGGATTCCTCCCAGGCAGGGAAAAAGTCGTCGGTTCCTGTGCGCTCCACAACAGCCAGTGTCATCCCCCGTTCGGTCAAAAAACGAGCAAAAGCGGGCGTCATCAAATCTGCCGAGCGTACCTCGACAGTCAGAGCCAGCCCATCCAGCTCCCCGGCCAGCCAGTCCAGATAGCCCGCCAGAATGCGCCCCTCCTGGGCCCGGGTAAAGCTGGGCGGGAATTGGAGCAGACCGGGGGCGACCGCATCCCCCAAGGAGCGCAACACATCCAGAAAGGCCAGGCTGGGCTGTTTGCAATCCACCAGCCGCCGCTCGTGGGTGATCAGTTTGGGCGCTTTCAGGCTGAAGGTGAAACCGGGCGGCACACTTTCCACCCACTGGACAAGCGTCGAGGGCGCGGGCAGACCGTAGAAACTGGTATTGACCTCCACACTACTGGCTTGGGTGGCATACCAGGCCAACCGGTCCCGGTCAGCCAGGCCGTCTGGATAGAAGACGCGCTGCCAGTCGGGGAAGGTCCAGGAGGCTGTGCCGAGGAAGAAAGGTGTTGTCATAGCAGATAGAGGGGAGTGCAGATTGAATGGGTGTCGGTGACTCACGCTGAATGGGGTATCTTGTTTCAGGATGGCTGGGCGGTTTGTGAAACATTGTACATAATTGTTGGACGGATGCCAAGCCAAATATCGACAACATTTGTCCCCAATTCCATTTTCGTTGGTTGCCCCCGCACCCAATTCCGGCTATACTTCCTCTGTCGTGCCCAATCCACCCCCAGACAAAGGAAGCCATCCATGCCAAATGTTCCACATTCCAGCATGCGCAGCTACGGCTACGCGCTCTTTGAAGCCGCGGGTCTGCCCGCGGACCAATCCCGTATCGTTACCGATCATCTGGTAGACGCCAACCTGACCGGCCACGATTCCCACGGCATTATCCGCATACCCGGCTATATCCGCAGTATTGCCGCGGGCACGATCAAGCCTGTGGGCAATCTCAAAATTGTGCGCGAAACACCCGCTTCGGTTGTGATCGACGGCGAGGGTGGACAGGGCATCGTCATCTGTACCAAAGCCATGGAAATGGCAGTCGAGCGGGCCAAGCAGACCACCTTCGGTGCGGTCGCCGTACATCAGTGCAGCCACATCGGGCGTCTGGGAGCCTATCCGCCGATGGCCGCAGAACAGGACTGCATCGGCATTCTGCTTCTCAACGGAGGTGGCCGGTTTGCCGCGCCCTTCGGCGGAACTTCCCGTCGCCTGCCGCCCAACCCGATCGCGATGGCCGTCCCGTCGGAGAGCGGCCCGGTGATGATGCTGGACATCACGACCAGTATGGCGGCCGGCGGCAAAGTGGAGGTCTACGCCGCGCGCGGGCAGCAGGTGCCCCCCGGCTGGCTGATCGACGCCGAGGGCAACGAAGTGCGCGACCCAACTCCTTTCCAGGCGGGCGAGATTGCGATGCTACCGCTGGGCGGCGCCTCGGGGCACAAAGGCTACGGTCTGGCGATGATGATTGACGCCATCGCCGGCGGTCTCTCCTGGGCTGGCTGCAGCAGCGAGCAGCCGACGCGGGGCGGCAGCGGCTTTGTGGCTCTCGCCATCAAAATCAGCAGCTTTATTGACATAGACGAGTACAAAAAAGAGGTGCAAACCCTCATCGACTGGGTGAAATCGTCCAGAACCGCGCCCGGTGTCAAGAAAATCTACTACCCCGGCGAGATCGAAGAGGAGCTGCGCGCTGCGCGCACTGCCAACGGTATCGCGGTGGAAGAGACCACCTGGGGGCGCATCGCCGAAGCCGCGGCGGAGATGGGTGTGGCTGTGCCCGCGGTCTAAAGATAGTGGGTATTGGATATTTCGTTACCCAGCGGGTAGACCCGTAGACCCGTTCGCTTGATTTCGATACGCCTCGCAGACTCGGCTACTCAATCAGCGCTCACTCATCCGACTTCCGTCTCGACGACACTTGCCACCTTCTACCTTCAACTTTCCACCTTCCACCTTCCACCTTCCACTCCTGAAAGGCTACTCCAATGAACGTTACTTATACAAAACTCTTCCGCTCCCCTTATGGCGTGCCCAACGCTATGCAAACCACCGACGAGGGGCTATGGATTGTCGATCAGATCAGCGACCGGGCCGCGCTGGTGCGCATCGAAGAACCTTCCGCCTACTACGGCGTGCCCTGGGTACACCGGGAGATTCCCACCGACTCTTCCAACACCAGCGGGCTGACCTGGGGCGACGGCTCGCTCTGGTTGGCGGCCAACGGCGACGCCGGCATCTGGCGGCCGGCCCGGACCACAGACGCTGGCCCCCACACCGGCGAAATCCTGCGGGTGGACCCGGCCACGGGCGCGACTCTGGCCCGCTATCCCATCCCCGGCGGCGGCGGAACCCACGGGACGGAGTACGACCAGTTCGAGCCGGGCTACATTTGGGTGGAGGCGCTGAAGGATGGAAAACTGCTGCGGATGCGCATCAGCGACTGGTCGATCCAGCACACGATTGAACTGCCCTATCCCCGCGCCCACGGGCTGGTGCAGAAAGCCGACGGTATGTGGGTGATCTTCACAGGACACCGGCTGATCCTCAAACTGGCGATGGATGGCCGGGAGTTGGAACGCATCGAAGTACCGGCGGACCAGCCCGAACCCCACTGTATGACAGCTTTTGGGGATGCCATGCTCTACTGCGACGCATCCTCCGGGTGGGTTGTGAAGATGGAGCTGAATGATTAGTAGACCGACGGCGTAAATGCACCCAGATTTCTGTGGTGCGTAGTGCGTGGT
>CAMDQF010000098.1 GCA_945905745.1 Litorilinea aerophila
TTCTTTCGGGAATTTCGCACTAAGTCGGATGAAATCGGTGCTTTCCCTAACGAAAACAGTTGCCTGACCCTTTTCTTCCTCGTCCTGCAGCGGGAACACGCTAAACACCACCGGCTGCCCGTGGCGAATACTTCGTGACACTAACCAGAATGTGGACGCCGATGTCGATGGTGGGGCCGCCGCCGCTGTTCTTCTTGTAGATGAAGCCAGGCCGGGCCGGAATCCAGCCCCGGCGCAACATCCAACTGCGGGCGTGGTAGATGTCACCCAAGCTGCCGCTCTCGATCTCCGCCTTCAACGCCTTGGAACTGCCTTTGAAGCGGAAGTGCTGGGCCGTCATCAGCGTCTTGCCCGACGCGTCGCGAGCGGCAATCATCTGGCGGATGTCAGCCGGTGTGGGGGCCAGGGGCTTCTCGCAGATGACGTGCTTGCCTGCCTCCAACGCGGCAATTGCCAGGGGCGCGTGGTACATATTGGGCGTGCAGATGTCGATGATGTCGATATCGGGGTCGTTGATAATATCTGCCGCATCGGTGGAGAGTCTGGTCACGCCGTGGGTGGCGCCCCAGGCTTCCAGGGCGGGGCCGAAGACATCGCTGCCCGCCACGACTTCCGCCAGTTCCGAGGCGGCCCAGCCAGGCATATGGGTTTTGGCAATACCGCCGACGCCGATGACGCCGACTTTCAGGATTGTAGACACGGCTTTGTTCCTTTGGTTGAAGAGGAGAGATTGCAAGTTGGATAGCCAATCTCACAATCTCCCAATCTCTTCTCTGCATCTGAGATTAGGAGATTGTGAGATTAACCAGACACTACATTTCGATTCTTTCCACAATCGTGGCAATGCCCTGGCCGACGCCGATGCACATCGTAGCTAGACCATAGCGCACATCGGGCCGTTTTGCCATTTCGTGGACAAGCGTTGTCAAAATCCGCGCACCGGAGCAGCCCAGCGGATGACCCAGGGCAATCGCCCCCCCGTTGACATTCACCCGCGCCCGGTCCAAGCCCAGCTCCCGGATGCAAGCCAGTGCCTGCACGGCAAAGGCTTCGTTCACTTCCACCAGCCCGATGTCGTCCACAGTCAACCCGGCCCGTTGCAGTGCTTTGCGGCTGGCGGGCACTGGCCCCAGCCCCATCAACCGCGGGTCCACACCGGCCACAGCCATCGAGACAATCCGGGCCATCGGCTGTAATCCCTGGGCCTGCACAGCCTCTTCCCCGGCCAGCAGAATGGCTGCCGCGCCGTCGTTGAGGCCGCTGGCGTTGCCGGCAGTGACCGTCCCCCCCTTGCGAAAGACCGGGCGCAGTTGAGCCAGCTTCTCCAGTGTGGTGTCGGCGCGGGGATGCTCGTCGTTGACCACCCAGACCGGCTCGCCCTTGCGCTGGGCCACGCTGACCGGCACAATCTCATCGTCGAAGCGACCGGCCCGCATGGCGTTCACCGCAGCCAGATGGCTTTGGTAGGCGAAGGCATCCTGCTCCTCCCGGCTGATGGGCATCTGCTCGTAGATATTCTCGGCAGTCTCGCCCATCGCTTCCAGGGGAAAGAGTTCGGCCAGCTTCGGATTAGGGAAGCGCCAGCCCAGGGTCGTGTCATAGACGGTCTGATTCCCGGTGGGATAGGCCTGCTCCGGTTTGGGCATGACAAAAGGCGCCCGGCTCATACTCTCCACGCCGCCAGCAATGACCACAGCAGCATCCCCGGTTAGTATCTGGCGCACCCCGCTATGCACAGCCTCCATAGACGAGCCGCAGAGTCGGTTGAGGGTCGCCCCCGCCACCTCCTGGGGCAGCCCAGCCAGCAGCAGGGCCATACGCGCCACATTGCGGTTGTCCTCCCCGGCCTGGTTGGCGCAGCCCAGCAACACATCCTCGATAGAGGCCGGTTCAACCCCCGTACGTTCCACCAGGGATCGGATCACCAGCGCGGCCAGATCGTCAGGGCGCAGAGAAGAGAGCGCGCCCCCATGACGGCCAATGGGTGTGCGCAGCGCGGCGACGATGTAGACAGAGGGGAGGGTCATGCCATTTTCTCCATATTGAGGCCGGTATCCAATCTCTCAATCTCACCCGCAAGCCAGAGATTCGGAGATTGAGAGATTAGAATCCTTGCGGCGCACGCCGCGCCAGACTCTTCTGCTCGAACGCATAGGCCAGCCGGATCAGCGTCGGCTCGCTCCAGGCCCGGCCCATAAAAGTGATGCCTACGGGCAGACCATCCGCAAAACCAGCGGGCACACTAATCAGCGGATAGCCCGCCACCGCGGCGGGACGGGAGCTGCCGCCCACGTAGCGATCGCCCAGTTTTGGATCGTTGTGCCAGGCTGGCGCACCCGTGGGTGCAACCAGCGCGTCCAGACGGTGCGCATCCATGACCGCGTCGATGCCCTCAGGGCCAGCCAGCCGCTTGCCCAGGGCCAGGGCTTCTAAATAGACCGAATCGCTCAGATCCCCCTTCTGCCAGGCCATCTCAAAAAGCTCCTGACCAAAAAGCTCCAGTTCCAGATCCGGGTAGGCCTGGTTGAAAGCCATCAGATCGGCCAGGGAGTGGGGCTGGGGCAGATCGGCCTGGCCTGGTACCCGGGTAGCCAGATAGCTTGCGATATCCGCCTTCAATTCGTAAAGCAGAACGGTCAGCTCGCTCTCCCGCATCCGATCATCCGTGGCGGTGGGAATGTTGGCCGGGTCTACAATCACCGCGCCAGCCGCTTGCATGGCAGCTATGGCCTGTTCGATCACAGCGTCCGTCGCTGTATGATACCCGAAAAAGCGTTCCCGCGCCACACCGATACGTGCCCCGACCAGACCTTCCGGGTCAAGAAATCGAGTGTAGTCAGCCGTAAAGTGTTCGGCGCTGGCGTTGGTCGCCTTGTCCCGCGGATCCAGCCCGGTCAACGCGCCCAGAATCGCGGCCCCGTCGGCCACTGTGCGGGTCATCGGCCCTACCGTATCCTGGCTGTGGGCAATCGGGATCACCCCGGCCCGGCTGACCAGACCCACAGTGGGTTTGATGCCCACAATACCGCAGGTGGCCGAGGGGCAGACAATCGAGCCGTCGGTCTCTGTGCCCAGACTGGCCGCGGCCAGATTGGCAGAGATGGCTACGGCTGAACCAGAACTGGAGCCGCAGGGATTGTGGCCCAAACGATAAGGATTCTGACACTGACCACCCCGAGCGCTCCAGCCGCTGATGGAGTGGGTGGAGCGGAAGTTGGCCCACTCGCTCAGGTTGGCCTTGCCCAGGATCACCGCGCCGGCGATGCGTAAACGTTCGGCCACAGTCGCGTCCTGGGCGGGCCGGGAACCAACGAGAGCCAACGAACCGGCGGTCGTCTGCATTTTATCCCCCGTGTCAATGTTGTCTTTAAGCAGGATAGGGATGCCGTGCAGGGGTCCTCGGGGTCCCTTCCGACGGCGTTCGTCGTCCAGGGCAGCAGCGATCTCCAACGCATCTGGATTGACTTCCAGCACGGAATGGAGAAGGGTGTCAATCGTCTCGATGCGGCCAATATAGGCCCCGGTTAGCGTCTGTGAAGATAGCTCCCCCCGCTTCATCCGGGCCTGTAATTGGGCGATTGTCGCCTCGTGTAATGGATTTTTCACTGCCCTGGCTCCTTTGGCATATCGGAAAGCGAATCGTAGCAACTGACAAAACCTGTGTCTGCTGCGTGTAAGGACTGTTTTGATGATAGCAGTCGCTTTCAATTGTTGCAAAGACTCTCTTCCTGCGGGCGGGGTCAGAAGCGACAATTTCCAGCCTTTTTGCCGGGCATTGGCTTTGCTGCTACAATGTCTTGCATGAGCCGAAACCCCAGACCCAGCCCTTCCCTCTCACCCAACCGACAAAGCCCGCCTTCCCCTTCTCAGGGGGGACGGATATTTGTATTGGCACTCTTTTTGTTGGTGGGGCTGCTGGTCACAATACTTTTTGGTCGCCTGTTGCTGGAAAGACGGCTGTCCCTGGCGCCAACACCAACCATCACCCGCCCGCCTGCCAGCACAAGCACGCCCACTGTCGATATTCGCGCCACAATCGTCGTTGCAGAGATCACCACCCAGGCCGCCTATAAAATAGCCCAACGCAGCCGCATCACCCCAACCCGGCAAGCGACATTGACCCCGACAGCCACACCTGCCCTCCCGGAGGAGAGCCAGCCCACAGATACACCCGACCCCGCTCGTCCCGTCCTGTTGCCTGTGATTGGCGGGGGTAATCCGCCCACAGAAACACCGCCATCCGCTTTCACCACACCCATGCCGGATGGGTCGTCTGCACCAACGCCGACGCCCAATCCGGTAGAAGTCACCCAAACAGCCGAAGCCGGGGTCACGGCGACCGCGCTGCTCTTTACCCCCACATCGACAGATACGCCTCTGCCCACTGTGACACCCACTCCCACGCCGTTGCCCGTCTCCACCCAGCAGGCACTGACATTGGCAGCGATTGATCTTTATGCCGGGCCGAGTGTACTCTATCCGACGGTAAACAAGTTGGCAACCGGGTTGACCGTCTGGCTGGCTGGACGTTCGCGAAGCGGCGAGTGGGTACATGTCTGCTGCAAGGACAATATCGATGGCTGGGCCAGGCGGGTTCATTTCAAACCATTTGACAACAAACTGCCAATTGGCGCACCGACCAACGCCGACGGCAATGACGAGCGTTGGCTGGCCGTGCAAGAATCCAGCGCGACCCCGCGGGAACCCTTGCCAATCCGGACAGCCATCCCGGATGGGGATTTCCCGCTCTTTCGGCACGACGCCGCGGGAACGGGACAGGTCAGTTTCAACCTGCCTTCGTCACCCGCAATCGAAAGCTCCGGGGGGGCTGGCG
This sequence comes from Litorilinea aerophila, assembly GCA_945905745.1. Lineage (GTDB taxonomy): Bacteria > Chloroflexota > Anaerolineae > Caldilineales > Caldilineaceae > JACQGT01. The sequence continues at coordinate 4,835 of CAMDQF010000098.1, forward strand.
GTGGCATCAGCGCATCCCCCATCGTTGTCGGCTCCCACATTCTCGTCCCCAGCTTCGACAATCATCTCTATAATTTTTTCGGTAACAGCCAGCATTGGCGTTTTCAATTCAACAGCCTTATCCAGAATGCACCGGCCATTCAGGACTCAAATATTTATGTGATCGACGACAGCGGACTTCTCACTGCACTGAAGGGTTCAGGAGAAGGGGAAAGCGCGATTGAGAGCCGCAGCGTTGCCGTAGACTGGCAAGAGCAGGTATCCGCCCCTAAAGCGCCGCTAAACATCCGGGGCAACCTCCTCTTTGTGACCGGTTCCAATAACACCCTCTATGCCCTGGAGCGTTTGCAACGCCCGCCCAACGGACGCACCCGTTGGACATTTGTAGCCGATTCAACCGGTACCGGTCTGCAGTACCCGGCTATTGGTGATCAGTTGCTCTATGTGGGCGACACCAAACTGCGAGCGCTGGATGTCTACAGTGGGACGGTAATCTGGCAGGACCCGGTAATCAGTGGCGTTACCGCACCGCCTGTCTATGCAGGGCCTTTAGGCAATCCAACGACGAGTCTCTACAGGCTGGCCGAGGTCTATGTAGCAGAAACAGGCGGTGGGATCCACGCGCTGGATGCCAACACAGGCGCCCCCTATTGGCGCACGGACACCAACTACCAGATCACCGCCCTGGCCATGGATGACACACGGGTCTACGCCGCCGGGTCGGGGGTTCTCTTGGCATTGGACCGACAAACGGGCAATCAATTGTGGAATTACTCCATCAGTGCCACTGGCCCACTGGGTGGGCCGTTGGTGGGCAACGACCGGATTTTGGTGGCAGACGCCAACGGCATCTATATTCTGGACGCCCGCACAGGCACAAGGCAATGGTCGCTCAGCAGGCCGATGACCCTGCAGCCCGCGGTGAGCAACGGATTGATCTATCTCCCCTCAGGTCCAGATGTCTCTCCTGTGAAGATAAACAACTGATGAGCCAGCGAGCATCTTCTTCTCCCATCAAACGTGCCTCCCTTTTGCCCGGCTGGGACGCGCTCTTGCTCCTTTTGTTGACATTGGCGCTTGTCCGCATCGACAGCCTGGCCGAATCAGCGGTCCTGCCCACCCTGCGCCAGGATGTGCTGCGCCATCCCCTGCTCGGCGGTCTGCTGCCCGACGCGGGCATCGCGGCCATGGGGGAGCGCTCCCCCTGGCCCGGTGAGCCAGTCGGCCTGCTGCTGATCGCCCTGGCGATTGGCCTTGCCTTTGCCTATCTGCTCGTAGACCTGGCCCAGCCCGGGGTCTGGCGCAGCCGGGCCAAATGGATTCTGCTCACCGGTGTATTGGCGACGGTCCTGTTTCTGCCCACCCTGAAACTGGTCCTCCTGCGTCAACAGAGCGGCCCGGCCAGCTACACCCACGACGGCGGCGTCATTCAGACCGAAGCGACGATAGCGTTCCTGTGGGAGGGGCGCAATCCTTACATCGACGACTACACGCAAACGCCCATGGCCGAGTGGGGCTTTGACGAATACCGCACAGCCCTCTACCACTACCCCTATCTGCCCTGGACATTTATTTTCAGCGCGCCCTTCTACCTGCTGGGCCAGGCAGTCGGATTCTACGACCAGCGGCTAGTCTATCTACTTCTGCTGGCAATCGCCCTGGCCCTGGCTCCCCGGCTTGTGCAAAACGAACGGGCCAAACTGGCCGCGGTGATGCTCATCGGCCTTAATCCGCTGATGGGGCTGGATGTGATCTTCGGCCAGAACGACTCTTTTGTGCTGGCCTGGATGATCTTCAGTCTGGTGGCGTGGACGGAGTGGCGCAGGCGGGACGAGAGCCGCTGGCGGCTGATATCGGTCCTGCTCTTTGGCCTGGCCTGCGCCAGCAAGCCCACGGCCTGGTTCTTCGCCCCCTTCTACAGTCTGCTGATTCTGGCGGATCGACCGGAGTTGCTCGGAAAAGGCTGGTCAGGGATTCTGCGGGCTGTGCCGTCGATTCTGGGGCGAGTCTGGCCGGCCCTGCTCGTCTTCGGCCTGCTGGTGGGACCCTATCTGGTATGGGATGCCGGCGCGTTCTACGACGATGTGTGGCGTTGGAGCAGCGGACAGGGGGAGACGGGTTATCAGATTTGGGGATGGGGGGCGAGTAATTTTGTGCTGGCCCTGGGATTGGTGGCGGATCGTTTCGGCCAGTGGCCCTTCTGGCTGCTGGAAATGCTGGTGGCCCTGCCCCTCCTGCTCTGGTTTGTTCGTCGCCAACAGCAGCACAACCGGCCCGGTCTGGCTCTCTGGCACTACGCCCTCCTGCTGGCCTTCTTCTTCTATACCAGCCGCTTCCTCAACGAAAACTATCTGGGCTATCTGCTCGCCTTCTTTGGGCTGGGCTATCTCATCGAGGAAGATCAGGGCTGATCCTGTCTGGACGAGTGGTCGGTCAGATAGCGATAAGCGTCGTGAACAGCCTGCTGGCGGGCTGCTTCGCTTTCCAGCAGCGCCACCGCTGCCACAGCTTGCACCAATGACAACGCCGCCCCTGTCAAAGCTACCAGGCCAGTCGAAGAATCGGTTGGCCCGGATGGAATGTGAAGCACCTCATCGGCCCAGCGGATCACCTGTCCATCCAACTTCCCCAGCAGGGCAGCCGTGCGGCAGCCCCGCTCCCGAGCCAACGCCAGGCAACGGGCCATGATCAGTTCTTCTTCCCCCCCGCAAACACCCACCACCACATCCCCTTCAGTCAAATGTGAAAGCGCCACCGCTAACTGCCGGGGATCTGCGCCGACCGCTGCCGCGGCCAGCCCGCGCTGGCGCAGATAACTGGCCGCCATCTCCGCGATGAATCGGGCATCTCCTTCGGCGGCAAAGAGAATTTGCCTGGCCGATGCGATGGCAGCCACCAGGGTTTGCAGTCTGCCCGGTGGATTATGAACAAGAATCTGACGCAGGTTGGCGCTTTCCTGATCGATCTGGGTTTTGAAGACGACCGCAGGGTCCCGGCTGTCCAGGGGGGCCGGCTCATAGACCGCATAGAGTTCCTCCCGCACCTGGCTCCGGATATCCTGCAACAACTCCGGGTAGCCAGGGTAACCAAGCCGCTGGGAAAAGCGCACGACAGTTGTGGTGTCCACATCCGCCGCTACCGCCAACTGTGCCGCGGTCATAAAGGCCACATCGTAGTAGCGGCCCATCACGAAATCTGCCACCCGCCGGTAGCTGGGGCTGAGGTTGTCGTGTTGCTGCTGAACCTTCTGCCGATAGGTAGTGCTCTCATAATCTTTCATCACAGCCTGTCTGGGAGCTTTGCCCGCCATTCTACAAGTCATAGGAAATGTTGCTATTTTCACCCAAGTCGGCACTAATTTCTGCGGGCTGGCTTCCGAATACGCTCTTGTCTTGGGTCTTTTTCGGGCCTATGATACGATTCCCATTCGTTTGTCGCGCTCGCTTCGGCTGTGAAGCCGAATATATTGTCTGCAACCTATGCCCAGATTTCCCATCTTTCAATTTGCCCATCCATTCCTCCGCCGCCACCTGCTATGGATCGGGCTTTTTCTCAGCGCCCAACTTCTGGCTGGCTTTCCCGGCAGTGGACCGATGCTGACAGCGGAGCCGGGTGGCTTGGCTCTACAAGCTGCACCGGTTGGTACGGAACGCATACCCGCCGAGGTGACAAAGGCGGCTCCTGAAGAAGTAGCGGCAAATGTGGAAAGCAACGGGGAAGCACCCCAGACTGCGCCCCTGCCGAGTACGCTCCCGGATGTCGGTCAGCCCGAGGCCCGCTCCCTTGCCTGGGACGGTCAGCCCCGCACAGTGCGGGTTCCGGTGTTGATGTACCATTACCTGAGCATTCCCCCCGACGACGCAAATATCTATCGCCGGGATTTGTCGGTCTCGCCCGAACTCTTCGCCCGCCAATTGGAGGCAATCCAGGCCGCTGGCTACACGACAATCAGCCTCTACGACTTGCAGGCCCATCTCTGGGAAGGCGCACCCCTGCCCGAAAAACCGGTAGTCATCACCTTTGACGACGCCTACCGGGACAACTACACCAACGCCTTTCCCCTTCTGCGTGAGCGGGGCATGATCGCCACGATTTTCGTCGTCACCGATTTTATGGACGAGGAGCGCCCGGCCTACATGACCTGGGATATGGCCCGCGAGATGCTGGCCGGAGGCATCTCGATTGAATCCCACGGGCGCAACCACATTAGCCTAAAAAACCAGAGCCAGGACTATCTGGTCTGGCAGGCCCTGGGCAGCCTGGAAACCATCCAGCACGAGCTGGGTATTCGACCCCGCTTTGTCTCCTATCCCGCCGGGGAATTTGACGGGCAGACCATCGCCATCTTCCAGAGCGCTGACTACTGGGCCGGATTCACGACGATTCAGGGAGCCACCCACAACACAGACGATCTATTTCGTCTCCACCGGGTGCGGGTGCGCAATACCACCGGTCCGGAGGAGTTGGTCCGGCTGTTGGGATTGGATTGGTGAATGTGGCGTTAGGCCCACGACTACCGTCACCGATAGGGATGAAAAGTGGACGCTGATCTGCGTTGAAACGGATGATTGTCGCAGATTTTATCAGCGCAGATCAATTCAGATCAGCGTCATCTGCGTCCCGCATTTTCAGAACAGAAATGAAGGAGCAGATGTGGAAAACAATCGCTACCTGACCGGCAAAAGCGCGGTCATCACCGGCAGCGGACGGGGGATCGGCCGGGGGATTGCCCTGGCCCTGGCGGCCCGGGGCTGTGATATCGCGGTCAACTACGCCCGCCATCGGGAAACCGCTGAAGAGACTGCCGCGGCCATCGAAGGGCTGGGTTGCCGGGCTGTGGTGGTGAAGGCCAATATGGCCGAAGAGGCTGATGTGCGCCGGTTGGTGGCGACCGCCGCGGAAAGTTTGGGCGGGGTGGACATCTTCGTGGGCAATGCAGCCAGCGGTGTCCTGCGGCCTGTGCTGGAAATCACATCCAAACACTGGGACTGGTCCCTGGATGTGAACGCCAAGAGCATTCTGATCGGCGCACAGGCGGCCGCGCCCTTCATGCAGGCCAAAGGCTGGGGACGGGTACTCAGCGTGACCAGCATCGGCAGCCGCCGGGTGCTGGCCGAATACAGCGCGGTGGGGGTGAGCAAAGCCGCCATCGAAGCCGTCACCCGCTATCTGGCCGTGGAACTGGCCCCCCAAGGCATCATCGCCAACTGCATCAGCCCCGGAGTGGTACTCACCGATGCTCTGGAGTGGTTCCCCAGCAAAGAGGCGATTGTCCAAAACGCAGTAGAACGGACACCCGCAGGCCGACTGGTGACACCAGAGGACGTGGGAGAATTGGCGGCCTGGTTGTGCAGCGACGCCGCCGCGATGATTGTGGGCCAAACGATTGAGATCGACGGGGGCCATACGCTGCTGGCATAAATGACGAAAGCGGGCACAAAGCGAGCTGGTTTTTACCCTTCACTCTCCGCCCCGCGGGCAACAAACTGCTTCACCCCCCGCACAAATTTGCGCCGAGTGAGGAGCACCCGGTGTTGACAGGTGCGGCAGACAATCCCGATGTCCGCCCCCACCCGCACGATCTCCCACTCATCCCCGCCGCAAGGGTGCTGCTTGCGCATCCGCACCACATCCCCCACGTAGAGTTTTTCGCTGATTTCCATCGTCTACTCCAAAGAAGGGGAGTAGAGATTGGAGACTGGAGATAGGGGTCCATTACAAGCAAATCTCTAATCTCCAGTCTCCAATCCCCAATCTCTACCCTATCCCGCCACCGATGTCTCCTCAGCAGGTGCGCTACGCCGCGAGCGCAACACCCCACCCAGGGCCAGGGCAAAGCTGATCAGGTAGACCAGCCAGCCGACAAAGGGCACGCGGCCGATTATCACAATCAGCAGAACGCCCACCAGCAGGGCGAAGGTCAGCGTCGTCTGGCGCCCGGCCCGTTCCACAATGCGCTGGCCCAGCCAGAGACCCGTAACCAGCGGGCTGAGCATCCAGACCAGTGCCAGACTGCCCAGCAGGAAGAAGGCCATTGTCAGGGCCGAGAATGTGCCCCAGAAAATCCAGACCAGCACGACGAGCAGAATGGAGAGAATCGGGATGAAGATCAGCAGGGCCGCGGCCAACAGACCGTAGAGCCCCGACTCCACCGGCTTCTCCTGGATGGCGGCCGCCGGCCCGGTCAACAGCCCCGGCGCAAAGCGCAACAGCAGCCAGCCCAGCAGGGCAAAGCCGACCAGAATCAGCAGTGTGCGGACAAACCAGCCCACAATCTGCCCGATGAGACTAGCGCCCTGGGCGGTCTCGACTGGCGCATCGTAGCTGACATCTCCCGCGACCTCGCCGGGGATGCTCGCCTCGTCCGGGCTGGAATAGCGCAGGGTTCCAGCCACCCGGCTCCCTTCGTCCACACGCAGAGAACCGACTTGCAGTTCAGCGTCCCCATCCACCCGGCCTGCCAGTTCCAGTTCACCCATGGCTGACCAGAGGTTCCCGGCAATGTGACCTTCGATCCTGCCACCACCACCGACGATCACTCCGTCGCCGCCGATTTCAGCCTCGCTGCCGATGCGGATACCCTGCGGGATGGAGCGCGCCCCAAACTGCATAGGGAAGCCCATCCCCTGGCCGCCACCTCCTGCCACAAAGAGATCGTCCCCAATCGTCCCTGTGACCTCGATGCCGCCACCGGCCACCCGAACGTCGTCCATCACCTGGCCGTTGATCACAATCCCGCCCCCGGCAGCCACCAGATCGCCCTCTACAATGCCGTTGATTTCAATGTACCCGCCCGCGGCGTAGAGATCGCCCTTCACAGTACCGTCAATGTAAATCTCCCCACTGGCCACGTAGAGATCGTCGTTGACCACTTCGCCCGCAGCCAGGCGATAGACATCTTCGTCGCCGCCAAATTCCGCGGCCAATGCGCCGCCGGTTACAGCCAGCAACAGCAGCCCGACCAGAAGAATAATCGTCCATTTTCGATGACTATGCAGCACTTTCATTGTTTGCTCCCCTTCCACAGTTTTTTGTCGCGTACAAAAGACATCCATCACTATCTGTCGAGAGCAGTACGTCAGCATCGCCGCAAAAGTTGCCGCTACATCAGCCGCACACCAGCAAAGAGATCAGACTCTATCTCTGCGGTGGGCGCGGGATAGGCTCGGGTAAAGCTGTCGTGGCTGGTGATGCGGCGACGGATGAAGCCGGGCAGCATACGCAGAAAGGCTGGCCCGCCCCCGTATTGGGTGGCGTGGGCACGGCTGGCCTCGTCCTTTTGTCGGGCATAGGCCGCCACGTTAATTTTGGCGTGGACAGGCGTCTCCCAGCCGCTGATCTCCACCAGATCGATGTCCTGGTTGCGCCCGATTTTGCTGGGGTCTTTGCCCGTCCATTGCATAATTTTGACAACCCACTTCAGCAGCCGTTTATCGAAGGCGGTGTAGTAGAGCTTTTGCGGCGCATAAGGAGCCAGCCCATTTTCGCCCTGTCCATAGCTGGGCTGCCCGGCCACGTGAAAGGCCGCGGTCATCGCCTCGCAGCAGCGGATATGGTCCGGGTGGCCGTAGCCGCCAAAGGGGTCGTGAGTGAGGATCACTTGGGGGCGCAGACGGCGAATGTAGTCCACCAATTCCCCGGTCAGGGTCTCTACCGGCTGCTGGATCAGGGCCCGGGGATTTTCGTTGTCCGGCGAACCCCGCATCCCGCTGTCCCGATAGGGCAGATTCCAAACACTGGTGATGCCCAGGGCAATTACCGCTCTGGCCAGCTCCTCGCCCCGCTCCTGGGCCAGGGTACGCCCGTCGGCCCGCTTGTGGCTTTCCTCCACCGAGCCAGCATCGCCGTCGGTCGCAATAATCACATGGACGTCTGCGCCCTCGGCCGCATAGCGGGCCAGGGTCCCCCCCGGCCCAAAACTTTCATCGTCGGGATGGGCAAAAAGACCCAACAGTGTGCGCTTTTCCATTCAGTCTGTTCCTTGTAAGAAGTCCCAAATAATGCCGTGTACCAATTGTTCCACAGGCGCGTGGTCGTCGGTGAAGATGGGTGTGCCCGCGGGCGGCGCAGCCAACCGGGCTTGGGGCACCGCCTGGGCCACAAAAGCCCGGAATTCTGCCGGAAATGTAGCGGGCAGTCTAGCCGCGTTGGCCTGAAAACCGGCCAAGTCGAAGGGCTGGACAGTAGCCACCACCAGTGAATTGCCCAAATTGTCCGCGGGGCCAGGCTCGTCGATCACAAAGACAGTAGCGAATAGCTGGCCGAGCGTCTGTGAGAGCGCATCCACCAGGGCAAAGTTGTCAGCAGTGCGCCCCACATTGATGGCAACCACCCCCCGCTCGCTCAGGCGGTTGTGGACCAGCCCAAAGAATTCGGTCGTGGTCAGATGAAAGGGAATATAGGGAGGACGATAGGCATCCACCAACACCAGATCGAAGCGGCTGTTCGCGGGCTGTTGTTGCAGCCAGCGGCGGCCATCCCCGGCCAACGCGGTCAGATTCGGCCCGTTCATCCCAAAAAACTGCCGCCCAACTGCCAGAATCTCCGGGTCCAGTTCCACACCCGTAATCGGCCACGACCCGTATACATTTGTATAAAGTTCGGGTACAGTCCCAGCAGCCAGCCCGATCACCAGCACTCGCTCGCTCTGCCCCGGGTCCCACTGCCGCTCCTGAAAAAGTGGGGCCAGCAGAAAATAGTCCCAAATGCCCAGGCTGAGCAGCGTATCCGGGTGGTATACGCTGTGGATACCGACTCCTTCGTTCAGCTTCAGGTGGCGCTCGCTGCCCCAGGCCCGCACCGCAATGTAATTGTAGAGGCTTTCGTCTTCATAGAGCAATGTGCCTGCGCCGTCGTCCTCCCATTGGCCGCGCAGAGCCGAGGGATTGCCAAAAAGAAGAAGGAAGATCACCAGCAGCAGCGCGGCCACAGGCAGCCAACGCAAGCGCCCCCTTCGCACCAGGAGCAGACTGCCCGCAGCGCAGATCAGCAGCAGACCCAGAGCCAGCAGATAGAAACTCCAGCGGGTTCCATAGGTGGGGATGAGCCAGAGAACAGGCAAAAATGTGCCGAGAATGCTGCCGATTGTACCGATGGCATAGAGCCGTCCCGCGGTGCGCCCGGCCTCGGCCACATCCAGCAGAGCCAGACGCACTGCCCAGGGCGTCACCGCGCCGAGGAGGATGAGGGGCAGGCTGAAGATGAGCAGGACAGCCAGCAGTGTGCCCACCAGCAGGCCGGGGGCAAAGCTGGCCAGCCCCACCCCGGCCAAATGCAGAATCGGCGGGCTGACGCTGGGAATCAGCGCCACGCCCAGCCCGGCCATGCCAGCCACAGCCAGCAACGCGTCCAGCCGGGGGAAGCGGTCCGCCAGCTTGCCGCCCAGCCAGGCGCCCACAGCCAGATAGAGCAGAATCAGCCCGATCAGCCCGGCCCAGACGATCTGGCTGTTGCCAAACCAGGGATCCAGCAGACGGGCCGCGCTCAATTCCACGCCCAGGGTAACTGCGCCGGAAGCAAAGACAAGCAACGAAATGTATTTCATTGGCAACGGGGATTAGCGACGACGGGGACGCAGGGTGAAGAAGCCTGCTGTCCGGTAAATGGAGGCGTAGATCCACTCCGGCCAGAGACCCGCAGGCAGCGCCAAAATAATCGGTAGGGCGCGGGTGATGGCACGGGCAGTCATGTCGATCTGCATCGCGGTAAACAGTGCGGAAAAGAGTAGATAGAGGAGAACGCCGAGGACCACACCCATTACTGGCTGGATGGCAAAGCGGAGCACGTGCTGGCGGTCAAAGTCCTGGCCCGAACGGATGTGGGCCAGAAAGCCCAGAATCGCGCCCACCACAGCCCCCGCGCTGCCGGTGACGAGCACCCACAGGAAGGGCTGCAGATGAGCCACCACCCGGCTTCCGCTGCCAAAAAGCACCCCCATAACCCGGCTCAACTCGCCGGCGTAGAGGGCAAGAGCAACCCCGGCCCCGGCAGTCCCGGCCAGCCAGAGGGAGAGATAGAGCAGGACCCGAAAACCCCGGCGGCTGGACTGGCGACGGCCCTCGTCCGCGCGTTCGAGCATCGCCCGGACCTGCACGATATTGTACTCGGCCCGTCCCAGACGGTGGGGTTCGACCAGCAGAATCTCCCTTGCCTCCCGCAGCAGAGAGAGCGCGTGGCCGGTCACATCCCGGCGGGTGGCCAGCACCCGCTTGACTTCTCCGTGCAGCTCGCTGATCTCTTCGTCCAGAAAACGAATCTGGCCTGCTGTCAATGAAACCGGCGGTGTAGCCGGTGCAGGTACTTTGCCCAGGACTGGCGCGGGTCTATAGAGCAGGGATTCGGTCTGGGGGGGCGGGTTGTCGCTGGGTGTATGCAGATAGCGGGATTGTGACGGTTGGCCGCTGTTGACAAAAGCCGTGCGTGGCTTTTCTTCCTGCGCAGGCTGGGGGTAGGCGGGCAAAGACGCGGACGCAGCGAGTGCGGGCGCGGCGGGTGCGCTGCGCTGGGAAATGGCGGGGAGTTCCGCTTCCGGGAAGACCCGAATCTGGTCTGGGGTCGCATCCAACAGGCCGCTGATTTCCGAACGCAATTGCTCGAAATCACTGGGTGACTGGTGGGGATTGGCGCTCCGACCAACGGCCCCGTTGATGGCCTCACCCGTATTACCCAAGCCATTGACACCCGGCCCAGCATCCTCTGGCCGCGCTGTTTGCCCCCGGCTACTGACGGCAAAAGTGCGTGTGGGCAGAATGCCCAGACCCGCTTCCCGGTTCCAGCCTTCGCGCAACACTTCTTCGTCTGCGGCCTGATGGGACGCGGCCCCCGCCGACGCTTCGTCCAGCAGAAACTCGGCGCGTTCTTGCCACGCTTGCACCCGTTCCGGCGCAATTTCTGCTACGCGAAAATCAAAAATCGTATCAGTGGGCGAATAGGCCAATGCAGTTCAACTCCAAAATCCCGGTGTCCGAGATGCCAGTGCAAGCGGTCCACAGTACCAGAAGAACCAACAAAATTATCATACCACAGAGAATCTACAGATACACATTCGATTTCTCACAAACCGTATGAGGGAAAGCAGCCGGGTGATTTGACAGGGCAAGCGTTCCCGGCGTATAATTTCTGCTTGTCGGTAAAGTATTTTCCATCCCCGCGGGGATGTTGGCCCCTATATTTGCGAGGAGCAGAGTCAAAATGGTGAAACGAACATGGCAACCCAAGACCCGCCGCCGCCTGCGGGTACACGGATTCCGCACGCGGATGTTGCGCCCCGGGGGCCAGAATGTGTTGAAACGGCGACGGCTGAAGGGCCGCAAGAGTCTGACCGTGAGCCTGTCCATTCGCAAGTCGGTTGACTAGCAGTCGTAGGTCGGTTGACTTGCGGAACGGGTGGAGCAGTGCAGGAATTGTTGTGTGATCCAGCGTGAAACGTCTTTATCGAGTGCGTGAAAATGAGCGGTTCCAGGAGATTCGTCGCTTGGGCCGCTCGTATAGCGACCGGTTGCTGGTTCTCTGCGCATTGCCCAACGATCTGCCCTACAGCCGGTTTGGTTTTTCCGTCAGCCGCCGGATTGGCAAAGCAGTTCAACGCAATCTGGTTCGTCGGCGCACGCGGGAATCCTTGCGTTTGCGAATGGATGAAATTCTACCGGGATGGGACCTGGTGTGGATTGCCCGAACACCCATTCAGAGCGCAGAGTATGGTGAGATCGATGCCGCCTGCGCCCGCCTGCTACGGCGGGCGTCTTTGTTATCAGAGGCAAATAGTGGAGAGTAGATTGTAGTTATTGGATATTGGAGCGGGTCTGCGTATTATCGAATACCCAATACCTACTATCCTGAGGAGGCAAGGCGTGCGTTGGATTGTGTTGGGATTGATCCGCTTCTACCAACGCTTTCTCTCCCCGATGCTGGGGAGCAATTGCCGCTATCTGCCCACCTGCTCCCACTACACTTATGAAGCCATTGAAAAATATGGCGTTGCCAAAGGTGGCTGGATGGGTATCAAGCGTATTTCCCGCTGTCATCCCTGGCATCCCGGCGGCTACGATCCCGTTCCCTGAATCTATTGTGACCGGTCCCGTTCTTTTTGTGCGAACCCCAATGGCCGCGTCTGTGAGGAGTGTAAAGTTGAAACGAAAACATCTGGTTCTTCTGCTCGTTCTGGTGCCGGCTATGCTGCTCTTGAGTGGTTGTGGCGTGCCTACCGGAGGGGTAGATGTGGCTGTCACAGATCCATCGGGCCCCTGGCAGACCTTCTTTGTATGGCCCCTTGCCAAAGGACTTATTTGGCTCAATGACACACTCGCGGCGGCCAATCTCCCCTATAGCTGGGGCTTTGCCATCATCCTCTTCACGTTAGCCATCAAAGTCATCACTTTCCCACTGACTTTAACCCAGATCAAAGGAATGCAGGCCCAGAAGAATCTGCAACCCCGCATCCAGGAACTCCAGAAAAAGTATGGCAAGGATAAGGCGAAGCTCCAGGAAGCGCAGATGAAGCTCTACCAGGAGGCAGGCGTAAACCCGTTGAGCGGTTGTCTGCCACTGCTTGTGCAGATGCCTGTCCTCTTTGGTCTCTATTCTGCTCTTATGAGTTTGGGCAGCCGATTGGAGAACGCAGACTTTTTCTGGATTCCTAATCTGGGCTTCCCCCACTACACAGCGGGCATGGGCTGGGTTCCTGAGCTCTTCACCAACGGAGAGTATGTCCGGTTAGTTTCCTATCTCATCCTGCCAGCCCTCCTGATGGTCAGCCAATTCTATATGCAGAAGATGACCACAGCCAGCACACCCAGCGCAGGTGCCGAAGGCATGGCTGGGATGATGAGTCAGATGTCGACGATTATGACGCTGATGTTTGGCTTCTTTACTTTGCAGGTTCCTGCCGGGTTGACCCTCTACTGGGTCACCAGCAACCTGCTGCAAATGGGGCAGACTGTCGTTGTCAACAATATGAATAAAGGTGGTAGTATATTGGCTACAGGCAGTACGCCAGCCTTGGCCACCGCAGGCAAATCCACGATGTCGCTGACGACAAGTGATGAAGCCGATGAGAGCGACGACAGCGACGACAGCCGATCAACCCAAAACACCAGCAAATCTACCCGGCGCAAACGACGAAGGAAGTAATATTCATGTCTGAACAGAGCCACGAATTTTCTGCGAAGAGCGTAGAAGCAGCCATTGAAGAGGGCCTGCGCCAATTGGGTGTGGGCCGGGAGAGGGTGGAGATTGAGGTTTTGCACGAGGGCAGCCGGGGCCTGTTGGGGATTGGCAGCACCAATGCCCGGGTACGTCTGACTTTGCGTGTCGCGGCCCCAACCGCTAAAAGCACGCCTGCGCCAGTCACCGCCAAACCCACACCAGCCCCAGCCCCTGTGGCCCAGCCGACAGTTCCTGTGATGAAAACAGTGGAAATCGGCGATTTGGAAGAAGACGACGACGAGCAGACGGACGACTTTGCCGGATCGGTTAGCGGCGGAGATGATGAGGGAGATGACTACCACGCCTACGATAATTCAGCGGAAGGCCGGGATGAGGTAGTGGCCCTGGCCAGCGAAATGTTGCTGGAAATGGTTTCTCTGATGGGTCTGGATGCCCAGGTGGAAGGCGGACAGCGCCAGGAAGAAGATGAAGACGAAGCAGCCATCTACCTCAACCTGATCGGAAACGATCTGGGCGATCTGATTGGGCGTCACGGCGAAACCCTGTCCAGTATGCAATATCTGGTGCGGTTGATGGTCAACCAGAAACTGCACCGCTGGACCAATATCGTCGTGGATGTAGACGGCTACAAGGATCGCCGGGCCGATAAATTGGCCCAGATGGCTCTGCGTATGGCCGATCAGGTGGTAGAGACAGGCAAATCGGTGGCTCTGGAGCCTATGCCTGCCAACGAGCGGCGACTGATACATATCGCGCTGCGCAACCACCCCAAGGTCCGCACGGAAAGCATCGGCGAAGATACCCGGCGCAAAATCCAAATCTTGCTCAAATAGCCCGGCAGACAGTACAATGAAGCCCACCCGACTGGATCGGGTGGGCTTTTTTATAGCCGATCACGGAGAAGTTCGACTTTTCAGAAAAAGTCGAACTTCTCTGCCACCGCAAACCTGAACCCCATCCTATGCCCACCAACGATCCTTCGCCTATCGACTTCCTGGTCATCGGTACCGTCACCCGGGATATCCCAACCGCCGATCCGACTACCACAGAGTATGTGCTGGGCGGTACAGTCAGCTTCGCCGCGGCTACTGCCGCCAGTCTGGGGCGCCATCCCACCATCCTCACCCGGGCCGGGAACGACGTAGACCTCTCCCCGTTGACAGCCCTGGGTGGGCTTACGGTTCTGCCCAGCGAACACACCACCACCTTTGCCAACATCTACACCCCTGCGGGTCGGGTGCAGTATTGCTACACCCCTGTCGCGGTCATCGCAGCCGGGGATGTGCCCGCTGCCCTGCGCAATCCCAAAGTCGTCCTCCTCGGCCCGCTGGTCCAGGAGATCGAGCCGGATATGATTCACATCTTCCCGGAGGAGACAGTTGTGGCGGCCGTGCCCCAGGGCTGGATGCGCAAGTGGGACGCGGATGGGCGGGTGTACCCCACGCCCTGGACTACAGCGGAGGAATTTCTGCCCCATCTGGACGCGCTGATTCTCTCCATCGAGGATGTGGACGGCGATCTCTCCATCATTGAAGAGTACTGCACCCACGTGCCCCTGCTGGTGATGACCCAATACCGGGAGGGCAGCACCGTCTATCAGCAGCAGGCCGACGGCTCGGTCTCTGTGACCCAAGTGCCCCCCCGCCCGGCCCAAGAAGTGGACCCCACCGGCGCGGGCGACACCTTTGCCACAGCCTTTTTGCTGCGCCTGCAAGAGACCGGCGACCCGTTGGACGCGGCCCGCTATGCCAACGTGACCGCCTCTTTTGGCGTGGAAGGCCCCGGCATTGCGGCTATCCCCTCCCACGACGTTGTCCTGGCCTATATGGACGCCCACCCCTGGCCCACGGAGAGGAGCGACTAAGCGATGGCTGCCCGCATCTTCGCCTTTGCCAACCAGAAGGGGGGCGTGGGCAAAACCACCACCGCCGTCAATCTGGGGGCCTATTTGGCCAATGCCGGGCGATCTGTGCTGCTGGTGGACAACGATCCCCAGGGCAACGCCACCACCTGTCTGGGCATCGATCCCAGAGGCGTGCAGGTCAGCCTCTACGATGTACTGATCGACCGCACACCGGTGCAGGACGCCATCGCCCTGACCGACCGGGTGGGGCTAGACCTGGCCCCGGCCAGCGTAGACCTGGCGGGGGCCGAAGTGGAGATGGCCGGTCTGCTCGCCCGCGAAAATCTATTGACGCGTGCCCTGGCCGCCGTGACCCACAAGTACGACTACATTCTGATTGATGACCCGCCCAGCCTGGGGCTGCTCACCATCAACGGGCTGACCGCAGCCAGCCACGGGGTGATTATCCCCGTGCAGTGCGAATACCTGGCGCTGGAGGGGCTTAGTATGCTGCTGGAAACCCTGCGCCAGGTGCGCGAGGTGCTGAACGCCCGGCTGCGTGTGGCCGGCGTTGTCTTGACGATGTACGACGCGCGCACAAACCTGAGCCAGCAGGTGGTGGCCGAGGTGCAGGCCCACTTTCCCAACGAGATTTTCCAGACGATCATCCCGCGCAATGTGCGTCTGAGCGAAGCGCCCAGCTACGGCCAGACGATTGTGAGCTATGCGCCGACGAGCGCGGGCGCGCTGGCCTACGCCGCGCTGACCGCTGAATTTCTGCAACGGATGGAGGGCCAGTAGCCATGACCGAGAACAATCCAGGCAGACGGCGCGGTCTGGGCCGGGGTCTGGGCGCGCTGATCACCAATTCGTCCGCCGCCGCGGTGCAGGAACGGGAGACGCTCATCCGCCAGGCTGAGGCGGGCGGCATCCGGCTGCTGGCTGTGGCCGAGATTCTGCCCAACCCCCAGCAGCCGCGCACAATTTTCAACCCGGAGACGCTGGCCGAATTGGCCGCGTCCATTGCCGCACACGGCATCCTGCAGCCGCTGATTGTGACAGAGAGTCTGGACCAGCCCGACCGCTACTGGCTGATTGCGGGTGAGCGCCGTTGGCGGGCCGCGCAACAGGCCGGGCTGGAGAGTGTGCCGGTCATCGTGCGCGAGGCTTCGACCCAACAGTTGCTCGAATGGGCGCTGGTGGAGAATGTACAGCGGGCCGACCTCAACCCGCTGGAAGAGGCGTCGGCCTACGATTCGTTGATCTCCGGGTTTGGGCTGACCCAGGCGCAGGTGGCGGCGCGGGTAGGCAAGAGCCGTTCCGCCGTAGCCAATACTGTGCGTCTGTTGGGGCTGCCGCCGGTTGCGCAGGGCGCGCTCAGCGACGGGCAGATCAGCGCGGGACACGCCCGCGCCCTGCTCTCCCTGCCCGCGCAGCCGGCGATGGAGGCGGCGTTGGAACAGGTGGTGGGCCGGGAATTGACTGTGCGCCAGACCGAAATGCTGGTGCGCCGTCTGCTCGAACCAGCGCCTCCCCCGCCCACGGCCAACGAATCCGTGAAAAACCAGGCGCATTTGACCGCGCTGGAAGGCCGTTTCCGCTCTACATTGGGCACAAAAGTCAGCCTGGAACGCAAACAGGACGGCAGCGGCCGCCTGGTCATCCACTTCTACAACGACGACGATCTGGACAGCATC
>CAMDQF010000099.1 GCA_945905745.1 Litorilinea aerophila
CACGCCATTTACCCCCTGGCCCCGATTTGTAGGCGGTGTAGCCGCTCTTTTGCAGATGTTCCAGGCGCGCTTTGGAGGCGGCCAGCCCCTCGTCTGTCATATCCCGGATGCCCCAGTGCGCGTAGACCCGGATGCGATCCCGCACGGGGCCGCCCATCAGCGCATAGGCCGGTGCATCGTAGTATTTGCCCGCAATGTCCCAGAGGGCCTGGTCGATGCCGGAGAGAGCGGTCATCAGCACATTGCCGCCCTTAAAGAAGGCCGAGCGATAGATATGCTGCCAGTGGTGCTCGATGCGCAGGGGGTCTTTGCCGATCAGATAATCGGCCAGCTCCTCCACCGCGGCGTGGACGCTTTTGGGCTTGCCTTCCAGGGTCGTTTCGCCCCAGCCCACCAGCCCGTTGTCGGTCGTGATCTTGACCAGACGGGTGCGGGGGCGGGGGAAGAACTGGTCGATGCGGGTGATTTTCATTGGGTCCTCCTGAGGTTTGGTTGAGGAAAGATCATGGCAATGGGGATAGCGTAGCGCAAGCGGGGCCAGAGTGCAAGTGTCTACCTGATGGTCTGAATGAAATTGTTGAGTAGAGGGATTGGCGGTACAATCTCCTCATTCAGTTGCTTCATTTCACAAAGTAGAGGAACGATGAACCGCCAAACCAAACGTGCCATTGTCCTGGGCGGCAGTGTGGCCGGGCTGTGGACTGCCCGTGTCCTGGCCGACCACTTCGACGAAGTGCTGCTGTTGGAACGGGACAGCCTGCCCGATGGGCCGGAAGAACGTTCCGGCGTTCCCCAATCCCGCCAGTACCACACAATGCTGCTGCGAGGACTCCAGATACTCGACGCACTTTTCCCCGGTCTGCGGGATGAGTTGATTGCCGATGGTGCCATCCCCTTTGATACCATCAACGATGTGGCCCTGCGCCTGCGCGGTCGCTGGCTCTCCCGTTTTCCCACAGGCCAGACGCTGATCAGTTGCAGCCGCCCACTGTTGGAGGCCAGAATGCGCCGCCGGTTGCGCGGCTTCAGCCAGGTACGTTTTGTGGAAAATGTGGAAGTGTCCGGTCTGGAAAGCGACGAGGGTCGCAGCCGGGTCATCGGCGTACAGATTGCCCACAAGAATAGCGACAACCCCACCGAAGCCCTGACCGCCGACCTTGTGGTGGACGCATTGGGCCGCCGCTCACCTACGCCTGAATGGCTGGTTGGGCTGGGCTACGACAAACCGGTAGAGAGCAGCGTCAATTCCTTTCTGGGCTATGTCACCCGCCGCTATCGCCCACCTGAGAACTTCCAGGCCGACTGGCGTATGCTGCTGATCACCGCCAACCCACCCCACGACCCCAGGGGCGGGCTGATCTTCCCGGAGGAGAACAACACCTGGTGTGTGATGATGGCCGGGGCCAACAAAGACTATCCGCCCACCGATGACGAGGGCTTTCTGGCTTTTGCCCGCTCTTTGGGGTCAGAGTTCTTCGCAGCCGTCCAGGCCGCCGAGCCGCTGACCAAAGCCTACGGCTATCGAGGCACCGACAGCCGCCGTCGCCACTACGAAAAGCTCAGCCGCTGGCCTGACCGCTACGTCGTATTGGGCGACGCCTTCTGTGGCTTCAATCCCATCTACGGCCAGGGGATGACGGTGGCCGCGATGTCTGCGCTGGTGCTGGGCGAGGAGATAGAGGCCGGCCAGGGCAATCTGGACGGGGTGGGCCAGCGCTGTCTGGCCAAATTCAGCGCCATCACCGACGGGGCCTGGCTGCTGGCCACCGGCGCAGACCGCGGCTGGCCCGAAACAGTCAGCAGTGGGGGCGACAAAAAGCGAGGAGTGGCGGAACACTTTGGTGGCTGGTACATCGACAGACTGATCGACGCCTTGCCTGTGGATCGCTCCCTGCGCCTCGCCTTTCTGGATGTCAACCAACTGGTCAAACCCGCCACCAGCCTCTTTGCGCCGGGGCTGATGCTGCGGGTCTTTCGCCACACCTGGGGGCCGAAGGCGCGGGCGGCGTGAAACTGCTTTGGCAAGGCAAACACAAAAAGGCGGGCCGGGCAGAGGGGATGCCCGGTCCACCTATTGTCACGATTGGCTGTTGGCCGAATCGCTGCGCACAGATCACGCCAGTGCAGCGGTCAGTCACCCAAGACATTCTCACTAACCCATCATTGTGTCCAGAAAACCTTTGCCTTTGGTAAAGGCATCCATCAACTGATATACAATCTGAACCGAATTCTTCGCTGCTTCGATCATCTGGTCGCGCTGATTGCGCGTCCAACGTCCCTCTAATTCCTCAGAACTCAACCACTGGCTGAAATCTGATTCACTCCGCATCGCCTGCACCAACTCATCAGCCAGCCACCAGAGCATGATTTGACGAGTGACCTTCCAGCCCCCAGGGATCGTCTCGCTGGGTTCAATCAGACCTGAATGTTTCATCTCGCCCAGTTCCGGACCCCAGCCGGCAATATCGTCCAGCAGATTGTCGAGGCGAAAGCGGCGGTCAGCCAATTGATTGTGCATATTCGCCAACCCAACCACTGTAAAGAGTTGACGGCTCTCCGGCGACCAGTTGCGCCAGGTGTCGGCAAAGTGCTGGCGTTGCTCCCGGTAGAGACGATCAGCCACAAATTGCCGCCGTTCTTCGCTGTCAAGCTTTTCAGCACGAGCATCGACCATCGCCTCGGCCGCGGCCTGCAACAGAAAGGGATGGCCCCCGGCCAAACGACGAATTGCGTATCGGTCAGCGGGGATAAAATCCTCTCCCCAGCGCAGCAGTGCCTCCACATCCTTCTCTGGAAAATCGGTCAAAGTCAGTTCGGTGAAAGTGTTGAAATAGGGCGAGCCGGTGGGGTTGAAGACGAGGGTTTCGGCGTTGAGCCGGGTCAGCGAGAGACGGCTGGCGATGACCAGCGAAAGGCTGGCGCAGCGGGAGGACAGGGAACGCAATCCGCCGTAGAATTCCGCGTTGTTGAGGACTGCGTGGTGCAGGATGAGATTAAATTCGTCGAGAAGCAACACCAGCCGCCGCCCTGCCTCGTGGAGGCGGCGAAACAGAACTTCCAGCGTATAGGTTCCATAGCCGTTCTCTTGACAGATGGCGAATTGTTGGGCAACCGCTGTCTCTGGGTTGGGGATGCAAAGACGTTCTTTTATCGGTAGCAACGCCTGTTCCCAAAATTGGGCTGGGGTAAATTGACCACCGAGGCTCTGGCTGTCCAAATAGGAGAAGATAAGTCCTTCCGCCCCATCGTCGTAGAGATCGCTCTGGGTTTGCGGGG
Source organism: Litorilinea aerophila (assembly GCA_945905745.1). Taxonomy (GTDB): domain Bacteria; phylum Chloroflexota; class Anaerolineae; order Caldilineales; family Caldilineaceae; genus JACQGT01. The sequence goes on from CAMDQF010000099.1 coordinate 3,277, forward strand.
CAGAAAGATAGAGCAGCAGGGAGGTCTTGCCCGTGCGCGGTTCGCCCACAAGCGCGGTGGATTCGCCCTGGCTCAGACGGCTGGCCGTGCGGCGCAATTCGCGCTGGCGTCCGAGGAATTTGTCCGGTGCAACCGGATTGCCTACTTGAAAGGGAGAATCTTCGTTCATGAGCTATCAACTCCTTCAACAACGGATACAGACAACAACGGATTCGGACTACAACATCCGTTGTTGTGGGCGGGAGCAAACCACAGAAAATGGTAGAATAGAAAAAATTCGGCCGCCTACGGCGGCATTGGGGGTATGGGGAGCGCTGCGCCCCCCATACCCCCGCAAAGAAGAAAGAGTTCAGAGTTCAGAGGCCGGGGGCGACCAGGCGGAACCCCACATCGCTGTACCGAAGGCCTGGTCCGTGCCTATCCCGGTTGGCGGGCCGCACACTCGGAGCAGCGTTGAACCACGACCCGCCCCGCAACACGCGAGGCTGCCCGCTCTCCGACCCGGTCGGGTTGCGCGCCGGCGCGTCGGCGTAATAACCCCCGTCATACCAGTCCGCCACCCATTCCCACACATTGCCCGCCATATCCAGCGCACCGTAGGGGCTGGCCCCGTCTGGATAGTTGCCTACGGCGGTCGTCGTGCCAATCTTGCTTTCACTGAAATTGAGCAGAGTGGCACTCGGTTGCGCATCTCCCCATGGGTAGCGCCGGCCATCGCTACCTCTGGCTGCTTTTTCCCACTCGGCCTCGCTGGGTAGGCGCACAGTGATGCCGCTCTGCTCCGTCAGCCAGCGGCTGTAGGCCACGGCGTTGTCCCAACTCACGTTCGTCACCGGGTGATCGACCAATGCGCCGTCATTCCAGCGGTTATTATTCGGTGCAGGACAGCCGCCTGCCTCCACGCAGCGGGCGTACTGGGCGTTAGTCACTTCGGTTTTGCCGATCCAATAATCGTCCACATAGACGGTGTGCTGGGGGTGTTCGTCGTCATCACCTTCGCCGTCCGGGCTGCCCATTGTGAAATCGCCCGCAGGGACTTCGACAAATATCATGCCAAATTGATCGGCCAATACACGTAAGGACGGCGGCATCAAGGCATAGGCTGCCGCCGCCTGCGCTGTGGCCGTGGGCTGGGCTATGACAGCCTGCGCTGTAGCCTGGGCTTGGGCAGTAGCCTGGGCTTGGGCTGTAGCCTGGGCTTGGGCTGTAGCCTGGGCTTGGGCTGTAGCCTGGGCTTGGGCAGTAGCCTGGGCTTGGGCAGTAGCCTGGGCTTGGGCAGTAGCCTGGGCTTGGGCAGTAGCCGTGGCCCGGGCCTGTAGGTCGGATAGGAGCACTTGGAACATCCAGAAAGCGATGGCAAAGAGGATGAGGATACCGATCAAAACACCGTACTGGCGGGCGGTGCTGGCCGGCTTCTCCCTCGATTCGTCCTTTGCCTTTGCAAGCGCCTTGCCGGATTGCTCGGCTTTTTTGCCGTCTGGCTTGAACGCATTCAACTCGGCTTCGAGCGCCTGAATACGCCCTTTTGCCTCCTGATTTTGAGCAAGAGCTTTTCTCAAATCGCTCTCAGTCTGTTCTCGCCGTTTCTTTTCATCCGCGCTCGTCTGGTCAAGACTCTGTCGCGCTGCGCTCTCTTGCGCCAGTTGATGGCGCACAGTTTCGATGTCTTCCCCTGTCACAGCCAGATGCAAATAGCGCGTAGCTTCTCGAAATCCCGCTTCCAGAGCAATCACGGCGGTCAACAACTGTATCGCTTTTTCGGGGTTTTTGTTTTCCAAAGCAGCCAACGCCCGCGTGTAGAGATCTGCCAGTTGCGTCTTCTGCTCCAGCCGTTCGATGGCAGGCCATTTGTCCTGACGGTCTGGAAAATCGATTGATAACTGACGCGCCGCATCCAAAGCCGCCGGATAGTCGCCGGCCTTGTCCAGTTGGCTGACGCGGGCAAGTCGTCGCGTGAAGACAAAATCGGCAGCCTCGGCTTGTCTCGCCTCCAGCGCCAATATCCGCTCGTAGAGGGCCAGTTGTGTACTTTCGTCCGTGGCGGCTTGTGCCTGCAAGAGCAGCACCTGCACCAGCCGCGGGCGAGTCGCAGCCGGGCTCTGTTCGTAGAGCCGTTCCAGCAGTTGGCGCGCCTCAACCAGTTGGTTTTCGGCGATGAGCAGTTCGGCCAGCAGTTGGCTGCCGCGCAGGTGGTTGGGGTTAATGCGCACCACCCGGCGCAATTCGGTCAGTGCCTCGGCCAGTTGGCCGCTCTGGTAGAAGGCGTAGGCCGCCCGGAAGAGATTCTCGGCCACGGGCTGCACGAAGTCGATCTCCTCCTGCACACGCGAGAGGGGTTTGTTCTCGGCGATCCACCTACGCAGCATCTCCACCCGGAAGCGATAGCCTCCGTCTGCCGGTTCAATCAGATCCCACTCTTGCAGGGTGCGCGGCGCATTCTGCAATTCGCCGATGAGCATACGTATGCTACTCTCCTGCAAACGGCGTTCCAACTCGGCCTGGCTGATGCTACCGGCACCGGCACCGGCCAGGGCCGAAGCCACAATACGGGCGGCAGGGCCAAGTCCGTTCCACAGCCATTCCAGGGCGTTGGTAGCGCCGCGCAGGGCCGTGGGCACGGCGATGTCTACGTCGGCCACTGCTACCGGCTGTGGGCTGTCGCTCTCCTCGTAGGCTTCTACCCAAATCTCCTGGCAGAGTTGCTGGGTCAGAAAGGGGTGGCCGCCTGTAAGTTGGTAGATGTGGGCTACTGCTTCATCCGACCAGCGCAGCGAATCCGGTTCGGAGAGACGTACCAGCCGCGTCGTCTCGGCCTCGTCCAGCAGCGAGATGCGCTGGGAGGGGACGCCTTTGAAGACGGAGAGAGTGAGGGTGGAGAGTTCGTCCGGGCGGCGACCGATGACAAAGACAAATTGCAGCCGGGGGTTGAAGGTGAGCAGGTCGCGCAGATAGGGGAAGAAGGCGGCCGCGGCCTGGTTTTCCGTGGGGCCGTCCAGCACATCGAATTCGTCAAAGAGCAGCACCAGAGAGCTGGCGGCGGGCAGGCGGTCCAGCATACCGGGCAGGAACTCCTCTCGGAAGCGTCGCAGTGCGTCGTTCGGCCAGGGAGCGGGCGGGGGCGCGCCCAACTCGGCGGCGATGCGCTGGGCCAGTTCGCTGAGGACTTCGGCCAGGGGGCGGGCGGCTTTGTCCTGCAAATCGAAGTAGACCGGGCGGTAGGGGCCCGCCGCGGCCAGCCGTTTCACCAATTCCAACAGCACGGAGGTCTTGCCGATGCGCCGCTGGCCGTAGAGAACGATGGCGTTCTCGTGGCTGCTGGCGAGAACGCGCAGCACGTCGCGCAGAATTTCTTCGCGTCCTACAAAGGCGGGGCTGCCACCGACTGGGTTGCCGGCGCGGTAGGGGTTGCTGGGCATGGGTGGTCTACTCTACTCTGAAAAGAAGGACACGGATTGAGACGGATAGGACGGATTCACACGGATTCAATCTGCGAAAATCTGTACTGGTCAAGGGGATGGTGGAACGACTATTTCAACGCAAAGCGGCAAAGGATGGAAGACGCAAAGCAATTCTCCGCGTCTCTCTGCCTCTGCGCCTCTGCGTTAAAATTCCGGCATTTGCCTGACCAATACATAATCTGCATTCTGTTTTACAAAACACAATGCAAACTGTGTGTCAATTGTACACAGAAGCCTACAGATGGTCAACAGAGAAAAAGGCGGGTCGGGCATACCTTCCGCCCAGCCCGCCCCTTGACTGAAACTATTGAATCACAGACTGTTTTTCCAGTCAGTCGGCGATCTCCGCAAAGGAGCGCTCGCCCCGGGCCACGGCTAGAGTGAATTCCTCCACTTCCTGGTTGGAAGCGACCAGACGATAGCCATTGCGCTGCAAAAAGAGGGCGGTGGCGGCAATTCCCACCCGTTTGTTGCCATCCACAAAAGGATGGTTGTTGACCAGCGACTGCATCAGAGCCGCTCCTTTGGCGTAGATGTCCGGGTAGAGGTCCGCGCCGCCGTAGGTGGCCTGGGGACGAGCCGCTGCAGATTCCAGCAGCGCCACATCCCGCACGCCAGGGCTGCCTCCGGTCTCGGCGATGAGGCGGCTGTGCAAAAAAAGTATCTGGGCCGTCGTCAGATAGGTCACCTGGCCAGGGCCTCCAGAGCCGGACGGTAGGCGTCGATGAAGTCAGAGACCTGGCGGGCAAATTCGGTATCGATTTCCGTATCGGACTTGGCCAGGGATACAAAAGCATCTTCTTCGAGCAGACGTTCCTGGGCTACAGCCGTGTCATCCTTGTCTTCCAATAATTCGATCAGCCGATTCCAGAGGTCGGGATGGACCAGAACACCTGCTGCGCTGCCGTGATGGGTAAAGAGGATCGGGCTTTTCTCCAACTGCCGGAAAATCTCGCCCTGTTCCCGGCGCATGGAACTGGCTGGGAAAGTGGGCATAGCGGGGATCAAACGGTTCATCACAAACTCCTCTGGACAAACGCCTGTGGCACAAAATAAGATACAAGTTGTGTGTCAATTGTACACGGAAACCTACGGATGGTCAACAGAGATTACATGCACGGGTGCGTCCCATTTCTAGGGGAGACCTGCCAGGTTTCGGAAAACCTGGCAGGTCTGATACCCCCAATGTGGGATGCACCCTACATGCACCAAAAATGTAACAGAAAAGGCGGGCCGGGCATCCCTTCTGAACACAGCCACTTCCCCCAGTTGGAACGTTGCCGGGATTGTCTATCAGAGCAACAGCGGCTTGCAGATCACCCAGGACGGGCCGAACGCGGACAAAGACGGGAATTCGGTCAACCGGGAGCTGACCCGCGAATATCTGCACCGGGACCCGGCCTGGCGGCCCGACGGCGGACGCATTGTGTTGATGGACGCCACAGCCAATCACCAGGAAATCTACGCCCTCAACCCGGACGGCAGTGGACTGGTGGCCCTGACCCGGCCTGCTTCCGCGCTGCTGGAAAGCCTGCCCCACGACGTCGCACCGGCCTACAGCCCCGACGGACAGAGCATCGCCTTCCTGAGCAATCGGGACGGGGAGTGGGCGGTCTATGTGATGGCTGGGGACGGCAGCGGTCAGCGACGGCTGGATGTGGGGGTGGCGATGGAGTATCGCTTTCAGAACGAGCAGGTGATTGGGTGGGGGAAGTAGAGGGTATTCGTTTCCATCTCTGGGCGAAATAGAATCGTCCCTAGCCGCGAAAATCTGTGGCCATCTGCGCAATCTGTGTTTCTATTAACGTGCGACCTTAACCCCATCGAGAGGTATCGTTCCCCGATGAAGATCACGAGCGACAGGTCGGAGTAGTTGTTTTAAGTTATTTTCGTAAGCAGGAGAAGGCCACAACCTTTTCAATTGGTCCCGTGCCTGTTCGTTGATAAACCCAGCGCCACTCGCTTCCAGCAGAAGCATTGCCACCGAACCTGCATTTTCGGTCACTGCAAAAATGTATTCGTCCCCATCGCGGATTAAGGACTCACGCATCGTGTCAATCTGGTTGGCAAGTTCGTACTCGTACAACCTGTAGTCCATCGCGCCGCCGTAGAGAAGTGCTTGTGTCAGTAGCTTCTCAATCTGTTTGACTGAATTCATCGGGCGTCCTAACCTCTCGGCTCGTTCATCGATTCCTGCAAAGATTTCTGAACACATTATACGTGAATCCAATCTCGATAACAACAGAGCGGGCGACCCCAACCCCGGAGTCGCCCGCTCGCCCAACAAGGAGGAGAGGAGGGAATACGTGAAACGTGATGCGTGAGGCGTGAAAAACCGTCGAGCGATCTCACGTTTCACGTGTCTGTCGTTACTGGGCTGCCTCTCAACCCGCATAGCCGGGTGGGAAGGAGTACACACTGTTGTAGCCCATAATTTGCAGGGCCGCGGTGGAGAGAGCCGCCCGGAAACCGCTGGCACAGTAGACCACCACCGGCTTATCCGACAGCGCGGTCTCCGTCCTCCCTCGGATGACCAGTAGCCGCTCTGTCCTGCCGACGAGCTTTGACGGACGACCCGGTGTGGCAGATAATAGAGTGAGCGGTGAACAGTGAGCAGTAAGCAGTGACCAGTAGACTCGACACGACTGATAACTGTTCACTGATAACTGCTCACTGATAACTGCTCACTTCACCGTCGGCCCACTACCCACTACCCTCTGGAGAACCCCCATGCCCCGTGCCCGCGATCTCGGCATACCTTTTCCCGGCGAAACTGGCCCGCTCAATGCCATCACCGATGTGGCTGGTGTCTGCGTCGGCCATACCACACTCATAGAAGGCGCGGACGTGCGTACCGGCGTCACCGCCATTCTGCCCCGGGGAGCAGTCCACGCGCCGGTCTTTGCGGGCTATCATTCGCTCAACGGTAACGGCGAGATGACCGGCACGCTTTGGGTGGAGGAGTCGGGCTTTCTGGAAGGGCCGGTGATGATCACCAACACCCACAGCGTGGGCGTTGTGCGGGATGCGGTCATCGCCTGGACGGTGGAACGCAAGCTCTACCACCCGATTCAGGGCGACGTTTTCTGGTCATTGCCAGTGGTGGGGGAGACCTATGACGGCACGCTCAACGATGTCAACGGCTTTCATGTGCAGCCGGGACACGTCTTTGCCGCGCTGGATGGCGCGTCTGCCGGGCCTGTGGCCGAGGGCGCGGTGGGCGGGGGAACCGGGATGATCTGTCACGGCTTCAAAGCGGGGATTGGCAGCGCGTCCCGGCGGCTGGCGGAGGCGGAGGGTGGCTATACCGTCGGCGTGCTGGTCCAGGCCAACTACGGTGCGCGTCGCCACCTGACGATTGCCGGTGTGCCGGTGGGGGAGGAAATCCCCGATCTGCTGCCGGAGGTCCACACGGGGCCACCGCCCATGGGCGCGGGGTCGATTATCGGCGTGGTGGCGACGGATGCGCCGTTGCTGCCCCACCAACTGAAACGGGTGGCCCAGCGGATGGGGTTGGGCATTGGCCGTCTGGGTGGAATGGGGGCCAACACATCGGGCGATATCTTCCTGGCCTTTTCCACGGCCAATCCGGGCGGCTGGCAACGGGCGGCGGTGGCCCAGGTCGATCTTCTGCCCAACGACCGCATCACCTCCCTCTTCGAGGCGACGGTCTTCGCCACGGAGGAGGCGATTGTCAACGCGCTGGTCGCCGCGCGTACCATGACCGGACGTAATGGCAATACAGTCCACGCCATCCCCCACGATCGGCTGCAAGCCGCGCTCAGAAAATACAACCGGCTATGACTTCTGTGATTCAAAGCGAACGGCTGCCCCGATAAGTAGGGGCACGATATATCGCGTAGGGGCACGATCTATCGTGCCCCTACGGTTCAGGTAAGCGCGGCGTCGATCATCCGTTTGATGTCGAACTTGGGCGCGTAGCCGAGGATGTTGCGGCCAGCCGAGAGATCAAACTCGTAGAAGGTGGGCGTGGCTTCGACCAGGCGCAGGTCAATGGTCGGCAGCCCCAGCTTTTCGGCCAGATAGGGTACGGCCACATCCCAGGTGAAGGGTTCCGGCGCGGCCAGTTGGAATGTGCCACCAGCAGCTTGGGCTTTGCCAAGCGCGGCGGGGAAACCGGCCACAATATCGTCGGCGTAGGCGATGTGCTTTTTGTAGGCCCGGCCGTTTTCGTCCCTGGCCACGACGAGGGTTTTCGGATTGTCGGCAAGCGCTGCCTGCAATTGGGCATAGACTGCTTTGGCCGCCGGGCTGGTTTTGTTCGCATAAGCCTTGGCGTAGTGGGAGGCGTAGAACTGGGGCCAGTTGAGAATTTCCGCGCCGCCTAATGTCATGGCAAAGCGGAAGATTGTCACGGGCAGGTTGTGGTTGCGCAGATAACCCCGGCAGAGGTCCTCGCCCAACAGCTTTGTCAGCGCATACATTCCGCCCGGTTCCAGGGGAAATTCGTCTTCCCGGATGGGGTCGGGGATGCCGCCGGGGAGATATTTGCTGTAGAGGGCGTCGCTGCTGGCAAAAAAGAAATGGCGCACTGTCGCTGCATTGGCGACCGCGGCCTCCAGCATGTAAAATGTACCCTTCACGTTAATTTCCATATAGTCGTCGTGTGTGAATGGCCCACCTGCCTGGAAGGCCGCGCCCAGATGGCAGACCGCCTCGACGCCAGCCATTGCCTTTTGCACATCGCCCGCATTGGTCAGCGAGCCTTCGATCAGTTCGATGGGCAGACCGGCCAGCCGCTCGATTGTCGGGTCGTGGGGCCAGACCAGCCCGCGCACGTCGTGGCCGTCCGCCACCAATTTGCGGGCCAATTGGGAACCGATCCGTCCTGTGATGCCTGTGATGAGGGTTTTCATGAGAGTCTCCGTATGGCGTATTGTGTAAGTAGTGGCGATGGCGACGCTGAATGCGCTCTGTAGTTACTGCCAAAAGAAATTTTCCTTTCACTTACCTTCTACTCAAAACGTCCCTATTCATCACTGACTACGAAATACGAAATACGCAGTCCGCAACTCGCAACGATAGGAAATCCAATGCCAACCCCACCCCCCGTCTCCCTCGCCCTTACCGCCCTGCACATCTCCCACCGGGTTTTCACCCATCCGGGGTCGGTCTCTTCGCTGGAACAGGCCGCCGCGGAACGGGGACAGACCCCGGAACAGGTGGTGCGCAGCCTGCTCTTCCGGCTGGAGGAAGGGCGCTATGTGATGGTGCTGGCGGCTGGCCCGGCCCAGATTTCCTGGGCCGCCCTGCGCGCTCACCTGGGCGTCTCGCGCCTGACCACTGCGGATCGGGACGAAGTGCAGGCGGTCACTGGCTATCCCATCGGTGCGGTTGGCCCCTTTGGCCTGTTGACACCGATGCCCGTGCTGGTCGATGTCTGTGTGGCCGAGCAGACGGAAGTCTCTATCGGCTCTGGGCTGCGCGGGACGACGGTCATTCTCGCCACGGCTGATCTGCTGGCTGGGTTGGGCGATGCAGCAGTCGTTGCCCTACGCAAGGATGGTACTCCGAATCAGGCAGATTGACAATTCTGGAGAAGGATATGGACACCCCCGCCCGCTTCAATGTGTTGCGATTCCGGCTCATCTACGAAGCTGGTTTCACAAGGACACGGGCGACGAGCTAGTCCCTTTTTACGTCTGCATCTACCAGGTCGTCCATCGTAACCCGCACGGTTCGTGCGGACTGCCGCAAGCTGACAACTCGCGTTCAAGCCTACTACCAGAACAAGCAACTGCGGTTTCTTCCTTTGCATCTTCGCGCCTTTGCGTTGAAAATGTATGGACTGACTTTCCTTTCCCCCATCTCCCGAAAGGTCCCAACCGATGCACTACCACCTGTCCGGCCTGATTCCCGCCACCTTCACCCCCCTAAACACCGACGGCAGCCTGAATTTGGGGTTGATTGAACCGATGGTGGACTTTTTGATCAGCCAAAAGCTCACCGGTTTATACGTCTGCGGCAGCACGGGTGAAGGGGTCTCCCTGAGCACAGCCGAGCGCAAAACCGTCGCCGCTGCCTTTGTCAAGGCAACCCGGGGCCGAGTTCCCGTCATCTTGCAGGTCGGCCACACCAGTCTGGTCGAGGCCCAGGAGTTGGCCGCCCACGCCCAGGAAATCGGCGCGGACGCGATCTCCGCAGTGCCGCCCTTCTATTTCAAACCGGCCACATTGGAGGCCAATGTGCGCTGTATGGCCCAGATTGCCGGGGCCGCGCCGGACCTGCCTTTCTACTACTACCACATCCCCCAAATGACCGGCGTGCAGGTAGATGTTGCCAGTCTGCTGGCTGCCGGTGGACGGGTCATCCCCAATCTGGTGGGGGCCAAATACAGCATCCACGACGTGTACAATGTCCAGGCCGCCGCCGAGCTGGAAAATGGGCGCTTCAATCTGCTCTTTGGCTCCGACGAGATGCTGCTCAGTGGTTTGGCCGCGGGCGCACAGGGCGCGGTGGGCACGACCTACAACTTTGCCGCGCCGGTCTTCAATCGGATTGTGAGTGCCTTCGCTGCCAATGACATCGCCACAGCCCAGAGGCATCAGGGGCAGATGGTGGCGATGATCCGACTGGTTGCCAGCTACGGCGGCGTGCCTGCCTTCAAAGCGGTGATGAAGTTCCTGGGCTTCGACTGCGGCCCGGTACGCCTGCCCCTGCAGAGCCTGACACCCCAAAAAGAGGAAGAACTCAAAGCCGATCTGACCCGCCTTGGCTTCTTCCAGTGGATTGCATAGGAACAGTGGAATACAGATGACCCGGATTGGGCGGATCGAAGCGGATTTTTCCTAGATGATCTGTGTCTATCCGTGTTTATCAGCGTTCATCTGTGGCTCTACTTAGAATAGAAAAGGCGGTATCGAATGGATCAAATCGAACGAAAACTCCCTGGCGGTGCCTTGTCCAGTCGCCCGCTACACTTTATCTGGATCGCTGACTGCTCCGGCTCTATGGGGCAGCGGGGCAAAATACAGGCGCTCAACAACGCCATCCGCGAGGCTATCCCCCATATGGTCCAGGTGGCGGGGGAAAACCCCAACGCGCAGGTGTTGGTGCGGGCGGTCAAGTTTTCCAACGGCAGTCAGTGGCATGTAGCCCGGGCCACACCGATGGAGCAGTTCCGCTGGGAGGATTTGGAAGCCGATGGTGTGACCGATATGGGCAAAGCCCTGCAACTGGTGGCAGAACAGTTGGACGTGACGGCAATGCCCGCACGCGCCCTGCCACCGGTGCTGGTGCTGGTCTCCGACGGCAAGCCCACCGACGATTTCAGCGCGGGGCTGCGTGCGTTGATGGAGAAGCCCTGGGGCACAAAGGCTGTGCGGATTGCCATTGCCATCGGCGACGACGCCGACAAAGCCGCCCTCCAGCGCTTTATCGGCCACCCGGAACTGGAACCCCTGCAAGCCAACAACGCTGAGAGTCTGGTCCGTTACATCAAATGGGTCTCCACGGCTGTGTTGCAGTCGGCCTCGTCTCCGGCCAGCCAGACCCTGGACGCCTCGTCCGCCACAAATGTCCCTCTGCCCCCTGCGCCGGAGGCTGCACCGGACGCCACCGATGTCTGGTAGGGAAGCCGTTGTGTCTGCCCCAGGCTGGCAGACTCTCTCGGTCAGTGTGCGCGGCGCGGCCCACATCCGCAGCGGCGCGGTCAATCAGGACGCGACTGCCGTCTGGCAGGGGACGCCAAACGGCCTGCCGCTGGTCTTGGCCGTGGCCGACGGTCACGGCGGCGCGGCCTACACCCGCAGCCACATCGGCGCAGTCTATGCGGTGAAGACCGCTGTGCGTGTCCTGGCGCGTGATCTGCTGCCCCGGCTGCTCGTCCCGGGTGCGCCGGTGGATTTGACGCTGGTCAAGCGCACCTGCGACGAGTGGCTGCCCAAAGTACTGGTGCGCCGTTGGCAAGAGGGGGTGCGTCGATATACCCGCCGCTACCCGTTTGCCGTGGATGAACTCCGCCCGCCGCTCACGAACGAAGTACACAGACCCGCCAACTCTCTCTCCCCTTACGGCGCGACACTGATCGCCGGCCTGCTCACCGAAAATTTCCATCTCTACCTGCAACTGGGCGACGGTGATATTTTGACCGTCGCCGCGGATGGCACAGTCAGCCGCCCGGCTTTGCCTGCGGATGCCCGGCTGCTGGGCAACGAGACGACTTCTCTGTGTATGGCAAATGCCGAAGCCAGTATGCGGCTGGCCTTTCAGCCTGTGCTGGGCGAGCCGCCCAGCCTGGTGCTCTTCTCTACCGACGGCTACACCAACTCTTTTGTAGACAGCGCCTCCTTCGAGCAGGTGGGGGCTGATCTGCTGGCTGCGATCCGCGCCGATGGGCTGGCCGCCGTGGGCGAAGCGCTTCCTGATTGGCTCTCCCAGACCTCGGCGGCGGGCAGCGGGGATGACATTTCGGTGGCATTGGCAGTTCACGTGGCGGGGTGATTGCGATGGTCACGGCATCGGTTGAAACCGACGCCTGATACGGGAAGTGCGTTGAAACGCACTGCGACCTGATCCCAACCCGTTTCAACGGGTTTCCCATAGCAGCCGCCGAATTGATTCGGCGGGCTGGCTCCGAACGATTGCGATGGCAGAACGGATATGCTACACTGCCTATATTATTCGTTGGAAATGAAGGAAATGCGATGCAGACAAGTACACTCAATATCGCTGATACGTTGGAGTTGTTGGCCAGCCTCCCTTTACCAGAAGCAATTTTGGCGATTCGGCCCTCGGATGTTTTCCAGGCGCGAATCGACTTTCTGTTGGATAAAAATCGAGAAGAAGGCTTGACCGTAGAAGACGCCGAGTGGGAACAGTACATGTATTTGGAGCATCTGGTGCGGATGGCAAAGGGGAAGGCTCTGGCGCAGTCCAAAGGGAAATACTTGTGACAGATCGAACGATTACATTTACCCTACCAGAAGCGGTCTATCGACGTGCCGAAGAGACAGCTATCGCCTCTGGCCTCTCACTTGAGGAGCTATTGATTCAATCGCTTGTCCGCCTGCTATCTCCGCACAATGAAGATTTCCCCCAGAGCCTGCGAGCCGAACAGTCGGTGCAACCATTGAAACCCGACGCGCAGATATGAATCAACTCCTCCAATCCAACCAAACCGTCCGCACCCAGACCTCCCAGGCCCTCTGTACTGTTGACCACCTGATCGGTGGCGGGGGACAGGGCGAAGTCTACGCGGCCCGGCTGGGCGATCCGGCCAAGGGCCATTCCCAGACACCAGTCGCGCTCAAATGGTTCTATCCCCACTACCTGGGCCAGGACCGGCAGTTGGAGCAGCGGCTGAGCGACGCTATCGCCGCCGGCCCCCCCAGCGACCGCTTTCTCTGGCCCCAGGAATTGGTGCGCAGCGGGGAGGTGGCGGGTTTTGGCTATCTGATGCCCCTGCGCGAGAAGCGCTTTTCCGGCATCGTCGATCTGGTCATGCGCCGGGTCAACCCCAGCTTCCGCTCCCTGGTCACGGCTGGCTTTGAGCTGGCCCAGAGCTATTTTCTGCTCCACGCCAAAGGACTCTGCTACCGGGACATCTCCTTTGGCAATGTCTTCTTCGACCCCAAGACCGGTGAAGTGCGTATCTGTGACAACGACAATGTGGGGATTGACCGCAAGACTGGCGGGGGTATCGGTGGGACAGCCCGTTTTATGGCCCCGGAGATTGTGCGAGGCGAGGCTGCACCCAGCAGCCAGACCGACCTATTTTCGTTGGCTGTGCTGCTCTTTTATATGCTGATGAACCACCACCCGCTGGAAGGGGCGCGGGAAGCTGACATCCGCTGCTTCGATCTGCCAGCCATGACCCGGCTCTACGGCGCGGACCCGCTTTTTATCTTCCATCCGACCGACGACCGCAACCGCCCCCTGCCTGGCTATCACGATAACGCCCTGGCCCTCTGGCCCCTCTACCCGGCCTTTCTGCGCGAGCTTTTTACCCGATCCTTCACCACCGGTCTGGCCGACCCCAGCCACGGGCGGGTGCGGGAGAGCGAATGGCGGGCTGGGCTGGTGCGTCTGCGCGATTCAATTTATTATTGCACCCACTGCGGCGCGGAGAATTTCTATGACAGCGAGGCCGTGCGCGCCAATGGCGGAACGCCCAATCCCTGCTGGTCGTGCAACCGCATCCCCCACCTGCCGCCCCGGATGCGGCTGAACCGGGAGATCGTCCTGCTCAACCACGACACCCTGCTTTTTCCCCACCACCTGGACGAGCGGGAACAGTACAACTTCCGATCGGCTGTGGCAAAGGTCGTCCAGCATCCCCGCAATCCCCAGATTTGGGGGCTGCAAAATCTAACCGGCGACAAGTGGGTGAGTCGGGAGCAGGATGGGACGACCTTTGATGTGCTGACCGGACAGACTGTCACCCTCTCCTCTGGCACACGTCTCCACTTCGGCCAGCGGGAAGGCGAAATTCGCTTTTAGCCTATGAACCCCCAGCCCCGCCGTCAACTGATCAGCCTGCTGCGCCAATATGGGCCAGGGCTGCTGGCCGATCCCCCACGCACGGAAGCCCTGCTTGCCGACCTGTGCGGCCAATACGAAATGGAGATTTTCGTGCTTGTCCATGCCCAGCGCTTTGGCGTTCCGACGGAATTGATCAGGCTGGTTGGGCAGCAGGCCGATAGTGCGCTGCGCCAACGGCTGGCCCGACGTTTGCAGGATCGCTACGCCTTTTCTGCCGAAGCAGCGACCTGGGCGGTGGATGCCTGGGCCGAAGCGCTGAAGGTGCGGGCCGTGCCTGTTTATCAAAGCTGGTTCCTCGCCTTTTGGCATTCTTTCGTGAAGGGCATAAAAACCTTATGGCCTGCCGAAGCAGAGAAACGTCCGCCGGCCTATCGGGCTACCATCAATCGCAGCGATACCAGACGGGCCTTTTTTGGCCGAATTGGTGTACAATGGGGGCGGCTATCGGTGGCGGCGCTGCTGGTTGCCATTGTGATGGTTGGGGCGGGCATTGCCTGGCAGAGGGGCTGGCTGGAATCGGGCTGGAATCTGGTCGTTGGACTTCCAGGAGCTACCGTAGAAGCGGAATGGCAGCCCCCTTCGCCAGCCAGCGCAGCGACGGCCCTGGCCCAGCGCTATCCGCCACCCCAGGAGGCACGCATTGAGGCCGATCTGCTCAATGTGCGGGCTGCGCCCGACCTGAACGCGGATGTGCTGGGCAAAGTCGGCCCATTGGGTGCGACAGTCTCGGTGGATGGTTTCAGCGACGATGGCGGCTGGTCCCACATCACAGCGCCCGTGGCCGGGTGGGTCAGCAACGAATTTGTGACCTTTGCCGGTCTCTATCTGGGGGCCGGTCTCGGTCAGGTGGTACAGGCTGGCACGCTAGTGCATGCCCAACCCCAGCGCGATTCTCCCGCCGTCGAAACACTGGTGGCCGGACAAACTTTGGTTCTGGTGGCTCTCAGCGCAGATGGGCAATGGAGGCAAGTTATCGAGCCGTCGCCCGGCTGGGTGGAGAGCCGCTATATTGAAGTAATGGAGCGGTGATGAAATGTGGATAGAATAAGCAAGAGAAATTTTCTATAGGGGTTGGATCAGTGAGCGCTGATTGAGTAGCCGAGTCTTCGAGGCGTATCGAAATCAAGCGAACGGGTCAACGAACAGTTTGGGGCCTACCCGCTTGGTTTCGATACGGCTGGGAAAAGCACCAGCCTACTCAACCGGCGCTAGTCCAATGTGGTTATGGAGAACACCCCTGTCAATCTGCATGAAACGTCATCGTATCCCACTTGCCAGTCTGTGGTGAGCGATGCTGTAAAGAATTGAGACACATCTATGGCTATTGCCAATCACGAAAACCGCGCAGGCGGTATAACCCCAGTGGACAACTACGGCGGGGCGGCCATTGCCGTTGGCTCGACTGTCCGCGACGACACCGGGCTGATTCTGGTCGACAAGCCCGGCGAAAGTGCAGTGCTGGTCGGCGTGGAGTTTGACGGCGAACCCGGCCTGCTCAGTATGCAAGATTCCCTGACCGAACTGGCCCTGCTGGCCGACACGGCCGGCTTGGCCGTACTCGGTCAGCTTACGCAAAAGCTGGAGCATCCCAATCCGGCCACTTTCATCGGTTCTGGTAAAGTGGAAGAGTTGGTCGCGCTGGTGGCGGAGACGGGCGTAAATGTCGTACTCTTCGATGAAGAACTCTCGCCCCGCCAGCAGCGCCAATTGGAAAAGGCGCTGGGCGATCAGATCAAAGTGCTGGACCGCACAGCCCTAATTCTCGACATCTTCGCCCGCCACGCCAAGACACGCGAGGGCGCGGTGCAGGTGGAGCTGGCCCAGTACGAATACCGGCTGCCCCGGCTGACCCGGGCCTGGACCCATCTGGCCCGTCAGGCGGGCGGGCGGGCGGGCGGGGCCAGCGGCGGTGTCGGTGTGCGCGGCCCCGGCGAAACCCAGTTGGAGGTGGACCGGCGGGAGATCGGGCGACGGATTGCCCATCTCAAGCGGCTGTTGGAAGATATCAGCAACCACCGGGAACGCTACCGGGAAAAACGGCGCCAGTCAGCTACGCCGGTGGTGGCGGTGGTGGGCTATACCAACGCGGGCAAGAGTACGTTCCTGAACGCGATCAGCGATGCGGGTGTCGCAGCCCAGGATCAGCTATTCGCCACCCTGGACCCCACCACCCGGCGGGTGGATCTGCCCAACGGCCATGCGGCTCTCTTCACCGATACAGTCGGCTTTATCCAAAAGCTGCCCACTGCGCTGGTCGCCTCCTTCCGGGCCACGCTGGAAGAGATCAACGAGGCCGACCTGCTGGTCCATGTGGTGGACATCTCGCATCCCAACGCGGATGAGCAGGTGGCCGCGGTGGAAGAGGTGTTGGAGGAGTTGGGCGCAGGCGACAAGCCTGTAGTCACCGCGCTGAACAAAGCAGATCTGTTGGATCGGGACGACCCGGCGGTGCAGGAACGGCTGGCCCAGGCGCTGCAAGCCTATCCCAACGCGGTGCTGGTGAGCGCGCTGCGCGGCGAAGGCGTGGCCGATCTGATGGAAGCCGTAGCCAGTCGGCTGCGTCAGGCGATGGTTCCTGTCCGGCTGCTGATTCCCTATGCCCAGAGTGAGCTGGTCAACCGCTTTCACGAGTACGGCCACGTGGACAAAGAGGAATACACCGCAGACGGAACCCGGATGTTGGGCCGTCTGCCGGTGGAGATGGCCGGGCGTTTTCGGCGTTACTTTGAATAAAAAGAGGTGAGCAGTAATCGGTGAACAGTTATCAGTGGTGTCGCGCAGATCGACTGATAACTGTTCACTGGTCACTGGTCACTGAATAAGGCTCATCCACTATCAACTCCGTAATACAACACCCCCGCGCCAAGCAAAGGAGCGTGCAAATGCCCAGCAATTCTCTCACAATCACAGACAACCGTACCGGCGAGACCTACGAAGTTCCCATCCAGGACGAGACCATCAACGCCATCAATCTGCGCAAGATCAAAGTGCAGGCGGATGATTTTGGCATGATGACCTACGATCCGGGCTTTACCAATACCGCTTCGTGCAAGAGCCGGATCACCTACATCGACGGAGACAACGGTATCCTGGAATACCGGGGCTATCCCATCGAGCAGTTGGCCGAGCATAGCAGTTTCTTGGAAGTGGCCTATCTGATTATTCACGGCGAACTCCCCACTGCCGACCAATTGGCCCACTGGGAAGGGCGCATCATGCGCCACACTTACATCCACGAAAACCTGACAGACCTGCTCAAGACCTTCCGCTACGACGCCCATCCGATGGGCATTCTGGTCAGCGCGATTGCGGCTATGTCCACCCTGCACCCGGAGGCCAAACAGGTTCACGACCCGGCAGTGCGGATGAAGCAGATTTACCGCATTATGGGCAAGCTGCCCACGGTGGCCGCCTTTGCCTATCGCCATCGGATCGGTCGTCCGTACAACTACCCGGACAGCACACTGGGCTATGCGGGCAATTTTCTCTATATGCTCGATTTTATGGGCCAGAGCAACTATCAGGTCAACCCGGTGTTGGCCCGCGCTCTGGATGTGCTCTTTATTCTTCATGCGGATCACGAGCAAAACTGCTCTACTTCGGCCATGCGCAGCATCGGCTCCAGCGAGGCTGACCCCTACAGTTCCATGGCCGGCGCGGCTGCGGCGCTCTACGGCCCTCTGCACGGTGGGGCCAACGAGGCTGTGCTGCGGATGCTACGGGAGATCGGCTCGGTTGACAATATCCCCAGCTTCATCGAACGGGTAAAAAATCGGGAAGTGCGGCTGATGGGTTTCGGTCACCGGGTCTACAAGAATTACGACCCCCGTGCCCGTATCATCAAGAAAGTGGCCTACGAAGTCTTTGAGGTGACCGGGCGCAATCCCCTGCTGGATATCGCGATTGAACTGGAACGGATTGCCCTGGAAGATGATTATTTCGTCTCCCGCAAGCTTTATCCGAACGTGGACTTTTACAGCGGCATCATTTACCAGGCGATGGGCTTCCCGGTGGATATGTTCCCCGTGCTTTTCGCTCTGGGCCGCGCGCCCGGCTGGCTGGCCCAGTGGGCCGAGATGGTGGACGATCCGGACCAGAAGATTGCCCGTCCCCGCCAGATTTACCTGGGCGAACGAGGCAGGGACTATGTGCCGATGGCGCAGCGCTGATGTAGAACACGGAAAGGCCAGAATGGTGAAACGAGAAACGTGAGATCGTCGGTTGATCTCACG